>CAYWFX010000004.1:0-148349 GCA_964457945.1 uncultured Syntrophomonas sp.
TGGAGGCAATATAGGAACACTGCCCACAGCTCCGACCAAGGCAGGATATACCTTTACAAGCTGGAACACGGCAGCAGCTGGAACAGGGACCGCATTTACAGCATCTACGGCAGTCACAGCAGATATCACGGTCTATGCACAGTGGACGATAAACAGCTACACGGTAACCTTTGACAAAAACACCGGAGATGTAGATGCCAACCCAATCAGCAAGACAGCTACCTATGGAGGCAATATAGGAACACTGCCCACAGCTCCGACCAAGGCAGGATATACCTTTACAAGCTGGAACACGGCAGCAGCTGGAACAGGGACCGCATTTACGGCATCTACGGCAGTTACAGCAGATATCACGGTCTATGCACAGTGGACGATAAACAGCTACACGGTAACCTTTGACAAAAACACCGGAGATGTAGATGCCAACCCAATCAGCAAGACAGCTACCTATGGAGGCAATATAGGAACACTGCCCACAGCTCCGACCAAGGCAGGATATACCTTTGCAAACTGGAACACAGCAGCAGCTGGAACAGGGACCGCATTTACAGCATCTACGGCAGTCACAGCAGATATCCCTGTCTATGCACAGTGGGTTGTTTCAAGCGGATCTAAGGATGCTGGAACAGGTTCTAATGTGGTTGGGAATAGTGGTTGGTTTGATTGGTCAAACCCAGGGAATATTACTACTGCTGGTTCGCCTTATGCAACTGTTCACATACCAAGTAGTAACGATACGTCGGCAACTACAAATTACCTTCAAGGGGAAAACTACGGGTTCTCAATTCCATTAGGGGCCACTATCAATGGAATTAAAGTAGACATCAGTCATTACTGCGTCTCCGGGAACCATTATCCACAGTTACGGGACAACGTTGTCAGTCTGGTTAAGACCGGAAGCATAGTCGGAGATAACAAGGCAGTAACTGGGGCAAACTACTGGCCTTACAATACATTTGCGACAGCCACTTATGGTGGTGCAACCGACTTGTGGGGAACCACTTGGACTCCTCTAGACATCAATGCTGCGAATTTTGGGGTGGTTTTTAGCGTATACAATGCCTATCCTAATATAGGTGACGATGCGACTGTTGATTATATGAAGATTACTGTTTACTATACGGTATGACCTACACGGTTACCTTTGACAGCCAGGGTGGAAGTGCAGTAGCAGAGTACTGGGTGCCAGGCACCCCACTTATCAACTTAAATATTTTTGAAGAATGTTTAGGGGAGGCTTGAACTCGGTCGTGACCATTGCGGCCAGCAATTATCATAATATCGTGCGCAAAGCGGACGGCAGCATCTGGGCCTGGGGACGTAATGAATTTGGGGCGGTTGGTGTGGGCAATTTCAATACCACGGTAACGATACCCACCCATGTGGTTTTGCCGTAGTGTGCCAGGCACCCAACTTACAACAGATCAACTAATATCAAGAATATATAGCAGGAGCTTCGGATATAACCGGAGCTCCTGCTTGTGTTTAATTGGCATACAGTTCCAACTGTTCGGTGGATATGCCGGGGAAAAAGAAACTCAGTCTATCGGGTCATTCTATATTAGTTGTCGAAAACGAAAATAATATTTACAATATTGCAGGAAATTAGAAGAGCTTGTAGAATATTATGGAAATACTACAAAATATGCAGCAATAGCAAGAATAAGCAAGATTTATGAGATCCTGCTATTTGTCATGGAGAAAACCAGTTAGTGGAAATGGTTTCAGGATAATTACAAATGTGAAGAGGTGTACATGAATGAGAATGACAGTAGAGAAGGCGGAAGTATTCAAGGAAATTGGGACCTGGCTATGTAATCACGTTCCAGGAGGAGTAGCTTATGCGATTTCTGATAAGGAAAGGCTTACTTGGAAAGTAGCTTCAAATGGTTTTGATCTTCCCGCTTTTAAGCCCGGGGTTGAATTGCGGCCGGAAGGAGCACCGTACCGGTGCATGCAAACCAAAAAGGAGGAACTGGAAGCAATTCCGCGCAGTGTTTATGGCACACGACTAGATATGATAGCTCAGCCCATTTTCGAGGGTGAGGATGCGGTAGGCAGCATAATTATTACATTGCCCAAATTGCACCCGATTGCGGGAGCCTTTGCCGTTTTTGCCCCAATGATGGTCGAAATGTTCCCTGAAGGGGCGTTTATGTATGTAAGTGACCTGGACAAGATTTTTGCTCGCCAAGGTTCGAAGAAATTTGATATGCCTGAACAGCAAGTTGGGACCGTACTCAAAGATGAGGCAGTGGGCAGGAAGGCTATACGGGCTAGACAGCCTCTTAGTGTAGAAATGGATGCTGCTGTCTATGGAAAACCGGTAATAGTAGCTGCCTATCCATTATTTGACATTGACGATACTAATGTGGTAGTAGGTTCACTGGGTATAGTAATGCCCCGGCAGAATCAGGTGAATTTGCGCGGGGTAGCTAGTAACCTGGAAAGGGGTCTTACAGAAATTGCTGCGGTACTTCAACAATTAGCCGCTTCGTCAACGGAAGTCACTATTAATGAGCAACAACTTGGCCAGAACATCAAGGAAATATATCATTTATCAGAGGATATCAATGAGGTTCTGGGTTTTATCAAACAGATTGCTGATGCGACCAAGATGCTGGGATTGAATGCCGCTATAGAAGCGGCCCGAGCGGGAGAGGCCGGGCGTGGTTTTGGAGTGGTTGCCGGGGAGATTAGAAAACTTTCCGATGAATCCAGAGATACAGTGGATAGAATCAGGAACCTTACCGAACGAATTAAAGACAAAATTGAAGAAACTACCAAGAACAGTGATATTACCATGCGAGCTAGTGAGGAACAAGCCGCAGCTACCCAGGAGATAAGCGCCAGTATTGAAGAAATTACCAGTATGGGAGGGGAATTAGAGAGGATGGCCCGAGATATGTAAACTGGGTGCCAAACAACCCACTTTCACTTATATTACACTTGAACTGTAGACTGGGAACTTCGATAATCAACTGAAGCTCCCAGTATTTTTTTGCCAATTAATACTATTGCTAACCCTAAACTTGTATTATCATCCATACAAATGTCCATTCTTAATAGACGGGCATATTATTAGTTGGCATAAAGCTCCAATTGCTCAATGGAGATGCCGGGGAAGAGGGAAGTGCCTACCCCTAGAGCGATGATGCGGGATGAGTTTTCAATGATGTCATCAATCTCTTTGGGTGTAACTGACAGACTGCCGCCGAAATAAGAGAGGGTCTCTTTTATGGAATTCGTAGCTGTTACATCGTTGAAGGTGGCCCCGCTGCTGGAACAGAATTTTTGGATGGCCTGGTTGGCAATAACCGCTGCATTTACAATGGTAGGACAGCCTATGGCTATGACCGGCACCCCTAATTCCTGTTGAGTTAAAGCATGGCGCGCATTGCCAATTCCGCCGCCGGGCTGAATGCCGGTATTGCCCATTTGTATGGTAGTGCCGATACGATCCACATTCTGTGCTGCCAGAGAATCTACTACTACCAGAACTGCAGGTTTAACCTTTTCGACTAGTCCTTTGATTACTTCGAAGGTTTCCAGGCCGGTAATCCCCAGGACTCCTGGCGCAATTCCGCAGGTGGGACGCATTCCTTCTACCAGGGCTTCGGGTGCATATTGATGATAATGGCGGGTGATGGGGCTATATTCAATGAACTTTGGTCCCAGTGAGTCAGCCGTAGCTCGCCAGTTGCCCAACCCCACCAGTAGTACTACATCTTTGGGCTGGAGGGTGTTGTTGAGTAAGGCGGGCATGCTTTTATTCATGGCCTTAATGATTTCCTCTTTTACATAGGGGTCATTTATTTTCAAGGGCGGGGATTCGATTGTTACATAGGTGCCAATAGGGCGTCCCATGCTTTGGGCACCTTTTTCATCCTTAATAGTGATGGTGGTTATTTTAATTTGTTCCATCTTTTCAACTTGCTCTTCGACGCCTTGAATTTCTTGGTTTGCAGTTCCTCTGACCAGATCTCTGGCTTCAACTGCCAGATCAACGTTGAGACTGAATTGGTTTAACAAATGATTCATATTCAATACCTCCTTAAGGCTTAGTATCAGCAGTTTGCTAAAATTGTATCCTAGCATTAAAAGAAAGAATCAATGAGTTGGGGAATGAATCAGTAAGTCCAATAGCCTTTCCTGACTCAAAATTAAAATGGCGACCGAAGTCGCCATTTTGGGGAGAGGAGAATTTTGTAAAGTTGTTGGGGAGGGTTTGTTTACCAGGTTTTCAACCCGATACTTGTATCATTGCCGTTATTTAGAATAATATACATGGAAATGACATTTTTTATAAACATTTTTTCTGTTACAATCAAAAATAATATAAACAAAAAGAGGTAATTCATTCCTTTAATCGAAATTTATAAGGAGAGAAAAAATATTGCGAGTTATTTCGGGTTTGGCAAAGGGCAAGAGGCTGAAAGCTCCGGCGGGACTTAATACCCGACCGATAACGGATATGATCAAGGAAGCCCTTTTTAATGTCTTGGGAAATAGGGTTATGGAATCGAAGTTTTTGGATTTATTTGCTGGTAGTGGCAGTGTAGGTATTGAAGCTCTCAGTCGGGGTGCAAAAAAAATAGTTTTTGTAGATAGCTCGGGTGAAGCCATTAAAGTTATTAAAGAAAATCTCGCTAATTGTGGCTTGGAAAGTGATTATGAGGTATACCGCAGTGATGTTTTCAAAGCGCTGGGACTTTTACAGCGGCATGGCACTCGGTTTGACCTGATATATATAGATCCACCTTTTACCAATGAGAGAATTTTTAATGAGGTAATGAGTGCGGTGGGTAATGTGGACATTCTGGAATCAGACGGAATTGTGGTGATACGGACGCCCCGCAAAAAGGATATTCAGCTCACATTCAAGCAGTTGCAAAGGTATCGGGTGAGCAACTATGGAGAGTCAAATTTAAATTATTATAGTATACATGAGGAGGATACGAAGCATGATGGAGATTTTTCGCATATTGGATGAGATGGAGCTTTTACTTAAAGGAACCCGAAAAGTTCCGTTAACAGGTGGAAAATCCCTGGTGGAAACCAATCGTTTTCTGGATCGGGTAGACCGGATGCGGGCTATATTGCCAGAAGAACTGCAAACGGCAAAACTGCTTTTGGCCGAAAGAGAAAGGATTGTTCATGAAGCCTGCACCGAGGCAGAAAACTATATGGAGCAATCCAAACATGAAGCAGCGCGCATGGTAGACGATAACGCAATCACGAGAAATGCTATGAGCGTGGCCGAAGATATAGTGGCCAAGGGTGAGGAAGTGGGACAGCAAATACGTCGTGATGCAGAGGAATATGCCGATGGGGTTCTCAGCCATATTGAGTTTGTGCTACGCAAAGGTCTGGATACGGTAATTCAGGGTAGGGATCAAATCAGGCAGGATTTGACCAACGACGAATATTAGTATTTTTTACGCCACTCTAACCCTAGCATAATCAGGATAAGAATTAGGCCAACCAGCATGCTGTAGAGGGAAAATGCCCAGGCGTTGAAGGAGTATAGTACCTTGTAAATGGGTAAAGGCGCGAACCCCATGGTGCTTATACTGTCAGGGAGGAAGAATCGGTAAACAACGCAAGTTATGGCTATAGAAAGTATGACTTGGAGAGTGCGAGCCAAGAGATAAAATGATAAGCGTACCGGAGTTCCCGCTACGATGCTCATGATTTGGGCAATGATTGATAGGCCGCTGAAGGCTAAAATGGAACTAACCACCAGTAATGTAGGGAGTGCTTGCGACTCACTTGCGGCTATGGCGGTTTTTGCTCCCATGGTGATTTCGAAGAAACCCATGCTCAAGCCGTAGGCAAGGGGATACGACAGGTGCAAAACAGTGAATAGTCTTACCAGCCCATCTGCCATCATGTCGATAAATCCCCAAAAAGAAAGCATCCGGGTTAATACTGAAAAGATTATAATAAAGCCGCCTACCGCAAATATATTGTTAAGAGCATTTTTTATAGCATCCCCTAGGATTTTGCCCATGCTTTCAATTTTTTTATTACTTTCGTTTGTATCTGCGAGAAGCGTATCTTTTTTCCGGAGCTGGCCCTCGGCATAACTGCAGGATAGTTTTGGCCTTTGAGCTTTAAACCTGAACAGCCAGCCTATAAGCAGGTTAGATAAGTAATGGGCGGCAGCCAGGAGGTAACCGACAGCAGGGTTGGCAAACATTCCTACTCCGATGGCTCCCACGATGAAAAGAGGGCTGGAGTTATTTGTGAATGAGACTAGTCTTTCAGCTTCATCGGAAGTTAGCATTTTTTTATCATATAGTTTTCGGGTGAGTATAGCACCTACCGGAAAGCCGGAAGTAAAGCCCATAACCAGAACTAGAGAACTACAACCGGGCAGGCGAAAAACCGGCCTCATAATTGGTTCCAACCATATTCCTAATAGATCTACAAAATGCAGAGCAACCAATAGTTCCGCTACGATAAAAAAGGGAAACAGGGCAGGGAGTACGGTTGAATACCATAATTGTAACCCGAAGGAAGCAGCGATTACAGTTTCGCGTGGATTTATTAACATAAAAGCGGTTAATATTAAAATAAGTGCAGTGAAAAAATAACTTGAATATTTGCTCAAAATAAGACACTCCGTTCTTGATGTTTAAAGTATGTATATGCCAAGGGATGGACCTCTTAGAATGAGGGGGGAAGATTAAATATGTCCCAGAAACCGAAAGTGGCACTGGTGCTGGGAGCTGGGAGCGCCAGAGGACTTGCCCATATTGGGATATTGCAGGTTTTTTTGGAAAATCAGATTCCCTTTGATTTGATTGTAGGCAGCAGCATGGGAGCGATGGTCGGGACTATTTATGCCTGTGGCGCCAATATTTATATGCTTGATAAGATGGTGGAGTATATGAATACCAGAATGCTTTTTGATATTGGTGTTCCGCGCATGGGCTTTGTTTCTGGAAAAAAGGTGAGCGATTTTTTGGATCTGTTGACCAAAAAGAAAAGCTTTTTTCAATTAGATTTTCCGGTGGCAGTAGTGGCCACCGACCTTATTACCGGGGAAAGTGTGGTTTTAGAAGAGGGACTAGTTGCGGAAGCGGTAAGAGCCAGCATATCCCTTCCGGGCATATTTGCCCCGGTAATTAAGGGCGATATGGTGCTGGTGGATGGCGCGGTTAGTGACCGTTTGCCTATTAAGGTAGCTCGGGACCGGGGTGCCGACCTGGTTATTGCAGTAGATGTTACCTTTGGGGCGGGTAAGAAGACAGTGATAAAAAACACCATAGATGTCATTTTAGCATCACTGGATATTATGTCTAAAATTCACTTTGATAGTATTTATACTCATGCTGATATCCTTATCCAGCCAGCTGTTGGACACATCAATCCTCGTGAGTTTGACAAATCCCGTGAAGTGGTGGATTTGGGCAGAAAGGCTGCCCAGGATAAAGTTGAGGAAATAAAGCTCAAGATAGAGGCGTTCGGGAAGTAGCTTCAGCGCCGACTATCAAGGGGGAGGTGGTAAAATCCTGGGAACCATGTCTGGTATAAGAATTGGGATACAAGAGGGTATAGATGTCCGTGGCACGTACATCTAATCCGAGCATAGCCTGTAGAGTTGGATTACTTTTATCCTGGCAAGCCTTTTTTACCTCGCTGCCACGATTAAGAACCAGCAGTTTCGATTTATTTTTTATGGTTTGCAGGATTTTTTGACCTTTTGTAGAAAAACCTAAGATGTGCATATATAATGGGCCATGTTGGTCGAAGCTTAGCATTTGTTCTCTTTCTACATTCAGTAATGAGTACAGAAGGAGCCGGTTAATCCGGGTTAAGCTATACCGTTTGGACTTTATAGATTGCCTGAGTTCTTCCAGCGTACCACTGGAAATGGCTGCTTCCCGAATACGATTTTCCAGACCTTCTGTAACTTCGTATATTTGGCGCAGCTTTTCCAAGGAAATGGTTCGCAGTTTGACTAGTATGGATTGTTCCAAGGCATCAAGGGTAACCGGAGCCCGTCCAGCAGAGATTTCTTGCTTAAGTAAGGCTAAGCTGCTAGGCGGGACAGAGTTTTCGATCTGGATATCTTCGGGGTGCGATAACAGGACACGGCGAATAGCACTGGCGCTGGCATAAGGGGAAAGTTCCAAGCTGTTATAACCAGAACCTTTTCTAGCGATGGTCAACGGTTTTAGCGGTATGGATTCCTGTTCCAAGACGCGCAGGTACTCCAGGGCCAGAATATTATTGGGCTGTATAATGATCTGCTCCAGGCAGGGAATACGCTTGCCAATAATAGCCTGTATGGTTAGGGATCTAGCTGCGGGGAAACTGAGTCCCTGGGCCAGGTGATTTTTAAGGTAGGTTTTATATTCCTGGCTTTCATGGGCAATAATAGTTGAGATGGATTGTAACTCTTCTAGATTGCCGCTTTCACTCCCGAACGCCAGGTGGCTAACCGAAGCAGTTCTGTATAACAATTCAATACTACCCCGGGCAAAAAAGTAAGCACTGCGCACTGCGAAGCAAAAAGGGAGCTCAATGACCAGGTCGGCTCCGGCCTCTAAGGCCATATGTGCGCGCACCCATTTGTTGCATAGGGCGGCGTCTCCCCTCTGCAAGAAATTACCGCTCATCACACATACGATCGCAGAGAAGTCTTGAGACTGCCGGGCGGTTTGGATGAGGTGTAAATGTCCATTATGAAATGGGTTGAATTCAGCGATAATTCCAAGAACAGACGTAAGTATTTCCCCTTTGCTTTTAGTATTCACAATAATATCATAATATTTACCGCTATTACATTTGTTTGTGATAATATTTAATTGGTGAATCGCTTCACAAGGTAATTTAGAGGTCATAAATTAAGGGAGGTTGAAGAATGAGTTTATTAGAACAAATTAAAGCCAAGGCTGCCCAAAAAGGTAAGACTATTGTTCTGCCTGAAGGTACAGAAAAAAGAACCCTGCTGGCCATAAAAGATATTATTGCCAACAAGTTAGCCCATCCCATCCTGCTAGGTAATGAAAGTGCCATTAGGGCTGCCGCTAGTGATGCCGGTGCCGATATATCGGGCGCCGAGATTATTGATCCGATCAAATCACCGTTATTTGATGACTTTGTGCAAGCATTTTATGAAATGCGCAAAAGCAAAGGTGTAGATTTGGACAAAGCCAAAGCGACCATGCTTGATCCGCTCTTTTTCGCTTCTATGATGATAAAAATGGATAAAGCTGATGGTGAAGTTGCCGGTGCTGAAAATACTACTGGTAATGTATTAAGGCCTGCATTACAGATCATTAAAACTGCTCCTGGCATTTCTGCTGTATCCGGGGCGTTTATTATGATTGTTCCTAATTGTGAATTTGGTGATAACGGGCTATTCGTATTTGCCGACTGCGCAGTTACCATTAGCCCAACTGCTCAGCAATTAGCTGAATTCGCCAAAGCATCTGCGGAGACCGCCATGAGCCTGTGCGGTATGAAGGATCCTAAGATTGGCATGCTGTCATTTTCTACTAAAGGCAGTGCTAGCGATCCGATAGTTGATAAGGTAATTGAAGCAACTGCTATGGCTAAAGAGAGATTCCCAGAACTGAAAGTGGACGGAGAATTCCAACTGGATGCAGCTCTGGTACCAAGCGTGGGTTCTTCCAAGGCTCCGGGCAGCCTGGTTGCTGGACAGTGTAATGTCCTAATATTCCCTGATTGCAATGCCGGAAACATAGGCTACAAATTAGTCCAAAGACTAGCCAAAGCTGAGGCCATTGGACCCATACTCCAGGGTATTGCGAAACCGGTTAATGACCTGTCCAGAGGCTGCAGCGTCGAAGACATAGTGAACGTGGTGGCTATGACCGCAGTTAGAGCCTAGGCTTTTAAGCCGGGCTTTCTGGTTCTATTTTTATATTAATGAAGGAGGAATTATGTAATGAAGGTTTTGGTTGTAAATGCCGGTAGTTCATCTATCAAATATCAGGTTATGGATATGACGGATGAATCAGTACTGGCCAAAGGTCTGGTGGATCGTGTGGGTATTCCTGGGACAACCCTCAAACACGAACCGACTGGCAAGGATGATGTTTTAATTAAGCAGGATTTACCAGACCATACGGCTGGTATGAAGTTGGTATTGGATGTTCTTATCAACCCTGAATACGGCTGCATTAAGAGCATGGACGAAATAGGCGCTGTTGGACATCGCGTCGTTCATGGCGGTGAAGACTTTGCTGCATCAGTAGTAATAGATGATAAGGTTAAGAAGGTCATTAGGGATTGCTTCGATGTTGCACCCCTGCATAACCCGCCTAACCTGATGGGTATCGAGGCATGTGAAGAACTGATGCCTAATGTTAAACATGTTGCGGTTTTTGATACTGCTTTCCATCAGACTATGACTCCTGCTAACTTCATGTATGCACTTCCTTATGATGTATATGAGAAGTACAAGGTTAGAAGATATGGCTTCCATGGGACATCTCATTTCTATGTAGCTCATCGTGCGGCTGAAATGCTGGGCAAAGCTTATGAAGATTGCAAGATTGTTACCCTGCATCTGGGCAATGGTGCTAGTATGGCAGCAATCAGCAACGGCAAAGTGGTTGATACCTCCATGGGATTTACCCCTCTGGAAGGTCTGGTAATGGGAACCCGTTCTGGTGACATCGATCCGGCCATCGTGTTCTTCCTTATGGATAAACTGAACCTGGATGCCAACGAAGCCAACAACTACTTCAATAAGAAGTCTGGTTTGTTAGGATTATCCGGAGTCTCAAACGACCTTCGGGATGTAATAGAAGCTGCCGAGGCAGGCAATGAAAGAGCGCAAATGGCACTAGACGTATATCACAACAAGATTAAGGGCTACATCGGCAATTATATTGCTAAGCTTAATGGCTGTGACTGTATAGTCTTTACTGCTGGGGTAGGGGAAAATGGAATAGGAACACGGGAAGAGATCTGTAAAGATCTGGAAGCCCTAGGAATTAAAATGGATACTGCTAAGAACAAGGTTAGAGGCAAAGAAGTTGATGTATCTACCGCTGATTCCAAAGTGAAAATATTCCTGATTCCTACGAATGAAGAACTGGTTATTGCTAGAGATACATTTACATTAGCCCAATAAATTGTTTTCAGATAAAGCGGGAGTTTTCTCCCGCTTTACTTTGTATCCTACCGGATTTAATTATTGGTAGGGATTTTGTTTTTTTATAGGAATATTAATAGGTGACGATCACCAAAGTAATAGTGAATGTGGTGATTCTAAGGAGTAGTTTGATAATGATTAAGTTCGGCCTTTGTCAGGAACGCATGGTGGGTATGTACCGTAATGGCAAGATGCAAATGCATAGCGATGTGCTGGTAGTTGAAAAAGCGTTAAGCATATTTTTCAATGATATTGAGGTGGCTACGCTGGTTTGCTCGCCTGAGGCTCTTAAAGAATTGGGGGTAGGATTTTTAATTAGTGAAGGTTTACTACATACCTTTTCGGATATTAAGGAACTTAGCTGTAACGAAGAAGAAGGGTTGTTATGGGTGCGTTCAAACTCCCCGGAAAGCCGTAGAGAGATCAGAACCAGCCGCTATGTTAACACCTGCAATGGGAAAGGGCAAGCTGGGCTGCCGTATGCCAACGAAATTGACCCGGTACCATTGCTGCGAACTACTAGCCCAATTACTGCACCTCAGTTGTTGCACTTGATCAGCCTTTTAGAGGAGAAATCTGTTACCTTCCGCAGGACAGGTGGTGTACATAGTGCTGCTTTGGCTGATAGCAAAGGTTTATTAGCCAGGTATGAGGACGTTGGCCGCCATAATGCGGTTGATAAATCGTTGGGTTATGCATTATTAAACCAGATAGACCCGAATGATAAAATATTGGTTTTAAGCGGGCGTATCGCTTCGGAAATACTGCTAAAAGCGGCTCGCAGCAGGATACCATTGGTTTTATCACGTTCAGCACCTACCTACTTAGCAGTAGAACTAGCTAATAAACTGGGCATCACGGTGGTAGGATTTGCTCGTGGGGAACAACTGAACGTATATAGCTATATGGAGAGAGTATTGCCGCAGGCTACCTAAGGTGACAAGCTATTAAGATATATAGAGAGGATCAGAGCTATGATACCGTTTATATCACTGGCAGGTTATTCGAATTCAGGCAAAACTACTGTAATGGAAAGTTTAATTCGAATTCTTAAAAGGAAGGGATATAAGGTCGCAGCAGTAAAACATGCTGCCCATGGGTACACCATGGATCCTCCTGGAACGGATTCCTGGCATTATGCTGAGGCCGGGGCCGACAAGGTGGTTATTGTGGGACCAGGATCTTTCACTATGCATGAGTATCATCAGGATAAGAAATCGCTTCAGGATATTCTGGAAAGAATAAAAGAAGTGGATATTGTTATAGTCGAAGGGTTCAAAGGTGAACCTGGACCTAAGATTGAGATTTATCGACAGGATTATTCCTCTAACCGGATTGACCTGGGTGGGAATTTGGTAGCGGTGGTCAGTGATATTGAATTATTTGGAGATATACCATGTTTTTCATTTCACCAGTTAGAGGATCTGGCCGACTTTATAATTACGAGTTTGGTGGTTAGTCCAACAAAGTAGTGTTTGTAGAGTTGCATTTGTTGACAATAATAACAGGTACGGACTATAATTAATCTGGTATTTTCATGAGGTGTATAAATATGAAAATTGACCTTAGCAGGCTGATACTTAATCTCCGGGAAAGAGAAACTTTTTCCCTGCAAACCATGGGGAGTGACAGTTTTCTGGAAGAGATAGGGGGAAAGTTTATGGCCCCTATCCAAGTGGAGATAGTAGTGGAGAATACCGGTACGCTATTCGCCGGTCGAGGAAGTGTCAAAACCTTGCTCCAGTTGCCCTGTTCCCGTTGTCTTAAAGACTTTGCATATCCGGTAGACGCTGAATTTGATTTGGTAATGGCTGAAGCCCTTAACAGCGATCAGGTTAACGTTGATGATGGTATAATTTTCTTTGCAGCCGACGAGGCGGACATAAGTTCTATTGTGGAGGAAGCTATTTTTATGGCTATTCCGATATGTTCCTTGTGTCGAGAGGACTGCCGTGGTTTATGCCTAGTATGTGGACAGGACAAGAATACTACCAACTGTTCCTGCCAGGAAGAAACTATAGACCCCAGGTGGGAGAAATTAAAGAATTTACAGTAGGGAAGGAGGTTTTATGAATGGGTGTTCCTAAAAGAAGACAATCGCATGCCCGTAAGAATAAGCGCCGTTCTGAATGGAGGAAAATTGATACGCCGGGGCTGGTTGCCTGTCCTCAGTGTAAGGAACTGATGATGCCACATCGGGCTTGTTTAGCTTGCGGTTTTTATAAGGGCAAGAGTGTAATTAGCCTTTAATAGTAAGGGAAACGAAAAAGTAAGCAATAGCCTTTTCTGGCTAGAGACTTACTTTTTGTTTTTAGTGGGGTCATCCCAAATAAAGGAGGAACGTTTATGAGAATCGCGCTTGATGTAATGGGCGGCGACCATGCGCCGCACGAAATTGTGGCCGGAGCCCTACAGTGGTCCCAATCCTCTGATACGACACTGTTGCTTGTGGGCAAGGAGGATAGCATTGCGAGAGAGCTTCAGGATTGTTCCTACGATCACAATAAAATTTGTATTGTTCATGCTTCTCAGGTGATGGAAATGGATGAGTCGGCAGCGGCCCTGCGCAGTAAAAAGGATTCTTCCATTGCAGTGGCTACCCGTCTGGTTAAAGAGGGAAAGGCCGATGCGGTTGTTTCATGTGGAAGTACAGGAGCTCAGATGGCAGCGGCCATCCTTATACTGGGGAGGTTGGCCAATATTGATCGTTCTCCCATTGCAGCTCTTACTCCGGGTTTTGGAGGCAAAAACACCTTGTTGCTTGATGTGGGAGCCAATATAGATTGTAAACCGCAGCAGCTCCTGCAATTTGCTATCTTGGGCAAGGTCTATGCTTCTATTCTAACTGGCGTGGAGAACCCGCGAGTTGCCCTGCTCAATATTGGGGAAGAAGAAAACAAGGGAAATAGCCTTAGCCTGGAAACTCATATACTCTTGAAAGAACATCCTGGTTTGAATTTTGTGGGCAACATTGAAGGAAGGGATTTGTTCTTTGGCAAAAGTGAAGTAGTGGTCTGTGATGGGTTTATCGGTAATATCGTGCTCAAAAGCTTGGAAGGCATTGCCATGTTACTTGGTAAAGCATGTTTTGATGAATTGGGCGGATTACCTAAGATTTACCAGCAGTTTGATTACAGCCGGGTTGGAGGGACACCACTACTCGGAGTCAATGGGGTAAGCATCGTATGTCACGGGAGCTCAAAAAGGGAGGCAGTATTTAACGGGATTAGAATTGCCGAGCAATGTGTAGCGCGGGGAATGGTGCAACGACAGATGCTTGCTTTAGGGGATGTCAATGACTAGTTTATTTCTTAAAAATTTCTAACATAGAAAATAATCAGGAGGTGGTATTGTGCAGAAAATGTTTGTCCTAGCCAGGAAGATATTAGCCGAGCAATTGAATATTAATGCGGAGCAGATAACTGCGGAAACGACCTTTTCTGACCTGGAAGCTGATTCTATTGATGTGGTAGAAATGGTTATGGCTCTTGAGGATATCTATGATGTAGAGTTCCCCGAGGATGACCTGGAGTACTACCCTACATTGGAATCCTTGGTTATGGTTCTTTATGAATATATGCAACAGGTGAAAAAGTGAGCAGCCGTCATTCTGCCCATGCTTTTCTGGTAGACAATCAGCTTCAATTTAACGATGAGGAGCTGATGAGCATGGCTTTGATTCATCCTTCCTATGCTCAGGAGCGGAGTGCCCTTAGTAATAACCAGCGCTTGGAGTTTCTTGGGGATGCGGTCCTGGATTTCGTGGTAGCTGAGTATCTCTATAGGAGTTTTGCCGACAAAGCGGAGGGTGATTTAACTCAAATTAGAGCCCGGGTGGTATGCGAAAAAGCCTTGGTGGAGATGGCTAATCGCATTGACATTGGCAAATATCTCTTGTTGGGCCGGGGTGAGGATATGTCGGGGGGAAGGAAACGAAAATCAATTCTGGCCGACACTGTGGAAGCGGTAATTGGGGCTATATACCTGGATCAGGGGCTGCAGTGTACCCAAGATTTCATTCTCAAACACCTACAGCCAGTCATTATGCAAACTGCTATGGGTGATTACCAGGATTATAAGTCTCGTTTGCAAGAAATTGTTCAGGCGCGGAGTAAAGATAATGTTAGTTATGAAATTATTAGTGAAACTGGTCCTGCTCATGCAAAAAGCTTTGAGGCTGGGGTATTCTTCAAGAACGAATTGCTAGCCAGCGGTCAGGGAAAAAGCAAAAAGGAAGCAGAGCAAAATGCGGCTGAAAAGGCACTAGCTGACGGAGTAATATTGGAACGATTAGCGTGAGCGGGTTTAGTAGGGAAATGAAGCATTATAATATCCCCATTTTCATACCCCACCTGGGCTGTCCATATGATTGCATTTACTGTGATCAAAAAAAAATAACTGCACAACAGGAAACACCCGACATTCAGCAGATGATTCATACTATTGAAACATATCTGGAGACCATTCCCCGTGAAGCGCAAGTAGAAGTGGCTTTTTTCGGGGGGAACTTTACGGCGGTGGACAGGATACTGCAAGAGGATTATCTAAATGCGGTTCAACCGTATATACAGCAGGGACGGGTGCAAAGTATTCGGATTTCTACCCGACCGGACTGCATTGATGGACCCGTTTTGGATATGCTGGCCGGTTATGGGGTGAAGATGATTGAACTGGGAGTGCAATCTCTGAGTGATAGTGTTTTGCAAGCATCTGCCAGGGTCTATAAACCGGAGGATGTTTACAAAAGTTCTCACCTAATTAGGGAAAGACAATTGGATCTGGGCATACAGCTCATGATTGGACTTCCGCAGGATAGCTACGCAATGGATATGGAAACAGCCCGTCAAACTATAGTCCTACAACCGCAGGCAGTCAGGATATACCCTACCTTGGTTATTGCTGGTACTGCTCTGGAGGCTATGTGGAAGAGGGGAGACTATGAGCCCCTGAGCTTAGAAGAGGCAGTTTCTACCTGCGCGGATATGCTTCTGCTTTTTCAAGAGGAAAATATCAAGGTCATTCGCATGGGCCTGTATCCCGGTGAGGAACTGAGCCGCGATGGGGTTATACAGGCGGGGCCTTTTCATCCCAGTTTTGGTGAGCTGGTAGAACAGGAGATATTTAAACAGCAGGCGTTATTTGCCCTGCGGCACTACTTCGAAGTCTTTGGGTACCGGGCTGGGATTAATCTGCATGTTCATTCCCGAGATCTATCCAAGATGATAGGCAAACGGCAAAAGAATTTGCATGAATTAAAGCAAGAATTGGCATTGGACTCTATAAAGCTGAAAGCAGACCTGGTTTTGGATCGTAATTGGGTAGGGGTTAGTGCTGTCGATGCTGAAGAAGCTCAATTACTGATTACCCGTGCGGAGTTCATCAAAATGCGTAAGCAATAAAAGTGCTGGGAAAAAGTCCACGCCAATCGTTTCTGCGTGGACTTTTTTGCAAGTAGATTTAATCATAGTAAATATAATCGGCAAATTAATATGTAAAATATTGCCAAAAAGAAGGTTTTACTTTATCCTTTGTCTAATAATATTGGAGAGACTTAAGTGGGCTGGACTTGGTTTGCTAGCACAGGCTATTTTGTTCTCATGGAACAGCAGGAGGAAAACGGGTGTATTTAAAGAGCTTGGAAATAAAAGGGTTTAAGTCATTTGCTGATAATACCGAAATTAATCTCGAACCAGGCATAAACATTATTGTGGGACCCAATGGTTGTGGGAAAAGCAATATTGTGGATGCGATTCGTTGGGTTCTCGGTGAGGCTAATGTGCGCCATTTGCGTGGTCATAAGAATGAGGATGTAATTTTCAACGGTACGGATAAAAAAAGAGCTTTGGGGATGGCTCAGGTGGCAATGACAGTAGACAATTCGGATGGTAGTTTGCCACTGGAATATGCTGAAGTAACTGTTAGCCGTAAAATTTTTCGTTCTGGTGAGAGTGAGTTCTATTTAAATAAATCAAGAGTAAGAATGAAGGATATTGTGAGTTTGTATACTGACACTGGATTGGGTAGGAGAGGCTATTCGATTATAAGCCAGGGTGAGCTGGAAAGGGTCTTAAATGGGCAGGCCTTTGATCGGCGCTTGATGCTGGAAGAAGCGGCTGGCACCATAAAATATCGCCAGCAAAGGGATGAAGTACAGCAGCGGCTTCTGGCTAGCACCCAGGATTTAGTGAGGGTAGGAGATATTTTAACCGAACTGGAAATACGTAAGTTGGAGTTGCACAGCAAAGCAGAAAAGGCCGCTGTCTATATGGCTGCTTGGGATGAGTACCAGATGTTAGAGAAGCAGGTTATGGCCTCTCAAATAAGGGAAATCGCAGACAATCTGCTTGCCAAAAGAGGAGACATGATCCTTAAACATAATAGCCTGGGAGAAATTATTGCCACACTGGAAAACCTAAATCTTAGTAAACAGCAGCTTGAGAACTCCCTGGAAAAAAAACGGGTCGATTTAAACCAGTTAAAAGAGACTAAGTATGAAATTGAAGCTGGGCTGAATAAAATGCAATCAGAGATGAAGCTTAGTCAGGAGCGAATTAAAAACTACCGAGAACGAATCACGGCTGCAGGTAATGATAGCGAAAAATATACCCTTATGTTAGAAAATTTAGAAAAGGATTTGCAGATAAAAATTACGGATTTTAACCGGGAGAAAGAGCAATGTCAGGAGAGAAGATACGAAGTTGAACAACTTAGACAGGAAATAATTAAGCTGGAACTGGAAACAGTTGAGCAGGAGAAATTTTTCGAGCAGCAGCGGAACTTGGTTTTTGAGCGGGCTAATAAGGAAGCGGAAATAAAGAACGAAATTATTGCTTTGGATAATAAAATTAATCGGGCTCAAGAGAAAAGAGAGAGATTGTTAATAAGAGTTGAAGAGAATGAAAAGAAGTTAAGAGCTACGGAAAAAAGTGCAGCAGATTTGAATGAACTGAGAAAGCAGCAATTCAGCCATAAAGAAGAATGGGAGAGACTGGTTTTAGATGTTGGTGAACAAAAATCCAAATACTTAGATTCTCAAAATCTAATTGAGAAAGAATATACGAATATCAGCCAAGATATCTTAAAGCTGGAACATAGACTTATGGCATTAAGGGATCTGCAGAAAAACTATGCTGGTTTTTCCGAAGGGGTAAGGGCGATCTTGCAATTTTATGATCGGGGTGAGCCTAGCCTGCGAGGCATGAAGGGGCTGGTTGCTAATCTGATCGAGATTCCCCCGGGAATGGAGTTGGCCATCGATGTTGCCCTAGGCAAAGGCATGGAAAATATCGTGATGGAAACCGCCCATTCAGCACAGATGGCGATTAGCTTTTTGAAACAAAAGCGTTTAGGGCGAGTTACATTTTTGCCGCTGGATGTCCTGCGAGTTCAGAAGCTTCCTGGTCGGCAACGGGAAGAGATACTGGCCGGGGAAGGGGTTCTAGGCTTGGCCTCTGAACTCTTGCAATATGCTCCGGAATATGAAAAGGCCATCGCCTACCTTCTGGGGCGAGTACTATTGGTTCAAGATCTGGATTGTGGAATGAGGATATTCAAGCGGAATCAGTATCCCCTGCGCATTGTCAGCCTGGAAGGGGAATTGATAAACGCCAGCGGAGCTTTGACGGGTGGCGTTTATGCCCAAGCTAAATCCAGCCCCCTACAACGGAAAAGGGAGCAAAAAAATATTGGCCAACAGTTAGAAAGCTTGCACCAGTCTGAAACCCAAAATCGGGAGGCAGCTGGGATATTATCCGGGCAGATCAAGGCGATGGATGACAAGTTGGTTCAGGCTAAAAACGGGCTGGCAGAAGTTGAATTTCAATTAAAAATGATTCGCGAGGAAGAACATCGCCTCCAAGTCACCTTAGAGAGTTCATCACGCGATGAAGAAATTTATTTAAGCGAAGTATCCCAATTAGAGATTATAATCAAGCAATCTGAAGAAGAGACACTGGTTTTAAAGGACAGCTACAGCAGCGTCCGGGAAGAGAATAACCAGGTTTCCAATGAAATCGAGAGAATAAAAGCGGAACTAGAGATTAACCGACGCGAATATGAGGTGAGAAAAGAACGTTTTTCATCTCACCAGGAACAACTTATAATGAAACAAAAAGAGTTGGAAAACATAGAGAAAAACATTGGCCAATTTGAACAGGTTAAGGAGTCTTACCACCAATCTAGACTGGAAGCTCTTGCTTTGCAGCAGCGTCTACAGAATGAGGTGGATCTACACGACTCTCGATTAGGGGCTACTGCTGAAAATGTAGTTGAGAAACAGAAGGAACTTAAAATCACCCAAGAGAGCATTGCTGCCATCAGCAATGAAGAGAAGGAATTGAGCACAGGGTTAGAGGGAACTCGTAATAAGGCACAGCCGCTGCAACAGGAGATCATTGATGGGCAGGAACAGATCAGGGCTATGGAGATGAGAGTGGTGCGAATAGAAACCGAATTAGAAGGACTCCAGGGTCAGTGGAGGGAAAAGTTTAACTCTGAAAACCCTGAAAATTATGGCGACATTTTGTCTTCTCGTCAGACCCGTGAATACCGAACTCGCATAGATAACCTGAAGGAGCAGATAGATTTATTAGGTCCGGTTGATATTGACGCCATAAAGGAATACGATGTTATAAGACTTAGATATGAGTTCTTGCACCAGCAGTCCCAGGATCTGTCTATTGCCATAGTTTCCCTGGAAAAATTACTCCAGGAGACGGAAAAAATCATGACGAAAAATTTCTCTCAGTTTATGGAGCTGGCCAATGAAAGTTTTAACAGAACTTTTATGGAAATCTTTAATGGTGGCGATGCTGGTCTAATGATTGAATCAACTCACGATCTGGCTGCTGGGGTGGAGATATTGGTTAAGATGCCGGGTAAACGCAGTCAATCCTTGAACTTACTTTCCGGAGGGGAAAGGGCCTTGACCTGTATAGCTTTTATTTTCTCATTATTGCGGTTAAAATCGGTTCCCTTTTGTTTGTTGGACGAAATCGATGCAGCATTGGATGAAACAAACTTAATGAGATTTGCAGATTTTCTTAGGGGGATGTCAGGGGATACTCAATTTATTGTCATTACTCATCGCCAGGGTACCATTGAGGCGGGAGGAAATATTTATGGTATTACCATGCCTCAGGAGGGAATTTCATCAGTTTTGTCCATACAATGCGATGAAATACAAAGTTTAGCTGGTTAAATTGTAATGAAAGTAGGTTCAGGTGATGGCATTTTTTGATAAATTTAAATGGGGAAAAAAGGATAAAGCAGCTGAAGATAATGAAAATCCTCTTTCTGACCCGGAGCTGGAAGGTTACAATGGGGAAGATAGTCAGGATGAGGAGCTAGAGATACCGGATCTGAACGAGCCAAAGGAAATCTTGGATATACCAGAACTCGAAGGTAATGCTCCTCCTAATGGTTTGTTAGAGACGGAAATAGTTGCAGCAGAGAAAGCTAAAGGTGGTCTTTTTGAGCGCTTAAAAATTGGGCTCAGCAAAACTCGTAAAAACCTGGGCGATAAAATTGATTCTCTGGTCAAGATTACCAAGAAACTCGACGATGAGTTTTATGAGGAACTGGAGGATATACTGATTCAAGCTGATGTAGGCATGAATACTTCCTTAGAGTTGGTAAGCAATATTAAGAATGCTGCCAAGAAGCAAAAGGTTAATGATCCGGCTGAGGTCACTCAGCTCATTCAAGATGAGATAGCCAAACTCTTAGGAGTTAATTCCAGCCCGCTAAACATCTGTGCAGAAAAACCAAGCATTATTCTGGTGGTAGGAGTCAATGGCGCTGGCAAAACCACCACTATTGCTAAGCTGGCCCATAGGTATAAGAATGAAAATCTCAAGGTTATGTTGGCAGCGGGGGATACCTTCAGGGCAGCTGCCATAGACCAACTTCAAATTTGGGCTGACCGGGTGGGGGTAGAGCTGATTAAACATCAGGAAGGATCGGATCCCGGAGCGGTTGTATATGATGCAGTAAGTGCCGCCCGCGCTCGCCAGGCTGATGTGTTAATCATAGATACCGCTGGAAGGCTGCAGAACAAAACTAACCTGATGAAAGAAATCGGTAAGGTAAGAAAAGTGATTGAAAGGGAAATACCATCTGCTCCCCACGAAGTTCTGCTGGTTCTTGATGCTACTACCGGACAAAATGCTATCAGCCAGGCTAGAATCTTTGGGGAAGCAACTGGAGTAACTGGAATCGTATTGACCAAGTTAGATGGAACCGCCAAGGGTGGAATTGTTATTTCGGTGGTTAAAGAGCTCGATATACCGGTTAAACTAGTGGGTATAGGAGAGAGTCTGGAAGACCTGCGGGATTTCTCGCCCGAAATATTTGCCCAAGCGCTGTTTAATAATCCCGTAATAGTTGAAAGGTAGGTAATTAATATGCCCAAAATAGCAGTAATTGGGGGTACAGGAGTATATAACCCCGAGTTGTTGAATGATGTAAAAGAAATCGTAGAAATGACCCCGTACGGTGAAGTGAAAGCAATTTTAGGCAAATACAATCAAGAGGAAGTCGTATTTATTCCCCGGCATGGTGCGAATCATAGCGTTCCCCCGCATTTGATAAATTACCGAGCCAATATTATGGCACTGAATCAGATGGGGGTCAAAACTATTATTGCTACTGCTGCCGTGGGTTCATTGCACTTTGACCGCAAGCCGGGCCAGTATGTTTTAGCTGATCAGTTCCTGGACTTTACTAAAATGCGCCAGAACAGTTTTTATGAAGGCGGTTCGCAAGGAGTAATTCACTGTGACATGACAGTACCCTACTGTCCTGAAGTTAGGGCAGCTATAAAAAAAGCTGGTGACGAGAAAGGCCTGAAGATTTTTAACGAGGGTACTTATGTATGCACCGAAGGCCCTCGCTTTGAAACGGCAGCCGAAATTGAGATGTTTAAAAGGCTGGGGGGACATGTGATTGGCATGACCAGTGTTCCTGAAGTATGCCTGGCCCGAGAGTTAGGAATATGTTATGCCAATATATCCATTGTAACCAATCATGCGGCAGGTATTTCACCACATATCCTCAACCATGCTGAAGTGGTAGAAGTTATGAAGAACAGTATTCATGATGTTCGCTATCTGATTATGGAAAGTATAAAATATATTAGTGACGAAAGAAATTGTGACTGTAGAGAAATATTAAAGGAAACCGGGATGAACCAGGCATGATTCGTACCATTTATTTTGATGCCGATGCTGGTGCGGTTATAATTCTTAATCAGAATCGGCTTCCAGCCCAGATTGAATATGAAAAAATGTTTAGCCATCAGGATTTGGCTGAGGCCATCAAACTTCTAAAGGTCAGGGGAGCTCCACTTATTGGAGTAACTGCCGCTTTTGCTTTGGCTCTGGCCGTGATCAATTACACTGGCGCACGAGACCAGCTGGAGGCCTATTATAGAGAGGCTGAACAGTTATTGGCTTCTACTCGCCCCACTGCAGTAAACCTCTGCTGGGCGATAAAAAAAATGAGAATTGTGTTCAATGCTATTCAGTACCTAGATATAGATAACCTGGCTGAGGCATTGCTGCATGCGGCAGAGAATATGTTCGATGAAGATGTAGCCATTAATATTGCTATTGGAGAACAGGGACAGATATTGTTAAAGCCTGATACCGAGATATTGACTATCTGTAATGCTGGTTCCCTGGCTACTTGTGGATATGGAACTGCTTTAGGGGTGATTCGTTCAGCCCATAAAATGGGTAAAATTAAACGGGTTTGGGCCTGTGAGACGCGCCCGGTTTTACAAGGAGCCAGGCTTACAGTCTGGGAGCTAATGCAGGATAAAATACCGGTTACCTTGATAACCGACAGCATGGCGGCCCACCTTATGAGTCTGGGGAAAGTAGACGCGGTAGTAGTGGGAGCAGACCGTATCGCTGCCAATGGGGACACTGCCAATAAGATAGGCACCTACTCTCTGGCAGTTTTAGCTAGCTATCATGGTATGCCGTTTTATGTAGCGGCACCCTGGTCTACGGTTGACATGAGTCTCCTTTCGGGATCGGAAATACCCATAGAAGAACGTAATCAGGAGGAAGTGCGTAGGGTGGAGGGGAACTATATCACTGTTCCGGAGGTCAAAGTATTCAACCCTGCATTTGACGTAACCCCTGCTGCTTTGATAAGTGGAATCATCACCGAAAAAGGCATTATACCATCCCCTCTGGGGGAAGGGCTTAGAAGGCAGCGACTTGTCATGGAATAAATGTTTCATTGGTTCATGTATGATTAATACATTTATTTCGGGATAAGCCATATGGAAGGAGATGGACTGATTTGAATTACTTGAAGGAACGCAGGGAGGTACTAAACACTGCTCGGGAAATATCTGCAGCCAAAATGGTTATAGGTACCTGGGGGAATGTAAGCATTAAAATTGAAGACCAACCCCTAATGTTGATTACTCCTTCTGGAATGAATTACGGAACCATGTCCATAGAAGACATTGTCCTGGTGGATGACGGGGGTAATGTTGTGGAAGGTATATGGAAGCCTTCAGTGGAGTCTCCTCTCCATGCGGAGATATATCGCAATCGGCCGGATGTGGGGGCAATTGTTCATGTACATAGTACTTATGCGACTGTTTTTGCCGTTGCTGGAAAGAGTATTCCAGTTATACTGGAAGAGACCGCCCAGGTTATAGGACATGAAATTAAGACTGCGCCTTATGCCATTTGTGGTTCCAGTGAGCTGGCCGTCCATGCGCTTCAGACGCTTGGCAGAGGACAAGCAGTGCTGTTGGCTAATCATGGCCTTATAGGGGTAGGGAAGAGCGTCGGTGATGCTTTGAAAGTATGCTATATCGCGGAGAAAACTGCTCGGGTAGCTTTACTAGCTAATATTTTGGGTGGAGTTAACTCGCTTTCAGCAGAAGAGACCAGCCAATTGAACGTTAGCTTTCGCAATTACGGCCAGGAGAAGCACTAAAGATATTTATGAATAGGAGGCGTGGTCGGTGAAGCTGCTCATAGAAAATGTAAGCATAGTCCCAATGACGACAGATAATTACCTTATCGAAAAAGGATATATTGTTATAGCGGATAATAAAATTGAGGAACTAGGCGCGGGTGAAGCTCCTGCGGGCAATTATGATCAAAGACTGGATGGGCATAATCAAATGGCCTTACCCGGATTTATAAATGCTCATACTCATGCGGCCATGACCCTTTTGCGGGGATATGCTGACGATCTGCCTCTGATGGAATGGCTGGAGAATAAAATATGGCCTCTGGAAGCCAAACTTACTGCTGAGGATGTATACTGGGGTACGATGCTGGCGATTGTTGAGATGCTAAAATCAGGAACTACTTGTTTTGCTGATATGTATTTCTTTATGGATGACGTAGCCCGGGCGGTAGAAAAAGCAGGTATAAGGGCAGTGCTGTCCAGGGGAATGGTAGGGGTAGGACCGGAAAATGAACAAGCAATTACCGAGAGCAGGGAATTGGTGGGTAAGTGGAATGGAAAAGCCAATGGCAGGATAAAATTTATTCTGGGACCCCATGCGCCCTATACTTGCCCTCCCGAATACCTGAAGAGAGTAATGGAATTAGCTGAGGAACTTAAGGTGGGCGTTCATATACACCTGGCTGAGACCGCAGGTGAATTTGCTGACATCAACCATATGTATGGCAAAACCCCGGTAGCCCATTTAGAAAGCTTGGGCCTATTCAAACATCAAGTTCTGGCCGCTCACTGTGTACACCTCACAGAACAGGATATAGAAATACTGGCTAAATACCAGGTAGGTGTAGCGCACAATCCGGAGAGTAATATGAAGTTAGCCAGCGGTATTGCTCCAGTTCCGGAGATGTTGAAGGCTGGAATCCCAGTAGCGCTTGGTACAGATGGGGCATCGAGTAATAATAATCTGGATATGCTTCAGGAAATGCGTACCTGTGCCTTGCTACATAAGGTTAATTCCTTAGATCCCACGGTTATACCAGCCTATCAGGCCCTGCAAATGGCCACTGCCAATGGTGCTCAAGCGTTGCGGCTTGATGCAGAAATAGGCCAAATTAAAGCGGGGATGAAGGCGGATATTATACTGCTCAAGGTCGATGAGGCTCATTTTATACCTGCTTATGACCTGGTTGCCAACCTGGTTTATGCTGGGCAAGCTGCTGATGTCAATACAGTTATTATCGATGGAAATATAATAATGCAAGATCGGGTTATTAAGACCATAGATGAAAAGGAAGTTCTGGCTCAAGCGAAACGAATAGGTGCTAAGTTAAGGTAAAAATGTCTATAATATTTATGAATACATTATACAAACAATAAAAATTAGATATAGTTTAATTCTGGGGGAAGGAAGAGGGCTCATCAATATCGAATGTTTAATAAAATAGGTGATATTTAAGCAATATTGCTTAGATAATTGAATTTAACAAGTTAATAGCTCCGAGTTTTCTATCTACAGCTCTTGCTAGGATAGAAAGCCATTGGGTTAACCTGGAAACGGGGTAGCCTCCCATTGCGGAAAGGAGACTAAAGAGATCTTGGTCAGGATTATTTATTAATCTTGGCGAAGGTCGTTTTGGCGAAGTTTTGGCAATGGTATTTTTTATGCCTCTGGCCTTAGCTGGAGGCATTTCTATTTATATTTATACTACACTAGGTCTCAAGATAATTTCTGGTGCCATTTCCCAGAGGATAAGGGATTGGAAATTACAAAATATATTATTTAATAGGAAGGAGGTGATATCATGGCTAATTACAAAGATATCATTGTCGGATGCAAAGACAAAAAGGGTGGAATCATTGAAGCCTTCCATGCCCTGCAGAACGAATTTAATTACATTCCCAAAGAAGCATTAGTTGAAGCAGCGCGGGTATTCGGCGTTTCCGAAGCGCAGGCTTATGGAGTGGTGACCTTTTACTCCTATTTGTCCGTAGAAAAACGAGGCAAATACATTATACGCATGTGTGAAAGCGCTCCCTGTCATGTGGCTGGAGCTGATGAATTATTGAAAGCATTAGAGAGCCAACTGGGCATTAAGGTCGGCGAAACGACTCCAGATGGCAAATTTACTTTGGAACTAACCGAGTGCGTGGGACAATGCCAGGCAACTCCAGTTATAACTGTTAATAGTGAACCAGTATTCAACGTAACTGCAAAGATTTTACCGCAGGTTCTAGCTGCCTATAAATAGAGAGAAAGGAGGGGATTGGATGGCTGAGGAAATGCGAGTCCTATTAGAATATGCCGATAAAATAAATCCGGAAAGTGCTGATGAATATGTCAAGGTCGGCGGTTATGCTGGTCTGGAAAAAGCACGTAAGATGGAAATCAACGATTTGATTCAGGAAGTTAAGAGTTCCGGGCTCAGAGGCCGTGGCGGAGCAGGATTTAATGCCGGCATGAAGTGGAGTTTTGTGCCCAAAAATGCCGAGATCAAATACGTAGTTTGCAATTTGGACGAAGGCGAGCCCGGCACCTATAAAGACCGGATCATCTGCGAGAAAAATGCTCAGGCTCTTTTAGAAGGTATGGCTATCTGTGGAACGGCTATTGGCTCAAATCAGGGCTATATTTATTGCCGGGGAGAATATCCCTTCACAGTTAAACTGCTGAAGAATGCTATTCAGAGCGCCAAAGAATTAGGGGCTTTAGGAGATTTCAATATCGAAGTCAGAATGGGAGCAGGAGCTTATGTATGCGGAGAAGAAACTGCCCTAATCGAATCTATCGAAGGACACCGGGGAGAACCCAGATTTAAACCACCTTTCCCAGGCGTTGCAGGACTTTGGGGAGTGCCTACGGTGGTAAATAATGTAGAAACCTTTGCATGTTTACCTTCTATTCTAACCAAAGGGTCGGCTTGGTTTGCTGGAATCGGTGCAGCCAAATATCCGGGCACCAAGATAGTTACCCTAACTGGAGATGCAGTCAATACTACTTTCTTCGAGGTACCGACCGATTATCTGCTCCGGGATGTAATTTACAAACTGGGCGGTGGAGTAAAGGGCGGCAAGAAATTAAAGGCAGTTCAGGTGGGAGGAACTTCAGGAGCATTCATACCCGAACAGAATCTGGACACCCCAATAGACTTTGATTCCATGGGTGCCATCGGTGCAGCTTTAGGATCAGGTGCCGTATTAGTATTGGACGAGACCCGTGACATCGTTGATATTGTAAGCAGAATATCCAAGTTTTTTGAACATGAATCCTGTGGTAAATGCAACCCCTGTCGGGAAGGAACCTTCCGTTGCCGGGAAATTATGGAGAAGATAAACGCTGGTAAAGCCAGCCAAAAGGATATTGATAACATATTATTGCTGTCCCGCGTAATGCAAAAAGCAGCTTTATGCGGTTTGGGACAGGCAGCTCCCATACCGATTCAATCGACTATTAAACATTTTGCTCACGAATATAGCAGAAAAATTATTTAATTTTTACGGAAAGGAGGAAAAATGATGATAAAACTAACGATAAATGGCAAGGAAATACAAGTGCCCAAAGGGACGATGGTACTAGATGCCTGTCAACAAGCGGGCGCTGATATCCCCACCCTGTGCTATGATCCTGATTTAAGATTAGCCGGATCATGCCGCATGTGTGTAGTAGAAGCCAAAGGGAGACCTAACCTGATGGCTGCCTGTGTAAGCCCAGCTGAAAATAACATGGTTATTGAAACTGAAAGCCCGGATGTAGTTGAATCCAGAAAGATTATTCTGGAATTACTACTGGCTCGTCACAAACTGGAATGCCATACCTGCGAAAGAGACGGCAGCTGCAAATTGCAGGATTACTGCTACCGTTACGGCGTAACAGATTCTCGCTATGCAGGTCAGGGACCGCATTTTGGCATGGAAGACCCCAATCCGTTTTTCAAGAGAGATTATGATAAATGTATCATGTGTACCAAGTGTGTGCGAGTTTGTGATGAGATCACTGGCGCACAGGCCATAAATGTTAAAGACAGAGGCCATCATGCGAAGATAGCTACCGTCTTTGACGGCAAGCTGGCCGACTCAAGCTGTGTATTCTGCGGCCAATGTGTCATGGTCTGCCCGGTAGGAGCCTTGACTAGTAAGGTATCAGCCGGCAAAGGCAAGTCCTATCAGACCAAAGATGTACTTACTACCTGTACCTACTGCGGAACTGGGTGTACCTTTGAATTGAATGTCAAGGACGACCATGTGGTAGGGGTTACCTCGGTAAGAGATTCAGAATTAAGCCCGGTTAATAAAGGCGCTCTGTGCGTAAAAGGACGCTTCGGATGGGATTTCATTGAATCTGAAGAAAGATTGACAACTCCTTTGATCCGCGAAAACGGAGAATTAAGGCCTGCTTCCTGGGATGAAGCCCTGGATTTTGCCGCTAACAAAATTAAAGCCATAAAGGAAAAAGATGGACCGGATGCCTTGGCTCTATTTTCCTCAGCTCGTGCAACAAATGAGGAAAACTATCTAGCCCAGAAATTATTCCGGGCTGCTATTGGAACCAATAATGTTGACCATTGCGCCCGTCTCTGACACTCCGTAACTGTCGCCGGTCTGGGGGCAGCATTTGGTAGTGGAGCAATGACCAACTCCATAAATGAACTGGAAAAGGATGCTACAGCTATACTCCTAATTGGTACCAACACCACTGAAAACCATCCTGTAATCGGATATAAAGTTCGCAAGAATGTCCGATTTAATGGAGCGAAATTGATAGTAGCTGATCCTAGGAGAATTGAACTCAGTGATATAGCCGATGTAGATTTACGTTTTAGACCAGGTACAGATGTAGCGCTCATAAATGGCTTTATGAACGTTATCCTTACTGAAGGATTAGAGGACAAAGACTTTATTTCCAAGCGGACGGAAGCCTATGAAGGCTTAGTAGCAGTAATAGAAAAATATACGCCCGAATATGCAGCCAAAATATGTGGGGTTGACCCTGAAGACATTAGAAAGGCTGCTCGCATTTATGCAACCGCCGAAAGAGCTTCAATCTGCTACGCAATGGGTGTAACCCAGCACAGCACCGGTACCGACAACGTCAAGACCATGTGCAACCTGGCATTGCTGACCGGTAACCTGGGCAAGCCCGGTACCGGAGTAAATCCCCTGCGTGGACAAAATAATGTTCAGGGAGCTTGCGACATGGGCGCATTGCCAGTAGTATATCCTGCCTATCAGGCAGTATCCAACCCTGAGATTCGCGAGAAATTTGAAAAAGCCTGGGGAGTTGCACTATCTCCCAATAATGGCTTGACCATTCCGGATGTAGTTGATAAAGCTCATCATGGAATAATCAAAGGATTAATGGTCTTCGGTGAGAATCCAATGGTTAGTGATCCAGACCTGCATCATGTTGGTGAGGCTCTTGATAAACTAGAACTTTTGATCGTACAGGATATTTTCCTAACTGAAACTGCTATGAAGGCTGACGTGGTTTTCCCGGGTGTAACCTTTGCTGAAAAGAATGGTACTTTTAGCAATACCGAGAGAAGGGTCCAGAGAGTACGCCAGGCGATTACTCCCAAAGGAGATGCACGCCCCGATTGGCAGATCCTTAGTGAACTATCTACCCGAATAGGATATCCAATGAATTACAGCTCACCGGAAGAGATATTTGAAGAGATTAAAACCGTTACGCCATCGTATGCCGGGCTCAGCTATCAGCGTATAGATAAGACTGGTATTCCATGGCCTTGTCCTAATGCGGATCATCCCGGAACACCCATCCTGCATGGGGCACAATTTAACCGGGGCTTAGGTCTTTTCCATGCAATAGAATTTAAGGAAGCCTATGAACTTCCTGACGAGGAATATCCATTAATTCTATCTACAGGTCGCAGTCTATTCCATTATCACACTGGCACCATGACCAGAAGATCCAGTGCTCTTAATGAATTTATGCCGTCCAACGAGGTACAGGTGAATCCTGAAACGGCAGCTCGACTAAATATAGTTGATAACGAAATGGTTAAACTCGTATCCCGTAGAGGCAGCATTACAGTAAAAACTCACGTAACTGAGATGGTTCCGGACGGGGTTGTGTTTACCTTCTTCCATTTCAGTGAAGCAGCAGCCAATGTATTAACTCATACTGAAGCACTTGACCCTGTGGCTAAGATACCTGAATATAAAGTATTAGCCGCTAGGATAGAGAAGATCTAAACAGCATTGGCGAATAAAAAAGTAAAAATACCGGGCAGTAAAGATGCTGCCCGGTATTTTTGTCGTACCATTTTTTGCAAGTAGTCAAGTGTGTATAATGTTTATGATCAGAGCTTATTTACTGTTTATTACTCTGGAGTTCTGTAATAATCTCAGCAATTGAATCTATAGATAGAGCCCCGGCTAGACGCGGGGATCCATTGATCGAAGTAATAGGGAAGGTATATCCTGAGCGAATCACCTTTTCTACCTCTGGAAAACGAGACATATCGACTCCTTCCGTTTCAATGAATGCCAGACTCAGAGCTTCCTCTCCGAACTTTTCCAGCATGGTTTTTTTCATCACTTCATACTCGGCTTTGGCATCTGCCGGGGTACAACCACTGCAGCCACAACTACAGCCTCCACCCCCGGTATTGATTCCTCCATAAACTTCAATACTAATGATATCCATATTTTAATCCTCCTTAAAAAAAATAATTCACCTGAATATGTTATAAGATCAGCGTTTTTGAGGCATTACATAAAAGTTCTGTCGCGGTGTACATGTTAGTCACCTGGCCCACCTTTAATTGATCCTTTTTAGAGAAAAAGTCGAGGCAAGTTCCACAGGATAGAATTTGCACACCTTTTTTCTCTAAAAATTGAAGGTGTTCCAATACGGGAGAGCCTTCTGTGGTTAGATGAATTCCACCATTCATGAATATCAGGTTTTGGAGCTCGGGACCGATCTCAGTAAGGGTGTAAAAGAAGCTCTTAATCAGAATAGCACCTAACTCATCATCTCCCTGACCGAAATACTGCGATTTTATAAGGATAGTTAGGTCTTTTTCCAAGCTCTGTTTTACATATTTATCAGAGTTCTGAAGGATCATATGAATATGGGTTTCTGTACCTTGGGGTTCGACAGTATAGGTATATCCCTGGCTGCTAGCCAATTTACATACGTTCTCCAGAGATGTGGAATTGTCAACCCAAGTAACGATTTCTTCCCCACTGTTTTCGTCCATCACACGTTTGGTTAAAATCACCGGTTGGGGACAGGTCAATCCCCGAGCATCAATAGTTCTACTCATGTTATCATCCTTTCTTTAATCGTTTGAGGTGTGCAAACGGTTTAGAAAATCATCCAGCTCAAGACTGTACTGGGAGGACACACTTTCGAGGGAATCAAAAAGGTTATTGCAAAGCAGGCACGCTCCGGTCAACTGTTCATATTGACGAAAGACTTCCACGGAATTAGGTCGTAGCTCGATGATCTCTAACAATGTCATAGAAGATAATAAGTTGGTCATACAGCCCCCTTTCGAAATATATAACAATAGGTTATATGTATAATGAGCAATATTTGATTTGGCAATAGTTTATTGCTTAGCCAGCTGGATGTCAAGTATGCGAAATACAAGGGAATAGGAAATGATTAGAATTAAACGATTAATTAGCCATTATAGCTGATAGCAAACAAATAAATATAGGTCAATTCGTCTGTAACCAAGTATATTAGTCATTGGCATGGTTGCCATAACCTTTTTCCTGAGCTAGCATATCCAGGTAAATAGTTTCAATATTGGTGATAAAGAGGTCTATTTGATTGCTTTGCTGGCGTTCATCAAAAGTTTTCAAATAACCCTTGCATTCTTCGCAGGTGTATATCTGATAGGCGTCATCATTTTCTGCTGATAAATACTGAATCGTTTTAGAATTATCGTTGCCACAGTGGACGCAGTAAATATTTCGGGTTGCCCATTCGGTGAAACAGTGGTCGCAGAACATAAACCTGTGCCCGTCTGTTGCTCTCAGATGGCTGAAGTTTGACTTAGCACCACAGAAAGGACATATGGTGGCTAAGCTCCAGGAGATGGATTCATTTTCCGCTATCGTTGAATAATAGGGCTTAGCACAAAGTCTGAGGCATGGTCTACCGTAAACATTAAGAGTTCATTATAAATATTCAAGCGGACAGAGAGTTAGAGAAATACGTCTGATCCTCTTCCAGCAATTTAATGGGTAGCACATCAAATTTCAGTTGGTCTAGCTTGGCTAATATCTTATCCAGTTCTCCAGCTATCTGATGTCGGTAATCCTTTAATAGCAGCAGTAGTTCCTGATATATGGCTTTATAATGGTGCGCGTCCATGGATAGCCTTGGCAGTATTAGCAGCCTTGACTATCGTTATCGGCAACCTAATAGCTCTAGCTTAAAAAAACGTGAAATCATGAACAAAAAAAATACCGGGCAATAAAAACTGCCTGGTATTTTTATCCCTAATGGCAAAAAAGTATCAGTCATTATCATGGCTATTGTAGCCTTTTTCCTGGGCCAGCATGTCCAAGTATACCGTTTCAATATTAGCGATAAAGAGATCTGTTTGATCACCTTTATGACGTTCGTCAAAAGTCTTAAGGTATCCTTTGCATTCTTCGCAGGTATATATCTGATAAGCCAGATCTTCTTCTACAGTTAAATATTGAATCGTATCTGGATTATTGTTGCCGCAATGTACGCAGTAAATATTGCGAGTTTCCCATTCTGTAAAACAGTGGTCACAGAACATGAATCTACGTCCATCTGTTGCTCTCAGGCGGCTGAAGTGCGACTTACTGCCACAGAAAGGGCATATATTAGCAAAGTTCCAGGATTTAAACTCATCATCTGCAATCTTGGAATAATAAGGCTCAGCCCAAAGTCGGAGAAACGGACGCAGGGAATGATCAAGGGTAAAAATCAACAGTTCAGTCGGAACATCAATACGAGCAGATAGTTCAGAGAAATACTGCTGATCCGCTTCTAACAATTTGACTGGCAGAAGATTGAAGTCTAACTGTTCGAGTTTTTCTAATATCTTATCCATCATCCCCGCAATCTCTGGGCGCTGATCCTTTAGCAGCAACAGTAAGTTACGATAGAGACTTTTGAATTGATTTACATCCAATGGAAAGTCAATGGATTGTATTACAGGCTTATTGCTGTTAACCAGCACTTTCAAAACATCGATTTCGGCAGGGGAATAGCCTTTTTTCAATTTTATTTGTTGTTCATTCTGCCAGGTCTCCAGGTTCTTAAAAAAATCTACATAACCCTCGGGTAGACTTACCGGGAACTGTTTTTTCATAGTATTAGCACCCCTTTTAATTAAAGAAGGGGAGTGAAACTCCCCTTCTTTTATAATTATGCATTTGTAGTAAAATTATTCGGCTTTAGCTTTATCACCGTAAGTCTCTTCGTACCAGATAGCATGATGGTGTTTAGCCCAATCAGCTTGAACAGTACCTTTCCACATGCCCCAGAAGGATTCGCCCGAACCAGGATGGAAAGATCCCAGATAACCATGCATACATACCATAACCGTGGAAAATATCATGGCTAAATCGTGAGTAGGATAGGCAAATCGTACCAATCCCGCAGGAAATATGGACGGGAACCACATGATATAGCCGCTCAAAACCAGTAGGATAACCATGGTTGGTGTTACCATGGAGTTGCCTTTTTCACCGCCATTGAATCTGGTCTGAGGAGGTACCTTCACCTTGAAACCTAAGAATTCAAAAGGAAATATCATTATAAATTTGATATCATTCACTCCAAAGCGGAGTAAATCCTTTATCCATGCTATTAGGCCATTGAAGCCAAAAAGTACACCGAAAACTAACATTAGGGTCATGCCGACAGCTGCAATCCTGTGAACCAGGCCTGCGCCACGATATCCTCCGAAGATGGCTGCTAACCAGTCAACTCCACCTAAGAACAGGATTAGGCCAGTAAAGAGGCAGAGCAGAAAGGTCACGGTATGCCCCCAGTGGGTTATCCGAGCTACGGCATTAAATCTTTCTACGCGTTCAACGTCGTCACGATATTCAGGAATCCATTGCATTACTCATGACCTCCTTTCGCATGATCTACATTTTTATCTGCTAACAGACGGGTAGTCACAAAGCTGACGGCTGAACCTGCCAGAGCCAAGGGTATAAGCCACCCGGCATAAGGTCTAACCCAGTCCTGCCAAACCCAGGTATTAGCGGATACTTTAGGATCAACTGGCAGATTAAATTTATCAGGCGTATCCGTTAAGATATATATCTTATTGGTTCCTGTGCCTAGTTCCAGTTTGCCGTAAATGGTTGCCCGAGGGAATCCATTGGCTCTGAGGAATTTTACTCTCGCCTCAGCTGTTTGCAATAACTCATCCCGGTTTCCGAAAGTCAAAGCACCACTGGGACAGGTTCTGGCACAGGCAGGTGTTAAACCTTCTTCAACCCGCTCTTTACAGAGGGTACACTTAGTCACAGTATCAGTTCTCTTGCGATACTTGGGTATTCCGAAGGGACATGCATAGCTGCAATATTGACAGCCGATGCATTTATCCTCATCGTGTACGGTAGCACCCCATTCAGATTTGGTATAGGCCTTTTTAGGGCATACTTTCAAGCACTCGGGGTCGATGCAATGCATACACTGATATTTCAGGAAATTCCAGCGTACACCGTCTACAGGATCTTCATGCTCAATAAAGCGGATTAGAGTATAGGTGTTGCCATTAGTATCCTTATGAGTAGCATAATTACCCTCAAAAGGTTCCATTACCGCCGGAAGTTGATTGGAGTCTTTACAGGCTACCAGACAACCGCGACAGGCAGTACATTTACTAACATCGTATAAATTAGTTTTTAATCTTGTCATACTTAAGCCCTCCTTATATCGCAAAGCCAGGCTTTGTATTCGGGAATCATGGTGTTAGCATCACCAATATGCGGAGTCAGACGGTTTGCCGGATCTCCTGTGGCATAACCCTTGAATCCATACTGCCAAAGTGCTCCAACCATGTGTACTTCTTTTCCGTCAACTATATAAGGCTTGATGCGTTTGGTCACACAGGCAACAGCTTCGATATCGCCTCTGGTACTCGATACGATAACCTTCTCGCCATTCTCAATACCTCTAAGCTTGCCTAACTCTTCGCTTATTTCCACAAACATATTAGGCATAAGTTCTGCCAGCCAGGGCAGATTTCGGGTTAGTGCACCAGTCTGCCAGTGTTCAACCACCCGGTAAGTTGTGCCAACAAATGGATATTCTTCAACCTTACCTTGCTTTTCAGGTTCCCAAACCTTAACTGCAGGATTGAATTCCTGTTTGTTCATCAAATTCTTTTGCGGACTTTCCCAAGGCTCATAGTGCTCGGGGAAGGGTCCATCCTTAAACGAAGTCTTGGCAGCAAAGAAACAACCTGTACCCTCTGGTCTCATAAGGAATGGAACAGCTTTCTCTGGCGGAGCTGTCTTGGTGCAATCTGGCACATCGTCACCAACCCAGCTTCCTACTATTTCAGGCTTCAAAGGATCAGAGATTACGGTTGGATCCCAGTGAATTAATACACGGGCATCATCACCCGGCCAGGGGGTCACACCATCGGGCTGTATTGAACAACGATTATAAACTATGCGGCGGTTAACCGGCCAGCACCAGCCCCACTTGGAATATAGACCCAAACCAGTCTTGGAATTATCCTTGTTATCACGCCACATGGGTTTATAATCTAACTTTCCATCTGCTTTGGAAGTCATTTGTCCACAATAAACCCAGACTCCGCAAGCAGTACTGCCATCATCTGTAAGTGATGCGAAACCAGTACTGATTGGTTTGTTATTGGCAACCGTATATCCACTGAGCTCTAGGCCTACCTTAATGGGTTCAGGCTCTTCGCCTTCTCCATAACCCCAAGTCAGATTTTTAATGGGCTCGTCCTGGGGAAGAGTACTGCCCTGGTACAGCTTTTTAATACCTTTGGCCATTTCATCAATCATCCATAGGTCAGACTTGGATTCACCGACTGGCTCGGCACCTTTCCAACGATATTGAACCCAACGGCCGGTTTGAATAGCGGTACCTTCTTTTTCAAATACTGCTGCTGCCGGAAGGAAAAATACCTCGGTCTGAATATCCTTAGGAGTACGCCGTGCAACTTTATCATTCTTCTCTGCTCTTTCCCAGGCTGCATAAGTCCAGAATTCAGCTGTCTCATTTAGCCATAGATCAGCGCTGACCATCCATTTAAGATTACAGAGAGCTGTTTGCTCTTTATTTGCATTGGGACCACCAACTACCGGGTTGGAACCCATGATAAAACAACCTTCGATTTCATTTTTGTACATAGCTTCAAACAAAGCAATGTGAGAATAATTTTTCGCTGCATCGCGTTTGGGCAAATAGTGAAATGCGAAATCGTTTTCCTTGGTACAAGATTTACCCCACCAAGCTTTGAGGGTGCTTACAACCCACTTGGAGGTATTGATTTTAAACCCGGAATTGGGGAAGCCAGCTTTGACAGCTGCTCTAAACTCATCCATATTAGTTGCTGGAAGTTTAGCAGCTCCTGGTGTTACAGCTTTCACGAAAGAAATTAAATCTTTATTAGCTGCATTGGCCATAGGAGAGTCAATGTAACCAGGGATATATTGGAACAGCAGAGCCATATCGGTTGCGCCTTGAACATTATTCTCACCGCGCAACGCATTAATTCCACCGCCGGGGCGACCCATGTTCCCTAAGAGCAGCTGTACATTGGCAAAAGATTTTACGTTCTGACTACCAACTGTATGCTGGGTAGTACCCATGGCATAGAGAATGGTTCCAGTTTTATTTGGAGCACTAGTGGTAGTGTACAATTTTAAAACTTCCAGGTATTTGTTCTTAGGTGTTCCAGTAATATTACAGACACTATCCACATCATAGCGAGAATAGTGTTTCGCCATAAGCTGGAATGCACAACGGGGGTTGGTTAGAGTTGGGTCCTTCAGTATGGTCGTACCATCAGCATCATACTGGTAGTCCCAGGTTTTAGTATCATAACTTCTCTTAGTAGCATCATAACCCGAGAAAAGACCGTCCTTAAAATCAAATCCGTCAGCAATTAGATATGAAGCATTGGTATAAGCAAGAACATATTCTTTATGGTAAAGATTATTGTCGATAATATATTTTATCATTCCGCCCAAGAAGGCAATATCAGTACCTGAACGCAGGGGAGCATAAAGATCTGATACAACTGAGGTACGAGTATATCTGGGATCAACATGAATGATCTTGGTCCCCCGGACCCGCCGACCTTCACCCAACCACTTCATACTGATAGGGTGGTTTTCTGCAGCATTACTTCCCATAATGAGAGCAACATCAGTATTCTTAAGGTCAACCATATGATTAGTCATAACACCCCGACCAAATGCTGGTGACAAACCTGCCACCGTAGCGGAGTGTCAGATACGGGCCTGAGTTTCGAGATAAACAACTCCTAGAGAACGCATCAGTTTAGAATGCAGATAGGCTTCTTCATTATCTAAGCCTGAACCTCCTAATGATGCTATTTTCTCAGTGCGGTTTACGATAATTTCGCTGCCATCAGCAATTTTTTCTTTGTGGATGAAGCTTTTGTCCCGAGTTTCTTTTACTCGTTTGGCTATTTCCGCTATCATCCATTCCCAATCTTTTTCTTCCCATTTTTCACTTCCCGGTGCACGGTACAGAGGTTTTTGTACCCGCTTGGGATTTATAATCTGTTTTCCGGTTTCCTCATCGTAAATCTCTCTAAGGTTGAACATTGCGGCACCCTTGGCACAAGCTGCACCTCGGTTAATAGGATTGTCAGGGTCTCCTTCAACACTGAGGAGTTTGACAAACTTGCCGGCTGCATCCCTTTCTGAATAAACCAATAGACCGCAACCAGAAGCGCAATACGGACAAATAGTTGGCACTGGTTTTATATTTTTGATCCGTAACTGTTTAGCGGCCGCTGCTGCAGGCTCCAGGTCAAAACCAAGTTCTACAACGGCAATAGCTGCTGCGCTCGCTCCGGTTACCTTGAAAAATTGTCTACGGGTAACCTTCATAGGAATAACACTCTCCTTTCCCCCAATTAAATTTCTCTGTCTAGAAATATCACTAACCTAGTATAACATCCCGGAATAAAATGAACACCCTATTTTTAAGCTAAACAGCCGATAAAGGCATGAAAAGAGCATATTTTGCCAGCTATTCGCATTAGAGCGCAGATTTCCGGGCATGATTTCGACATATTCCCCAAAAAATTACCACCTCCGATTGGGGATTACAGAATATATATTGCACCTTACACGATCAAGTAAGGCCCAATGACAGGTGACCAAAACACATAAGAAGACTATAAATTAGTAATCTATTCAGGTTTTTACCAGTTAGTCTGGGAATCGGTTATTGTCAGACAATACTAAGCCTGCCTATTAATGGCTTAGTAATTAATTTGAACCGATTTCAAGGTTCATGGTGCCGTAAATAGTTCATCTAATGGACAGTTCGACAAAAATAGTAAAATCCCTGCAAATATAATAATGCAAGGATTTATATAAATAGAAATTATGAAAAACATAAAAAAGAGTTATTGCATTTTATTTGCATTGTATTCATAGATTGTCTGTCCTGATAGATCGAGCTCATAACCACCAAAACCCGTGACCCGGGCTCTAAATTTGGGGCTATGGATAGCAGACAGCAGACCGTCCAGTTGCTTCTTGCTTAACAAATCCGGCAATATGCATAGGTCATATCGTTCCACCTCAATGGGAATAAAATCCAGGTTCATAACCTTGGCGCTGGCGTAGATAGCCAGACCGGTATCGCAGCCATCATTTTTAACTGAGGATGCTACTGCCAAATGCGTGTATTCCTCACGGTTATATCCGTTAATAGCTTGGGAGGATATTTTTTCCCGATTAAGCAGGTAATCTAAGAGCAGTCTGGTTCCGGCACCCTTTTGTCGGTTTATAAAACGGATATCCGGTCGGGAGAGATCTTTTATACCTTGGATACGTAACGGATTCCCTTTTTTAACTACTAGCCCCTGATGGCGTTTGACCAGATTTATTAAAAGCAGTTTTTCCTGGGGCAGATATTTTTTTAGGTAGCTTACATTATAATCACCGCTCTCATAATCAAGCAGGTGCAGGCCAGCGCAATGGGTTTCTCGCCTGGAAAGGGACATGATTCCACCCATACTGCCTACGTTGGTGGAGACCATGCGCAGCCCCTGTTCCCTTTGCAAGATATCGATCAGGAAATCGATGGACATATCGTGACTGCCCAAACAAACCAGGGTATTGTTGATCACTCGGGGAGATCGGTTTAAGATCACTTGACAACTGGAGCCGGCATCAAGTCCTTCTTTACCCCTGGGGATATGAACTACGCCGTCAGATTTTACCAGAATGCTGCTCAATCCCGCACCTCTGTTAAGAGGATATGCTATAGCTTGACCGGATATTCTTGCCACGTTAACATTTACAAATTCATCCACTCCCGCATGAGAAGGAAGTTTTCGGGAAATGGAACATTCCATAGAGGGAAGAGCAGGGACTTCCTGTCCCATTTTCTTAAATAGGATAGGCCGGGCAAAAAGGGAGAAGATGAGCTGGGCTGATATGGGATAACCGGGTACACCGATAACGGGTTTCTCATCAATTACACCCAGAATAGCCGGCTTGCCAGGCCGGGTGGCCAGGCCATGCACAATCAGGTGACCCAGTTCCTGGACTATGGTCGAGGTGTAGTCTTCGCGTCCGGCCGAGGAGCCGGAACAAATAACGATCAGGTCAGCCTCCTTCTCCATTTCGACCACGGCCTGTCGGATTAGTTCTTTATCATCTATAACAATTTCATGGCGCAGCGCGACCGCTCCCCATTCATGGCAGAGGGCAGCCAGCATGCGGCTGTTAGATTCAACGATCTGTCCAGGATTCATATTCGCATTTCCAGTTTCAATAAGCTCTGTTCCGGTAGGAATAATAGCCACTACCGGCTTTTTTATTACCTGAACCCGGTTGACGGAAGCAGTCCTGAAGGAAGCTAGCTCATAAGGACCGATGAGGCTAAGGCTGGGTACAATCATGTCCTGTTCTACCAGGTCTTCGCCGATGGAGCGAACATGCTGCCAGGGAACCGCTGATTTAATAATCTGTACTTGGTCGTTGATGAAATTTACATCTTCTATCATTATTACTGCATCATATTCCGGGGGCACATAATCTCCTGTATCTACCACTAGTATTTCTTGCAGAGCCAGGTTTATGGGGTTAACCTCACTGGCATGATAGGTGGAAGCTGCCTGGACAGCTATACCGTCCATAGCTGAAGCCATATAATGAGGGGAAGATCTCCTCGCCAGAACCGGCTCAGCAGTCCACCTGCCCAGCGAACTGAGAACATCAATTTCTTCGCTCTCTAATTGGAACCAGTTACAGTCGTTGAGATGCTCCATGAATAATGCTAAGGCTTTTTCCAGAGGCATATTTTCTATATAAATATTTCTTGCCAATTTTATTCCTCCCTACAATCGTTAACCGTGAGTTATCAAGCCTATTTGTATGATTATCTCCTTTTAAGTATAATTGATGTGGAAAGAAAATGAAAATTAATGAGGAGGATGGCAATGCCAGAATTCCTGAAAGTATTGACCTATCAACATGCTCGCCAGTTGATAATAGATAATTTTCCATCTCGGGAAATTGAATACCTACCCTTGGAAATGTGTAACCACAGGGTTTTGGCTCTGGATATGACCAGCCCAGAGGATATGCCAGCTTTTGCTCGCTCAACGGTGGATGGTTATGCGGTTCGAGCGGAGGATACCTTTGGGAGCAGCGAGTCTTTGCAGGGTATGATGGATTGTGTTAATGAGGTAAGGATGGGTGAGGAGCCTCGGTTTGAGATTGGAAATGGTCAATGCGCCTGGATTCCTACCGGGGGCATGCTCCCAACAGGCAGTGATGCAGCGGTAATGGTGGAGTATACCGAGAAGCTGGGAGAGGATACTGTTTTAGTATCTCGACCTGTTGCTCCCGGAGAGAATGTTATGCTAAAAGGTGAGGATGTCAGTCAGGGAAAGACCATTTTTCGCAGTGATAAAATAATAAAAGCGCAAGATATAGGACTCCTGGCATCACTGGGGATAGATCGGGTGCCCGTATTCAAGCCCTATAATATAGGAATATTATCAACTGGTGATGAAATCATCGCTTTGGATCAAGCGCCGGCAATTGGCCAGGTAAGAGATGTGAACTCGTATTCCCTAGCGGCGGCCCTCGAATCTTGCGGGGCTGTATCCCGACGCTATCCGCTGGTAGAAGATGACTTTGCTTCCTTGCAAAAAGCGGTGGATAACGCATTGAAGGAAAATGACGTGCTGATTATGTCAGGGGGGAGTTCAGTAGGAGTTGCTGACTATTCTGTGGAAGTTATGCTGTCATTTCCTGACTCGGAAATGCTATTTCACGGAATTGCGGTCAAGCCAGGCAAGCCTACCATCGGGGTGAGGGTGGGGGAGAAGCTTATTATTGGTTTGCCGGGACATCCGGTTTCCGCTCTTATGGTGTTTTATATTCTCTGCGCCCCGGTAATTAGTATCGCTTCAGTAAGGCAAGTGGATGCTAGGATGACGGTAAATGTAGCTTCCCAACCTGGCCGGGACGACTTCATCCCGGTACAGTTGCTGGAAGATAATGCAGGACGGCAGGCCAAACCTCTCCTGGGCAAATCGGGCTTGATGAGCATCCTAGCTCAGGCAGACGGTTATGTTCATATAGCTTATGAGAAACAGGGGGTTAAGGCAGATGAGATGGTAAAGGTGAATCTGTTTTAGTTCCTAAGCTGGGGGGACACAAGGGGATAGTTCACTTGTGTCCTCCCTTTGTGTCCCGTCTATCTATACTCCCTAGGTCTAGGGTTCCTTTAACTCTTCCAATAAGTTATCAACCAGTTCCTTTCTGAATGCTTCTATTCTGGCAAAATCCATGGCAGGCACATAATTAGTTTCTAGTTCATCGTGGAGTTTTTTGGCAATTTGTATAAAAGTGATAGCCTCCTGCAGACCATTTTGAAAACGGTCTTTTGTCGCCGCCAGTTTTTGATCATAAGGGTTTAGGGCGGAACGGTCCAGGAATTGGTCAAAGTCCAGCATACGCTTATATTTGCGAGCCGGTAAATTCTTTTCGTAATCAGCGATATGACCGCTTATGTCCAGGATTGCTACCTTATTTTCGGGGAGAATAATTAAATCAATGTTAGTCGGGTCAAACGGGCAATGATATACCTCGGTATAGATGCCGCTAAGACCTGACATATCTTCTATATGCTTGAAAAGACCTTTAACACCCGAACCCGGACTACCTTTAACTGCAAAGATGGCCCAGTTATCTTCCATCAGGCTATCTACTTTATTTACTATGCCCATCGGTGTCAAGGCAGCGGCGAAGAGATGGCGGGCTGCTTGGCCAGACTTCGGGGCATGCTGGAGAAAATCATCAGCCAGAGCCAGGATATTACGGTTTACTGCTGTGGTATCCATTGCCTCCCGGTAGTAAGAACTCCATTCCCACCAGGTTGACTTAGCTTCCTTGAGGCGGTTATAAGCCCGCTCAAAATGCAAACCTATCTGCTTAGTGAGTTTGATAACATTATTCTTATTGCACGCAATCTTTTCTGCGTCCCAGTAGTCTCCCATATTGATTATCCAGTCCACAGCCCCCGGGTAGCGGGGATCGACCACGTGGGGAGCAGTACCATCCAGCAAACACAGTTGTCGGTCGCCAGCTACCAGCCCATCCAGTGAATTATTGTCGGATGAACACCAGTGATATTCAAGGTCAATTCCGGCTTCGCTTAAGTCTTGGCCAATCATTTTCATGAATGTAGATTTACCTACTCCAGGACCTCCTTTTATTACAATTTTATTGTGGGCATCATGAGGGACGATGTGGTCATAAAAAGAATAAAAACCGTAACAGGTGTTAGCTCCGGGATACATTTGCCTGATTTTTGCCAAACTACCCACCTCCAAAATATTTGATCAACTTAATCAATTCTATAATCTATATGTTGAAAGCTTAGAAAATCTCACAGGATTATTATGGAAAAACGGGGGGGACAGGTCCTGATATTAACATTAACCCTTGATATTACTTGGTTAATGTTAATGTCAGGGTCTGTCCCCCCATGCGGAAAATAACCAGGTGAAGTTCTGATTCTTCGCCTGGTGAAAAAGGATTGTAATTATTGAAGTCAATTATTCTTTGGGTTTGCAACCATCGTTATCCAGAGCAGTTTTCACCTGCATCTTCATTTCATCAATAAATATCCGGTAAAGTTTAGCTTGCTCCTCTTGTTCCTCTGCGGTGAGACCTTCGTCTTTCTTCTTTTTGGCCAGTTCATTAATGCGCAGCTGAAGTTCTTCCTGCATTTCATCATCTCCCAATATTAAAGTATAAACTTATTATTGCATTTTAAAAGAAGAAAAGTAAGCTGAGCTTCAGTTATTGCCTCAAGGTTGATAAATAGGAATTCACCGCAGACCTGTTGGAATAAGTCTTGGTGAATGATATTATGGAAAAAGCATGAAATCAAAGGATTATTAATTAAAAACAAGGCGTTTACTAGCACGACCGGGCACTGGTGATGATGCTCGGTATTTCTTTAATAACTGCCTACTGGGGAGGACGAACCGTATTGGATAGAATATGGGAGATGCAAGAATATAATGAAGCGGTGGCCAAGGAGATTCACCGTCATTTAGGAGTTTCAATGGCAACAGCCCGTTTAATAGCGCAGAGAGGAATTATCGGGGTGGATGAGGCGCGGGATTTTCTCAATGCTGGTTTGGATAGTTTAACTGATCCCATGGCAATGCGGGGGATGGCAGCGGCTGTTGATAGGATAAGACGAGCCATTGCAAGCCAAGAGAAGGTGGTCATTTATGGAGATTATGATGTGGATGGGGTTTGCAGTATTGTTCTCCTGAAAGACTGCCTTAATCAACTGGGCTGCCAGGCTGATTATTATGTGCCAGACCGCTTTAGCGAGGGTTATGGTTTGAATAAGGAAGCAGTAGAATCACTGGCACGGGACGGATGTCAGCTTCTAATTACCGTGGATTGCGGCATTAATGCGGTGGAGGAGACAGAATATGCTATGAGTCTGGGTATGGATATGATTATTACTGATCATCATACCCCGGCGCCAATACAGCCTTTTGCCAGGGCCGTTATCAACCCTAAAAATGATGAGATTAAAGCGATTGCTAACCTGGCAGGAGTAGGGGTAGCTTATAAGCTGGCCTGTGCGTTGGGAGCAGGCAGGATAGTGGAAGAAGAGATGTATGAGTGGTTGGATCTAGTAGCATTGGCAACAGTGGCAGATATAGTACCCTTATTAGATGAAAACCGGATTCTAGTTAAATATGGACTTCAGGTTCTGGCGAAAACCAAGAGACCCGGGCTCAGGGCACTAATTCGTGAAGCCGGACTTGAAGGCAAGCCAATCCAGAGCTGGCAGCTAGGATTTGTGCTGGGGCCTCGTTTAAATTCAGCCGGTCGTTTGGGATCGGCCCGTACCAGTATCGAATTATTGGACAGCCATGATGAAGAGGAAGCAGGTGCGCAGGCCGTCCTGCTGTGCAACATGAATAATGAACGCAGGCTTATCGAGGAAGCCATCTTTCAAGAAGCTGTGGCACAGGTGGATAGAGATATTGAGCTGGAAGAGGAACCGATTCTGGTAGTTAGTGGCGAGGGTTGGCATCAGGGGGTCATAGGAATAGTGGCTTCCCGCCTGGCAGATTTATACTATCGTCCCACTATAGTAATATCCTGGGAGGGTGCTATTGGAAGGGGATCAGCACGAAGCATCGGCGGTTTTGATCTTTATGAGGCGTTGAAACATGCCAGTACCTCTTTATTGCAGTTTGGAGGCCATAAGATGGCGGCCGGTTTAAGTATGAGCCTGGACCAAATATATGACTTTAAAGCAGCGCTCAGGCAGTATGTGGGCGAGAGTCTGATTGAGTTAAAGCAACCTAAAAGCTATCGGGTGGATATGGATATAGACGAAGAGGATATACGTGAGCAGCTTATGAAAGAAATAGAACTGCTGCGACCTTTTGGCGAGGGTAATCCTGCCCCCCGTTTTGTCCTAAGGGCCAGTGCGATTAACAGTCCGGTATGGGTGGGTAATAACCGGGCCCATTTGAAATTCAGAACTGGCTTAAACAATATTGAGGCGATTGCTTTCAACAGGTCGGATATGATTGATTATCCCCTGCAAAAATCTAGTCAGGATTTACTTTTCGAATTGGACGTTAATGAGTTTCGGGGTAAGAGGAGCCTTCAGCTCAAGATTAAGGATTGGAAATCCTCAATTACACCGGACACTTTAAGTGGAGAGGATAGCGATTCGAGTCGCCTAATACGGGCCTTTAGGCGGACGATTGAGGAACTAAGAGAAAAGCGTCCCGTTCTTTTCATATATCCATCCTATCGAAGTTTGGTGAAACACCAGGCAGTATTAGAGTACTTTCTTGATAAACAGAATTTACAGCTCTTGCATGGGCATCTCAGCATAGAGGAAAGGGTTGGGGGTCAGAAACAACTCGCAGAGGGTGTTGGCAAGGTTTTCCTCACCACTCGGTCATTTTTACAATATTATGAAAGTAACTTTGGTCTTCCCACTAGCCTGCGTTATATGGTGCGCTTGTGGCCGCTGGTCATGCCGGACCAGGACACATGGAATTCAGGGCAGCGCGAGATTGAGACGATAGAGCAGGGAAATAAGTTTACTCTTTATCGCAGCAGTAATGGGCCGGTAAATAGCGGGAGATCCTTAGTGTATGCCAACCTGGGCAGGACTGTAAATAGTTTGCGAGACGTATATCCTGAGCTAAAGGTTGAAGCGGGGCTTACGGATATGAGGCAGCGGCGGGCGGTGCGCCGAGAATTTATAGATGTTACGAGCGGAGTCTTAGTGAGTGATGGTACCCATACAACTGGATGGCTTGATGTTGGCAGTATCAATGAGGTGATTCTTGCCGATTCTCCTTTTGGTATTTATGAGTTGTCACCATTTAGTGATTGCCTGGGAGTGCATAATGAAATTAAGGTGGGGGTAGCCTTCGATAGAGTTAGTGTAGAACGCAATCGTACCTTTTTGAATCGTTTGTACCCTGAGCTAGATACTGTTCAAGCGGTGCTAACGTTCTACATGCAAAATAGACTCAGGCTGAGATCAGAAAGCATTGACAGCCTGGCAAAAAAGATAAGTACAGAGCTTCACCAAATGTATACACGGATGGAAATGCTGCCAATAATGCGAATCTTGGCGGATTTGGGCTTGTGCCGCTTTGATAAAAGCGGTAATATTATGGCAATAAACACCATGGATGTGGATAATACGATAAGTGGTATATGCAATTCTCCCTATTATCTGGAGGGTTTAGCTGAGAAGCAGGTTCTGGCAGAATGGGAGATGGAGCTAAATAAATATTTGGTATGGTGATATATATGGGGCCCCAAACGATATTGGATCGGGTAAAAGAATATGATCCGAAAGCTGATTTTAACTTAATTGCTAAGGCATATAATTATGCTGTGATTGCTCATGGGGATCAAAAAAGGATATCTGGTGAACCGTATATCATTCATCCGGTTGAAGTTGCCTTAATTTTGACCCGAATTGAAATGGATAGCGCCTCCATCTGTGCGGCACTTTTGCATGATGTGATCGAAGATACCAATTTTGGCTATCAAAATCTGGAGGATGAGTTTGGGGAAGAAATTGCTTTGTTGGTAGATGGAGTGACCAAACTCAGTCGAATAGACTTTAAATCCCGCGAAGAAGCTCAGGCAGAAAATTTGCGCAAGATGTTCCTGGCTATGGCTAAGGACATAAGAGTGGTTTTGATAAAACTGGCGGATCGCCTGCACAACATGCGTACCCTTAACTATCAATCAGAACCTAAACAAAGGGAAATATCCCGTGAAACCATGGATATTTTTGCGCCCCTGGCTCATCGTCTGGGTGTATTTAAGTTTAAATGGGAACTGGAAGATTTGGCCTTTTTATATCTCGAACCAGAAATGTACTACGAAGTAGCCAAGAGACTGAAGACCAAACGTAAAGAAAGAGAAGAGTATGTACATACTCTAATCCGGCAAATACAAGATGGGCTTGAGCAGATAGGGATACAGGGCGATATTGCTGGACGTCCTAAGAATATTTATAGTATCTATAAAAAAATGCTTAAGCAGAATAAGCCTATTGATGAAATATATGATAAGATAGCCATTCGGGTGGTGGTCGATAATGTTCCTGCCTGTTATGGGGTTTTAGGGATTATACACACCATTTGGAAACCGCTTCCTGGTCGCTTCAAAGACTATATAGCCACACCTAAACCGAACATGTACCAGTCCCTGCATACCACTCTGATTGGGCAGGGTGGCGAGCCCTTCGAAGTTCAAATCCGCACCTGGGAGATGCATGCCATAGCGGAATCAGGTATCGCTGCTCATTGGCATTATAAAGAGGCAGGTACCCCCCCTAAGGAAAGGGACAAGAAATTTGATGAGAAGCTAGCCTGGCTGCGGCGAATTCTGGAATGGCAGCAGGATGTTAATGATAATTCGGAATTTATGGAATCGTTGAAAACGGATCTTTTTGATGATACTGTTTTTATTTTTACACCTAAGGGAGCCGTTATTGAGCTTCCTAAGGGTTCGTGCCCGGTAGATTTTGCTTATCGGGTGCATACTGAGGTGGGGCATAAATGCACAGGAGCCAGGGTTAACGGGCGAATTGTTCCGCTCGATTCTCAGCTTAGCAATGGCGATATTGTGGAGATAATAACCTCCAAGAATTCCAGTGGGCCTACCCGCGGGTGGTTAAACTTTGTAAAAACCTCATCGGCTCGCAGCCGGATTAAGCAATGGTTTAAGCGGGGTCAGCGGCAGGATAATATTATTAAAGGACATGATTTACTGGAAAGCGAATTGAAAAAACGGCATCTGGATCCTCGGGAATTGTTGAAGGAAGCTAAATTAATCGAGGTTTTGGGCCGCTTTTCGTTGCCAGTAGTAGACGATTTATATGCAGCGGTTGGAGATGGCAGCCTGACTGTGAATCAGGTTATTAATAAAATAAAGGAAATCTATTTCCAAGATACTGAGGTAGAGGATATAATCAATATTCCAGCCAATACTCACCCCGGGCCTACCAAGGAAAGAGAGGCCACTGCCCTTAAGATAAAAGGGGTTGATGATGTGGTTATCAGGCTGGCACACTGCTGCAACCCCTTGCCAGGCGATGAAGTTCTGGGTTATATTACCAGGGGGCGCGGTGTATCAGTACATCGGCAGGATTGCCCCAATCTGCAAAACTATTTGCGTAATGAAAACGGCAGGGTTATGGAAGTTGAGTGGGCGGCTGAGAGAGGGATTTACGTAGTGGAACTAGAGGTTGATGCCATGGATAGACCTCGCTTGACCTCCGATGTGATAACCGTAATCGCGGATATGAAAATAAATGTAACCTCTGTATTTTCGCGGGTAACAAAAAATGGTTTGGCGGTAATGAATATAAAGCTAGAAATCATGGATATAGGACACTTGAATGCAGTTAAGCAAAGAATACAAAAAGTGAAAGGTATAATCGAAGTAAGGAGGGTATTACCTGGAGAGACTAGAAGCGAATAGCTGGCTGGGTATTAATCATCAGGTACGCAAAATGTATTAGGAGGTTATTGGCGTGATATTAAAGGGCATAGAGATCAGCAGCATGGGAGAAAACTGTTATATCGTAGGTTGTGAGGAGACTCGGGAGGTGGCAGTCATTGATCCGGGAGGAGATGCGCGAGCCATTGTTAACCTTTTAAAAGAGAACGATTTAAAGGCTATCTACATCATTAATACCCATGGTCATATTGACCATATAGGAGGTAACAAGGGGGTAAAAGAAGCGACCGGAGCACAAATACTCATCCATCAACAAGATTCTAAAATGTTGGTTAATCCTAATGCCAATTTCTCCTTTTTAATGGGTTCCAAAGTTACCAGTCCCGCTGCAGATAAATTTATTGATCAAGGTGACATTGTAAAAATTGGCAACACGGTGGAATTAGAGGTTATCCATACCCCCGGTCACAGCATGGGAGGAATATGCCTGAAAACCGGTGATATAATTTTTGTTGGTGACACCTTGTTCCAGGGCTCCATTGGCAGAACCGATTTCCCAGGTGGTTCGTATAAAGACTTGATCCGAAATATAAAAGAAAAGCTCCTGTGTTATGGTGATGAGGTAGTTGCATATCCAGGTCACGGCCCGGCTACTACTATCGGTTTTGAAAGAAAGCATAATCCATTTTTACAGCAATAAGGGGGCTATTATGAAATAGTCAGGACTTAGACTAAATGGCGGGATTATGTTTTAATAGTCCTTAAGTTCCAAACCATGACTGATAAGCTTCTCACCTCTTTGAGGACTGAGAAGTTTTTTATTTTAATAAATCAGGAGAATAAATTACAAATTGAACCGACATCTTCCGGATTAATAAATTAACTTGGTACAATTAGTGACCATTTTCACAAATAATGCAAAAAGCCATACTAGCCAAAAAAAACCATGGTATATATAATTATGCAATATATAGAGATAAAAAGATAATAAGTGATTGAGGGGGCCGACATGTTAACAAAGATGAAATTACAAAACCGTATGTTGGTGATGATTCTATCTGCCGTATTGCTCGTTTTCTGTATCGTAATGGCTATTGTTATTACCCAGACCCATAATTCAGCAATGACTAGTGCCTATAAATCAACTGAATTTCAAGCCGAAGACAATGCTAATATGATTAAAGCAGAAGTTGATACAGCATTAGGTGTGGCTAGAACTTTGGCCGAAAATTTTCAGGGATATGAGCAGTTTCCAATAGAGTATCGCAGAGCAATTTTTAGCATGATGCTGGAAAATACCTTGAAGGCAAATCCCAATTTCCTGTGCGTTTGGACTATATGGGAACCAAATGCTGTGGATGGAAGTGATAAGCCGAATCGTAACTTAGCTAATTCTGATGCTTCGGGGCGATTTATGCCCAGTTTCTTTCGCAGCAATGGAGTTATTAAGCCTGATGTGTCAGCAATAGATGAAACCTCTCCCGCTTCCGGATATTATACGATTCCCAAGAAAACTAAAAAGGAAACCTTCACGGAACCATATAAATACGCATATGAGCCAGGAGGCAAAGAATACTGGGAAACCACAGTGAGTGTACCAATTTTAAAAAATGGCGAATTTCTAGGAGCAGTTGGTATTGACTTAAATTTGGAGCAAATTCAAAGGCTTACTGCCGGGGTTAAGGCTTACGAAACTGGTTATGGGATGGTTACCTCCAATGAAGGTGTCTATGTAGCTCATTCCCGAGCAGATGCCGTGGGTCAGAGTTTAATTCAAATATCGGAGAAAAACCAAGCTCAGCAGGAAGCTATTAAGGCAGGAAAAGTATTTAGTCAAACTGATTACTCTATAGCTCTTAATACAGATGTTTTACGGGTTTTTGTACCTATTAAGATTGGGTCGACATCAACACCTTGGTCGTTTGGCCTGGCTGTTCCGGTAAAAGAGATACTGGTGGACACGTATAATATGATATACGCATTTATTGGTATTGGCTTGTTGGCATTTGCGATTTTCTTTTTGGTGGTATGGTATATTGCCCGCAGCATTTCATTACCAATTGGTTTGGCCGCGTTACAACTTAAGCAAATTGCCCAATATAATTTATCTCACGATGTGCCGGAGAAGTGGTTGGCTTATGGCGGTGAGATAGGTTTATTAGCCAGATCTATTAATATTACCACCGGGAATATGCGCTCATTGGTCTCTGAGTTGGCATTGGCCGCCCAGGATATGGCTGCTTCCAGTCAGCAGTTGTCGGCTACTGCAGAGAACGTATCTGCAGATATGGAAGAGGTTTCCGCAGCAACCGAAGAAATCTCCGCTGGATTAGAGACCGTTTCCGCTTCTGCCCAGGAAGTAAACGCATCCAGTGAGGATATGACCATGGCACTTTCTAATCTAGTTGCGGAAGCAGCAGATGGTTCCGAGACCGCCAGGAATATTGAAGCCAGAGCCAGGGTGGTTGAGCAAGAATCAAAAGAAGCTGCTGATATGACAGAACATTTGTATAAGGAAATTAAAGCTAGAGTTGACCAGTCTATCGAAGAAGCCAATGTGGTAAATGAGATTTCTACCATGGCTGATACTATAGCTGGTATCGCCGGGCAAACTAACCTCTTGGCGCTCAATGCAGCAATTGAAGCTGCCCGGGCCGGGGAGCAGGGTAGAGGGTTTGCAGTAGTTGCTGATGAGGTGCGTAAATTAGCTGAGGATTCTTCCAATACGGTTAATAACATTAAAGGTTTAACCAGTGATGTACAAAAATCCATAAACAACTTGATTGCACATACCAATGAATTACTGGAATTTATGAATGAAAAGGTATTTAAAGATTACGTCACTATGGTAAAGGTGGGTGGACGTTACGCTGATGATGCCAATTCATTTTTAATGCTGACCGACAAAGTCAGTAACATGAGCAAACATGTAATGGCCTCCGTAAGTGAAGTCGGTGCGGCCATAAGCTCAGTAGCCACTACCGTAAATGAGAGCGCCCAGGGAGCCCAGGAAATAGCATCCAGCGCTGAACACACCAGCTTATCGCTGGCAGAAGTAGTTGAATTTACCAGCCAGCTGGCCCAGAATGCTGAGAAACTAAACCTGCTGGTAACTAAATTCAAATTGTAAAGCTTTCTAATAAGACAGGGTGATTTAAGGCCAGCAAGAAATAGTAATGCTGGCCTTAAAATTACGCTAATCATGCATATCACGCTACTAGAGAACACTCAAGATAGGTCTGAGTTTTAAAATCTGTACATACTGACCCCATTCACTTAAATTCACTCAACATACTAGTATGTAAGTAGGACTTAGCTTTTCTCATTAATGTGAGATCATTTCCCACCATTATATCGCACTGATTATTTAGAGCAGTGGCTAGAATTATGGCGTCAGGCAATCTGATGTCTAGCTCAGACCGTATTTTTGCTGCTTGGCGACTGATTTCCCGTGTAACCGGAATTATCTTCAGATTAGGGAATTCATCCAAGAAGAAATTAACGGCTTCAATGGCCGCAGAATTTTTCTCACGGTACGGTTTAACTAATAGTTCTGCTTCAGTTATTACGGAAAGGCAGGCTTTTAAGCGGCTCTGTTCTAGTAATTCAAAAAGAGGTATAAGGAGATCAACGAAGGATGGTGTGCCGTCCAGGAAGTAGATGATAGCATTCGTATCCAACATAAGATTTTGGTGCCCCGATATTTCATTAATAAACTCATCTACCCTTGCCATTCATCACGTTCCTTTTCAATATATTCATCAATCTGAGCACTATTGTTACCATATAAACCCTTGGTAACTCCACTACAGGCATGGGTTAAACTTATAGGTCTAATCTTCAATACAATACGGTCTCCTTCAACTTCAACCATCAACTTTTGCCCTTCTTTGAGTTCCAACAACCGGAAAATCTCAGCGGGTATAGTTATTTGGCGCTTACTGGAAATAGTAACGCTTGGCACAATATCACCCTCCTTTAGGCTTCTGCATTGTAAGAATATTTTAGCAATGCCAAGCGCAGTAGTCAATGGATTGTTCACCTCTGCTTGAAGTTTATGTAATAATTCTAATTTCTATTGAAATAGCTTTTGGCAACTGGCTAAACTCCAGAAATTGCGCAGTACCTTTGGTTGCGTCTCAATTCGAACAAAATCATTCAATACCAGTAAATAATAATGATGGTCTTTTTTGTTGGTCATCTAATGGGCAACGGAAGAGAAGACGATAGGGTTGGGGAATTTAATTGATATGATTTTGAAATTTATTGCCAGATAACAAGGATTCAAGATAGCTCTGTCGAAATATGAAAATAATTACAATGTTGGATTATGATGTTTGCAGAGAAAGTCATTCTTTAATACAAATAAATGTATTATTTAGGAAACATGTAGACTGGTGACTTGCTATAGTAACGGGTGGAGAAAGATGATATACGACCAATGGTAAAAGAGGGGATATACTTGAAACAATTATCTGAACGATTAAAAACTGTACTAACAGAATTGGGTGCATCTCTGGTTGGTTTTGCAGACTTGACCAGCCTTCCTGTAGATCAAAGAGATGGGTTTAATTATGGTATTTCTATTGCTGTTGCTATTGAACCTGTAATAATAAACGGAATAGGAAATGGACCTACAAAGGAATATTATGATGAGTATTATAGGATTAACCGGCTGCTGGACAGCCTGGATATAAAGGCTGCAGAAATCATCAACGACCATGGATTTAATGCTTTGCCGAAAACTAAAGCAAACGTTAGCATAGATTATAAAGATCACTCCACTATCCTGCCCCATAAAACAGTTGCTACCAGGGCTGGTCTTGGCTGGATAGGAAAGTGTGCGTTATTGGTGACGGAAAAATACGGTCCTGCTGTCAGAGTTTCATCAGTGTTAACTGATGCACCACTCGAGGTTTCTAAACCATTTAATCATTCGCATTGTGGGACTTGTGACAGTTGTGTTAGGAACTGTCCTGCTGCAGCATTATCAGGTGATTTGTGGGCGGTTGATTTGGACCGTGAGATGTTTTACGATACTTTAGCCTGCAGAAATAAAGCTATCGAAAGGACTTGGAAGGTCTCACCGGGTGAGACAATTTGCGGGTTATGCATTCTTGCTTGTCCAAGGACCAAGAATTATATTATGTCTTCCGGGATTAAGTACAATTTCCCGTCAGTGGATATTGCATCAAAGAGTGATTTTGAAGAAATCCTGAATCTTCAGAAATTAGCATATAAAAGTGAAGCAGCCATCTACAATGATTATGGAATAGCTCCACTTACTCAAAACTTACAAGGACTTCAGGAAGAAGCAAAAAGTTCAATTACTCTAAAGGTGGTTGAGGACAGAAAAATTGTCGGCTCAGTAAGGGCCTTTGAAAAGAATGGGACCTGTTATATAGGAAAATTGATTGTAGATCCGGATTACTCAAACAGGGGAATAGGGAAAAAGCTCATGGGTGCCATTGAAAAGTGCTTTAAAGGAGTCAGATACGAACTTTTCACAGGCCATCTTAGTGAAAAGAATCTTGCGTTTTATCAAAAGCTTGGTTATAAAAAACACGAAACCAAAAAAGTTACTGAAGATTTGCAGTTGGTTTATATGCAAAAGTAGAAAAAGGTGTTTTTGAAGATGATGTTTACTTCAATGTGTATCAAAATATCCGATAATATTTTGTTATACGAGGAGGATTATTAATGATTGTTCGTTCTTGGCATGGAATTGTCCCATATCAAAAAGCAGAAGCTTTTCGTGAATATCTTCTTATCACGGGTGTTAAAGAGGCAGAGGCTACTGATGGAAACCTTGCAGCCTATATCTATAGTCAATTGCAAGATGGTTATGAGCATTTTTTCATGGTATCATATTGGGATAATTTCGAAGCAATTAAAGCTTTTGCAGGACCCAATCCACATATAGCTGTCATATATCCAGATGATATCCAATTTGGACTGGTTTCAGATCCTATAGTTCTTCATCATGAAGTTGAAATGGTTCCAACTAAATTTCCAATACCTTAAATGATTCAAAAAAGACTAATACATTTGTAATGAGAGTTGTATAGGGTTGACCTTTAAGTGATCTTTAAGTAACGTATAACCAATACTCGCAGTATCAACCCCATGCTTACCTTAAGCGTGGGGTTCAAGCGTATTACAGTAAAAGGATTAAGGGTTGATATTGAGGATGATGAACTTGAATTTAGCAGAATGGAAATCGAAATACGCCGGGTATAAGAAGCCGCTCCTATGCTTATCGTTCGTGATATTGGTCTTACTGAGCTTAGTATTTGGGCTGACTAATTATTACGTGGAGCTGGCCGGAGATAAATACATATTCAGTGCTGACCAGGTACCAGACGCCGAAGCGGTTCTGGTGCTGGGGGCTTATGTTTTTCCGGATGGCAAGGTATCGAACATGCTCAATGACCGACTAACGGTAGGCTATGAACTCTACCAACAGGGCAAAGCCCCCAGGATACTGGTCAGCGGTGACCACGGGCGCACGAACTATGATGAAGTGAATTCAATGAAGAGTTACTTAAGGGGTAAAGGGGTGCCCAGCCAGGATGTTTTCATGGATCATGCCGGCTTTAGTACTTATGAAAGTATGTATAGAGCTCGGGATATTTTTCAGGTTAAGAAGCTAATTATAGTTACCCAGCACTATCACCTGCAGCGGGCGGTTTTCATTGCCCGGGAGATGGGGATAGAGGCTTATGGCGTTGCCTCCGACCTGCATAATTATGGCCCGGTAATGGCTGAATACCAGTTGCGGGAAATGGCAGCCAGGAACAAGGATTTCTGGTTGGCTAAAATCATCCAACCTCAACCAACATTTCTGGGAGATGCTATACCGGTATTCGGTGATGGGGGCGCGACTGATGACAAATAGCTAAGGAGGAACTCCATGTTGCTTGGGATTGAAATTCAACCATCAAAACTATTTAATAGCCTGCACGATTTAATAAGGATGGCCTTTCCGGGCTATGAGTTGCGGGAGGGACGATATGATGCGGAAAACGATTACCTTGCTCTAACCGGATCTGAACTGGGAGGGCGGGTGCTTTTTTCTGGATCGATAAGTATAAATGGCAAGGTTACAGAGGATCGGGAGAATTATCCTGTAAGTTCTGCTGGGATTGACTTGAGTGTCCAAATGAAGAGCTGGGCGCGAATGTTTATCTATCGCTTGCTTTGTAAGCATCTGGGTAGAAATTTCAACGCCTATGGGATTCTTACTGGGGTTCGTCCCGTGAAGATAGTACATCGGCTTCTGGATGAGGGTTGGGATATTGACGCTATCGTGGCTAAATTGGAAAATGGATATCTGTTGACCCGCGAAAAATCCCGCCTGTTAGTTGGGGTAGCTAATGCCAATCGTTCTTATTTACTTTCTGCTGCTGAGGCGCATAAGCAAGTAAGTATTTACATAGGCATCCCTTTTTGCCCCAGCCGCTGTTATTATTGTTCATTTCCAGGGGCTGTTTTGAGCGATTATAGAAGGGATATAAGCCCTTTCTTAGATGCCCTATTAAAAGAGATGAATGTAATAGGAGATTATATCAAGAGCAATGGCTTATCTGTACAGACCATTTACCTGGGGGGAGGAACCCCTACTGTTTTGCATGAAACCGACCTGGACAGGATCTTCGGCGTATTGCAGTGCAAGTATATATCTGGAGCTACCGTTGAGGTGACAGTAGAGGCGGGAAGGCCGGATACCTTATCACTGTATAAGCTGGAGTTACTTAAACAGGCCGGTGTAGACCGGGTGTGTATTAATCCTCAGACTATGAATGATGATACCCTGCGCTTAATCGGCCGCAACCATGACAGCACATCAGTCGCCCAGGCAGTGGGATGGGCGCGTTCGGCTGGAATTAAGCATATTAATATGGATCTGATTGTGGGCTTGCCGGGTGAAAATGCTGAGCACTTAGAGTCGACCGCTGCAAGAGTGTTGAATTTAAAGCCAGACAATGTAACGGTGCATACCCTGGCCGTGAAGAGGGGTTCGACCATGGCAGAGCTAGAAGGAAAAACGAATATCCTGGACCAAGTTACCGAAGTCGAGCAGGGGGTGAAATTTTTAGCCCAGTTTTTTACGCAGCATAGCTATAGCCCGTATTATCTTTATCGGCAGAAGTATATGCAAGCCAGCATGGAGAATCTCGGTTATGCGCAGGATGATAGCTTTTGCATTTATAATATTCAGATGATAGAGGAGCGGCAGACCATTATTGCTTTGGGGGGAGGGGCTAGCAGCAAGTTTGTCAATGCTGCCGACTGGTCCTTGACGTCTTTCCATAACCCCAAAGACCCGATGAGCTACATCCAAACGCTGGATAGGCTGATCGCCCGTAAAGTTGACAAGCTTAGAGCCTTAAATTAGAATTATCCAGAGAATACATGAATTCGGAGGATTTTAAGATGCAGGTAAAAGCCCCCCGGGGTACTTATGATGTTTTACCGCCTGATTCTCAAAAATGGCAGTACATAGAGCAGGTTATGCAGGAAACTGCACGTCTGTTCGGATACAGTGAAATAAGGGTTCCCATTTTTGAACATACCGAGCTTTTTGAGCGTGGCGTTGGTGAGACTACCGACATTGTAACCAAGGAAATGTATACTTTCCAGGATAAGTCTAACCGCAGTTTGACTTTAAGACCGGAACAAACTGCCTCTTGTGTACGCGCCTTGATTGAACATAGCGTATACGGCGGAGTAATGCCAGTGAAATGGTACTACAGCGGTCCAACGTTTCGCTATGACCGGCCTCAGACCGGTAGATACCGTCAGTTTCACCAATTCGGGGCGGAGGTCTTTGGCAGCAACAGCCCTTATTTAGATGCAGAGGTCATAATGTTCGTGGTGCAAATCCTGACTAATCTAGGCCTGCATGATTATGAACTGCATCTTAATTCAGTAGGATGTCCGCTCTGCCGGGAAAGCTACCGACAAAAACTAATCGCTCACATCAGCCCCGTAAAGGAAAAACTGTGCATTGACTGCCAGTCTCGCTATGAGAAGAACCCCTTGCGAGTACTGGATTGTAAAGTTGAGTCTTGTCACCAAGCGATCGCTGGATTCCCTTACATATATGATAGCCTCTGTGATGATTGTCAGGAACATTATAACCTGGTTAAGGCGACCCTGGAGGACAGCGGCATTAATTATCTGCATGACAACAACCTGGTGCGGGGCTTGGATTATTATACCAACACGGCCTTTGAGATACATATTCCGAGAATAGGAGCCCAGAGTGCAGTGGGCGGCGGGGGCAGGTATAATGGGTTGGTAAAAGCATGTGGCGGTCCGGATATACCGGGAATTGGTTTTGCATTGGGCATGGAGCGCCTGCTCCTGGCTCTAGACAGTTTGCCCGATCGCGAAGAGCCCAATAGCAAGTTGGATGTTTTCATAGCTGTACTGGGTGAAAAATTTGAAAACCAGGCCATGCAGGTGTTGGATAGGCTCAGAAAAGCGAAAATAATGGTGGATAGAGATTATACCGGGCGGAGCATGAAGGCGCAGATGAAATATGCTGACAAGCTGGGCGCACGCATCGTAGTTTTAATGGGAGAGGATGAAGTTAACCGGGGCTGTTTCACAGTCAGGAATATGAGCTCCCGGGAGCAGCTTGAAGTGCAAACAGAACAACTAATCCCAGCAATAAAAGATATATTGGCATAGATGGGGAGGACAATAAGGTAATGAAGAGGACACACAACGCTACTGATATTAATATGGGACAGGTAGGGGAGCAAGTAACGCTAAATGGTTGGGTTGATGCTAGGCGGGATCATGGAGGCCTTATTTTTATTGATCTGCGGGATCGTTCTGGTATTATTCAGGTGGTCTTCAACCCGGAGTTGGACGAAGAATCCTTTCATTTGGCAGAGAGTGTGCGCGGCGAATATGTGGTTGGTGTAAAGGGTAAAGTCCAGGCCCGCCCGCAAGATACGGAAAACACGAATCTTAAGACGGGTAAGGTGGAAGTGTATGTGGAGAAAATGGAGGTCTTCAACACGGCCAAAACACCTCCTTTTTATATTGAAAATGGTATTGACGTGGATGAACTGCTGCGTCTGCGTTATCGTTACCTGGATTTACGCAGGCCCGAAATGAAGGATAATCTTCTCCTGCGCCACCGGGTAGTCAAGTCCATTCGGGATTACTTGGACGAGCGGGGCTTTATGGAGATAGAAACTCCAATTCTAGGCAGAAGCACCCCTGAAGGTGCCCGAGACTACCTGGTTCCCAGCCGGGTTCATCCCGGGGAGTTCTTTGCCCTGCCCCAGTCGCCGCAACAGTATAAACAAATGCTGATGGTAGCAGGAATGGAAAAGTATTTCCAAATTGCCCGGTGTTTTCGGGATGAAGATTTACGGGCTGACCGGCAGCCGGAGTTTACCCAGTTGGATATGGAAATGTCCTTTATTGATGAAGAGGATATTATAAGCCTGATTGAGGGGATGATGCCCCGGCTGTTTGAAAAAGGATGTCAGATAGATATTTCCACCCCATTTCCTCGTATATCGTACGACGAGGCCATGTTAAAGTATGGCAGCGATCAGCCCGATTTGCGTTTTGACTGGGAAATAGTTGATATAACTGAACTGGTAAAAGATGTCGATTTCAAGGTTTTTGCCAGCGCTATTGCTGGGGGCGGAGTGGTTAGAGCTCTCAATGCCAGAACCTGCGGCTCATTTACCCGTAAGGAGATTGACGACCTGGGCAGAATGGCGGTTGAATTTGGCGCCAAAGGCTTAGCTTGGATAAATGTTACCGAAACCGAACTGAAGTCACCCATAACTAAGTTTTTCAGCGAAGAAAAGACGCAGGCTATTTTGGAGGCTTTGGATGCGAAACCCGGTGATCTGTTGCTCTTCGGTGCCGACCAGGCAGACATTGTAGCCCGGGTTTTGGGGGTTTTACGCCTGAACTTGGGTAGGCGCTTGAATCTATGTGATCCCAGTCAACTTGCCTTTGCCTGGGTCTTAGGCTTCCCCCTCCTGGAATATGATGCTGAGGAAAAACGTTATGTGGCCGTACATCACATGTTCACCTCACCCCGCTTGGAGGATATTCCTTTACTGGATACTGACCCGGGTAAAGTGAAGGCTCGGGCCTATGATTTGATTTTAAATGGGGTGGAAATCGGCGGAGGCAGTATCAGGATTCACAGGCGGGACTGGCAGGAAAAGATGTTTTCCCTTTTGGGGCTAAGCCAAGAAGAAGCAGTAGAAAAATTTGGATATATGATGGAAGCTTTTGAATATGGCGCCCCACCGCATGGGGGAGTTGCTTTTGGCATTGATCGTCTGGTAATGCTAATGGCGGGCAGGGATAGTATTCGCGAAGTTATTGCTTTTCCTAAAACCCAGAGCGCGGCCTGCCCAATGACCAATGCTCCTTCAGCAGTTAGTCCTAAACAGCTGAGAGAGTTATCTTTGAAGCTTAAGGAAAAATAAACCACAGGTGGAAATAAGCACAGATAATGACAGCCGTCTTTTATTGAAGCAGAGGATATTCTGTGGTATTATCTGATTAAAGATTTATAGATAACAGAATATCCCTGCTGTTCACGTGAATAGTCGTTTAGTTTTTGCCAACACAAAAACTATGGGAGTTCGGCCTTCACATATGACTTGTATGCCCTTATTACTGGGGACACATAAAGTATGTGAGAGAACACCCACCTGCTTTGCAGGTTAAAACTCGCGGCGCCACGGTTCAGTGGGGTTTTTTTGTGGGATGTGACGGCGTAAAGCAGTAAATTTCCTTGAAAACTTTGTGAAAATAAAGGATAATTTGGATATGCTGTTAGGGAGCATTGTAGTGTTCATTCCCTAGTAGGTTGTAATTTATATGCGAATTATGAATTATTGTAGGAAAATGTTGAGGGGAGTAGGATGGATGTTATATTGGGATAAGGAAAAGGAGTGTATGCCCAGAGAGCACCTGCTGGAGCTGCAGTTAAGAAGACTTAAGGAGGCTGCCTATAGGGTCTATGCCTTTGTGCCAGCCTATAAGGCTAAATTTGATGCGGCGGGGATTAAGCCCGACGACATCAATACCCTGGATGACTTAAAGAAAATGCCCTTTACCACCAAACAGGATTTGCGTGATAACTATCCGTTTAGCCTGTTTGCCGTGCCTATGTCAGAAGTAGTTCGAATTCATTCTTCTTCCGGCACGACGGGTAAACCTACGGTAGTGGGTTATACTAGGAAAGATTTAGAAATATGGACTGAGTTAATGGCGAGAGCCCTTACCAGCGCGGGTGGTACGAAGAGGTCAGTAATCCAAAACGCATATGGTTATGGCCTTTTCACTGGCGGTCTGGGGGTTCATTACGGAGCAGAACGGATAGGAGCCTCGGTTATTCCGAGTTCTGGAGGAAATACCAAACGCCAGATTATGTTGATGCAGGATTTTGGTACTACGTTGCTTACCTGTACCCCATCCTATGCACTCTTTATGGCAGAAGTGATGAGTGAGATGGGTGTAAAACCGTCCGATCTGAAGGTTCAATCAGGTATTTTCGGAGCCGAGCCCTGGTCGGAAAATATGCGCCGGGAGATAGAAAATAAACTGAGTATCAATGCTTTTGATATATACGGCCTAAGTGAAATCATTGGACCTGGGGTGGCAATAGAATGCCCTTATAAGAGCGGTCTGCATATTGCTGAAGACCACTTCTTAGTTGAAATTATTGATCCTGTGACAGAAGAGGTTTTACCTGATGGCTCACAGGGTGAACTAGTAATTACATCTATGACCAAAGAAGCGCTGCCGCTCATAAGATATAGAACCAGAGACCTCACTACTTTGAATCGGGAGCAGTGTGAGTGCGGAAGAACCCATGTTCGCATGCAGAAGGTACTAGGACGTTCGGATGACATGGTAATAATCCGCGGAGTTAATGTGTTCCCGTCAATGGTAGAAAGCGTACTGCTCAATGTTCCAGGGGTAGAGCCGCATTATCTTTTGGTAGTGGAGCGTTTTGGCAATCTGGATCAGTTGGAAGTTCAGGTGGAGGTATCGGAGAGTATCTTTAGTGACGAGGTCAGGAAACTGGAAGACCTAGGTCGACGTATATCCAAAGAATTAGAGAGTGCTCTGGGGGTTGCGGTCAAGGTTCGCTTGGTAGAGCCTAAAACTATAGCGCGCAGTGAAGGTAAAGCTCAAAGGGTAATAGATAAAAGAAATATATAAGGGGGAAATAAATATGGCCAAACAGATTTCAGTGTTTTTAGAGAACAAAACCGGTCGATTGGCTCATGTTACCAAGGTATTGGGAGATGCCCAGATTAACATTCGGGCTCTTTCCATAGCGGATACTTCCGATTTTGGTATACTCCGCTTAATCGTAAATGATCCAGTTAAAGCCTACAAAATACTCAAAGAAGCAGGTTTCACTGTAAGCGAAACAGAAGTGATTGCTGTGCGTATGCCTGATTCCCCAGGGGGTTTGGCATATGTCCTTGATCAGATGTCTGAAGAAAACCTTAATATTGAATATTTATATGCATTCTTGGGAATGACCGGAAATGATGCCCTGGTAATTTTTAAAGTAGAAGATTTTAAGAAAGCCAAGATCGCTTTTAAAGCCAAAGGCATTAACTTTCTAGATGAACAGGAGCTTTACCAGCTTTAATAGAATGCGCCTGCTATGTCAGGCGCTGCAACTAGATTTTATTAATTTTCATTTTAAGTGAACAATTGTTTGTGATTTCGGTAATAAGGTAATACGCGAAAGCGTACTGAACTTATTATATAAAGGGATGAATGCCGTTTATGGACTATATTGCGGTGGCGTGTGCACCGACAAAAGGTGGGTCGACCTTACCTCTACCTGTTACAAGCAGAGGTGAGGTCGACTCACCTTCTTTTTTGGAACGGCGAAATAATAACTTGCGGTTCTAAACGAAGGATTTTTTCGTAAGACAAGCTGGAGGTTTGAGGAATACTCGATGTATTTCGATTGACGACAACGCAGTTTTGCAGAAAAAATGGACGCTTTAAAGCGATAAGTTATTGTATGGACATTCCTAGAGCTATGAGGATAGGTCCAGGTGTAGCAATGGCCGCAGATAATTAAGACCTTTTAGCTAGGTCATAAATGAATGATTTTAACAGAAAAAATAGGTCTAAAGTTACATTTTAGGAGTGCTCGATGCTGAGACCTTTTTACTAAAAGCAAGCTCCTAGGGGGATTGGCAAGGATTATTTGATGGGTTTTGTTGAAAAAAATCGAAATTATAAACTTTGTTACATTTTTCACAAAGCAGGGATATGCTTTTTGCAACTAGAATATGGTGGAGAGAAGTGGAGTGAAGTGGAGTGACATCCCAAAAATAATCCGCAAGGGGCAGAATGCATGTTCTTAGGTGAATATCAACATTCCTTGGATTCCAAGGGAAGGATAATAGTACCGTCTAAGTTTCGCGAGGAACTTGGTGCTAGTTTTATTGCCACCAAGGGCTTAGATAATTGTTTGTTCCTCTACCCAATGAATGAATGGAAGACAATCGAAGAAAAACTGAGGGCACTTCCTTTCACCAGAGCAGATGTTAGATCTTTCGCACGTTTTTTCTTTTCCGGGGCTTCGGAACTGGAAATTGATAAACAGGGCAGAATACTTCTTCCATCCAATTTGAGAGATTATGCCATGATAGAGAAAGAACTAGTCGTAATTGGAGTGGGTTCACGGGTAGAGATTTGGGCAAACGAAAAGTGGACACAATATAATCAGACGGCGGAATCGTCTTATGAAGTAATCGCCGAGAATTTAGTGGGTCTGGGCCTATAGGAGTGAAACTGTTTTGCATGAACCCGTATTATTGCAGGAAACCATAGCGAATCTTATTAGTGATCCTCATGGAATTTATGTTGATTGTACTCTGGGAGGCGGAGGTCATTTACGATACCTAATAGAAAACTTGGCACCCGATGCTAGGGTAATAGGGATTGATAAGGACATTGATATACTGAACCAAACCCGCTTAGGTTTTGATGATTCCAAGGTTAGCTTTGTTCAATCAGATTTCAGAGATCTGGAGCAGGTCTTACAGGAATTAAATATTGAATTAGTTGATGGCATAATGATGGATCTAGGGGTATCTTCTTTTCAGCTTGATGTGGCAGATCGGGGTTTTAGTTTTCACGAGGATGCACCACTGGACATGCGTATGAACCGGGAACAGGTTTTTACCGCTGGGGATCTTGTAAACAGTTATGCCGAAGCTGAAATAAGAGAAATTCTTTTTAAGTATGGCGAGGAAGCTTATGCTCGCAATATTGCTAAAGCCATAGTCAGTTATCGTGCTGGAAAAGACATAGAAAGCACCCTGGAACTGGTAGATATAATTAAGGGAGCTGTGCCAGCTAAGTATTGCCGCGACAAGCATCCGGCTCGTAAGAGTTTTCAGGCCTTGAGAATTGTAGTTAATGGAGAGTTAGAGGCTCTTCAGGATGTATTGCCACAGGCAGTCAAAATGTTAAGGCCGCAGGGGAGATTATGCATAATAAGCTTTCACTCCTTGGAAGATCGCATAGTTAAGCAGTTTATGCAGGAAAAGTCGCGCGACTGTATTTGCCCGCCGGACTTTCCCATATGTATTTGTGAGCATCGCGCCCAATTGAAGTTAATAAGTCGTAAGCCCATTATTGCCAGTGCTGAGGAATGCAGCTCTAATCCACGTTCCAGAAGTGCTAGGCTGAGAGTGGCAGCCAGAATATAGTTCTAAATTCTAGGAGGGTTTAATAATATGTTACAAGCGGAGTCCAGTTGTGCTAGGGATTGGGATACCTACAAATCACCCGAAGCAGCGGCCAGTGTTAGAAGGATTAAAAGAACCACCACTAAGGTGAATCATAAGAGAAAAATATATATTAAAAGCGGTGTGGTTGTTTTTGGCTATGCGCTAATCCTGGTTTTTCTCTGTATGAGCAGTTCCTCGTTGGGTTACAAGATTGAAGGGCTGGAAAAGGATATACAAAGCCTGGAGACTGCCAATCATAGAATGGAATACCAGATAGCCCAAAAAACTTCGCTGGATAGAGTGGCACAGGTAGCGGTTGCTGATCTTGGAATGTATAAGCCGGATTCAAATAAATCGATAGCCATGGAAATTAAGGCTGAACCGATAAATATAGCGAAGACTGCAACGATTACAACAGATGATAAAAATATTAGCCAAAAATTATTGCTTAAAGTATATAGCAGCCTGTCTCGCTTGGCCCAAAATTCTAATTAAAATATTAAGGGGCTGTCAAGGAATAAACAAGGTTTGCATCTTGACGGTTACTGGATGAGGTGGCATATATATGCAAACTACCGGTTTGCTAGTTAGAAAGCGTATAGCAACGCTTTTTTTCTTATTTACCATCGGTTTTTGCCTTTTGGGAGTAAGGATTTTCTGGGTCCAATTTGTGCAAGGGGCCGAACTGTCAGCAAAAGCTACGCAGAATCGGATGCGCGATGTACCGGTGGAATCAAAGCGGGGTATTATCTATGACCGTAATGGGCGTGAGCTAGCTATCTCCATTAGCGCTGATTCAGTTTATGCCATTCCGGCGGAAATACGTCGCTCCAAACGTGAGCAGGAAGTAGCCCAGAAGTTAGCCCAGGTTCTGGGTATGGATGAAGGAAGCTTATTTAAACGAATAACTGCCATCAGTTCTTTCGAATGGATTAAGCGTCAAATAACCCCCGAGCAGGCCAAACAAATTCGGGATATGAAGTTGCCGGGAATCGATTTGACTGAAGAGAGCCGTCGTTTTTATCCTAAAGGAACCCTGGCCAGCCATATCCTAGGCGTTTCAGGCATCGATAACACCGGGTTGGAAGGCATCGATAACTTTTATAACAATCTGGTAGGGGGAACCAAAGGGCGCATTGTTATTGAACATGATGCAGTTGGTCGTGATATTCCTGAAGCTACTCATAAATACATTCCGCCTGTTGATGGTGGGAACTTGGTTCTAACTATCGATGAAACAATTCAATATATCACTGAACGAGAATTGGATAAGGTTTTCAAGGAGCGGCAGGCTAAAAATGCGGCCGCTATCGTTATGGATCCAAAAACCGGAGAAATCTTGGCTATGGCATCTCGGCCAACATTTAATCCTAATAGTTATGGTGATTCCCCGGCTATCAACCGCAGGAACTTTGCCATAAATGATTCTTATGAGCCGGGATCAACCATGAAGATTACCACTTCTGCTATGGCTTTGGAAGAAGGAATAGTAAACCGCAATACCCCATTCTATTGCCCGGGTTATGTTAAGGTGGGAGTAGAAACCATAGGCTGTCCTGATCGCAAGGCACATGGGGATCAGACTTTTGCCCAAATTGTGGAGAACTCTTGTAATGTGAGCTTTGTAAAAGTGGGTCTGGAATTAGGTATAGAAAAATATTATCAATATCTCAATGCTTTTGGCTTTGGGCAATTGACAGGTATAGACCTCCCCGGGGAAGCTAAAGGGATATTGGTACCCCAGGCTAGTGCTAAACAGATAGATCTGGCTGTTATGGCGATGGGGCAGGCCAATGCGGTAACCCCTATGCAGTTGATAAGTGCGGTATCGGCAGTTTCCAATAACGGCAAATTAATGAAGCCGCATTTGCTAAAACAGGTCTTGGATCGCGATGGTAAGGTTATAAAGAATAATGAACCTATAATGGTGAGAAAGGTGATTGCTGAAAATACGGCCAAGGAGTTGTGCGTAATCCTGGAAGGGGAAGTAACCAACGGGACCGGCTGGAAGGCCTATATAGAGGGATACCATGTGGGGGGCAAGACCGGCACCGCGCAAAAAATTGCCCCTGGTGGAGGTTACCTGGCGAATGAATATGTGTCTTCATTTATAGGGCTGGCTCCCTCCGATGATCCTCGTTTGGTATGTCTGGTAGTGGTTGATGCTCCGCAGGGTTTTCCTTACTATGGTGGCTGGGTAGCGGCTCCGCCAGCCCGGGAAATTATTAATGATTCCCTGAGATACTTACAGGTTCCTCTGCGACAGAAAGAGGGCCAACAGGTGGCAGTGCCAGAAGAAAAAGTGGTGGTACCGGATGTGGTAAATCTGCCTTTGGCTGATGCTCTGGCTAGTATAAGCAGCAGAGGTTTGAATGCCAAGGTTAACGGTACGGGAAATATTGTATGGCAGCAGACACCTAGAGGGCAGACTAAATTAAGCAAGGGATCTCAGGTTATAATATACCTGTCGCCATTTAAAAAGGATAACAAGGATGGGGAAATAACTGTTCCGGATTTACAGGGGAAATCAATGAAGGAAGTAGCCAGGATACTGGCTGATCTGGGCCTACATCTATTGCCGGAAGGATATGGCATTTCTTTTAAACAATCACCAGAACCAGGTAAAGTGATAACCAGTGGATCAACTGTAAAGGTTCAATTTCAACCCTTGGGGGAATAATAAAAAAAACGGGTGGTACAAGAAAGGAGGAATGGGGCATGCAACTAGAGGAACTTATGCAGGGCATTGATTATAAATTGCTGGCAGGTCAACTGAACCAGGATATTAGTGGTATAAGTTATGATTCCAGAAAGGTTAAAGTGGGTGACTTATTTATCTGTATACCGGGTGCCAAGGCAGACGGACATGATTTTGTAGAACAGGCGATTCATAGAGGTGCCACAGCTCTCTTAGTTGAAAAGGAACTTTTGCTTCACCCTGCGGGTACTATCGGTGCTCCCTTGCAGTCGCCAATAATGTTGCACCCTACAATAACAGTGCTGCACACTACTGAGTGCAGAAGGGCCATGGCTATTGCAGCTTCTAATTTCTTCCACCAACCTTCTCACGATATAAAAACAATCGGTGTTACTGGTACTAATGGTAAAACCACAAATACCCATTTAATCAAAGCGATCCTTGAAGAACAGGGTAACGGGATTGGTATTATGGGCACTCTTTATGCCCGCATGGGTGATAATGAAAGGGTTTTGGGTAATACTACTCCTGAATCGGTAGATATTGAAGAGTTTATTAATCTGATAAGAGAGCAAAATGGTAAGTATCTGGTTATGGAGGTTTCCTCCCACGCGCTAAATATGAGCAGGGTGGATAAAATACGTTTTCATGCCGCTGTATTTACTAACTTAACGCAAGATCACCTTGATTATCATATGACAATGGATAATTATATGGAATCAAAATTGAAGCTATTTAAGAAATTATCTGAGCCAGATGGTCAATTTGCGATCATCAACGCTGACGACCCAGCATCCCAATATTTCATGCAGGCCAGCGGCAATAATTATTATAGTTATGGCATTAACAAAGAGGCTGACGTAAAGGCCATTAATATTAAGAATAGACTCAAAGGAACAGATTTTACAGTAATATACCGGGATGGCAGTTTTAACATTAATATGAAATTAATCGGTTTGTTCAACGTATATAATGCCTTGGCGGCTATTGCTTTTGCTTTGAAGGAAGGAGTTGAACCAGCTGTTATAAAGACTGCTCTGGAGAAGGTTTCGGGAGTGGCAGGCAGGTTTGAACAGGTAGATTGTGGTCAGGATTTTACAGTAGTAGTTGATTATGCTCACACTCCAGATGGATTAGAAAATATCCTGCAAACGGGTAGGAAGATATTGGAAAATAGGCTGATTACAGTTTTTGGCTGTGGAGGCGACCGGGATCGAAAGAAAAGACCCATGATGGGTAAAATAGCGGCTCAATACAGTGATTTCTGCATTGTTACATCTGATAATCCCCGCAGCGAAGAGCCGGAAGCGATTATTGACGATATTATTCCTGGTCTGAAGGAGATAGAAAATTCTCATTACGCTAAAATCGTGGATAGACGGGAGGCCATTCATCAAGCAATTTGCCTCGCGAAAAAAGGCGACCTGGTTATTATCGCGGGTAAAGGCCATGAGACCTATCAACTGGTTAAGGATCAAGTGTTGGAATTTGATGATAGAAAAGTAGCGGCGGAGTTTTTGAGAGGAAAAGCTTGGCAATGAGACTAGATTTAGATTTTATAGTCGATAGCGTGGACGGGATTCTTATAGGAGAAGACCAACAAAGCTGGGTGGAGGGAATCAACACTGATTCCCGTAAAGTTAAGCCCGGAGACTTGTTTTTTGCTTTGCAGGGTGAGAACTTTGATGGTCATGATTATATCGCTAATGTTTGGCAGGCGGGAGCGGCTGCAGTAGTAGTATCCAGACCGGTCGAAATACCCGCAGGTGATAAGACGGGAGCGGTAATTATGGTTGCGGATACGCTGGAAGCTTTACAGAAATTAGCGGGACGATATCGACAATTATTTACCATTCCGATAGTAGCAGTAACCGGGAGTGTAGGCAAAACAACCACCAAGGATATGCTGGCTGATTGCCTGGCTACGGTATATAAAACCTTAAAAACCCCAGGGAATTATAATAATGAGATTGGTTTGCCAATAACCCTACTGAGCATGGATGAACAGCACCAAGCCGCAGTAGTGGAATTGGCCATGCGTGCTCCAGGTGAGATTTCTCACCTGGCCGGAATTGTCAGGCCTACTTATGCCATTATCACTAATATTGAGCCAGTTCACCTGGAAACAATGAACAGTATGGAGAATATCGCTCAGGCCAAATGTGAGGTGTTGGAGTTTATTGCCAAAGATAAATTTGCTCTTATTAACGGCGACAATGAACTGCTGCTCAAGACAGCCTCTAGGTATTCGAATCCCAGATATACATTTGGATACAGTAAAGACTGTGATTTTCAGGTTGTCAAGGCTGAGAATGATAGAGCTGGTATAAATGTTAGATTAAGAATAGAGAGCAATATTGAGAATTTTTACTGTCCGGTTCCGGCCAGGCGCCTAGCGGTGAACCTGGCATCGGTAGCTGGAATGGCCTATATGATGGGAGTAAGCCTCGAAGATATTAAAAAGGGACTGGCTCTATACGAGCCCAGCGGTAATCGCTTGAATATTATAAATCTTTCGACAGGTGGCGCAGTTATTGATGACACTTACAATGCCAATCCTTTATCTATGATGGCGGCACTGGAAGTCTGTAAAGATATTAGTGCAGGGAGAAAGACAGTAGCAGTTCTAGGGGATATGCTGGAATTGGGTAACTATGAAATAGATGGCCATATTCAGGTCGGCAAGAGGGTGGCGGAACTTGATCTGGATATATTGGTAACAATTGGACATCGAGCAGCATATATTGGGCAAGGCGCTCTTCTTAACGGTATGCCTGAGGCTAGGATTAAACACTATCAAAGCCGGGAAGAAAGCTTGCCCTGGCTGAAAAAACATATTGGACAGCAGGAGGTTGTTCTATTTAAGGGTTCACGAGGGATGCAACTGGAGAAACTGGTACAGACCTGGTTATCCTGAGCTAGCATTGGAGGTACATTAAGATGCACGAATACATAATAAATGCCTGCTTGGCAGCAGGAGTAGCAATATTAGTCTCCCTGGCCATGGGGCCTTTTATGATTCCTTTTCTTAATCGTCTCAAGGTGGGGCAGAGCATACGAGCAGAGGGGCCGCAGAGGCATTATGCCAAAGCAGGTACCCCCACCATGGGTGGAATTATCATTATTACTGCTATTATGGTAGCCAGTTTTTTATTCGCTGGTAATAGTAAAGAGGTACTAAGCGCGGTTTTAGTAATGTTAGCTTTTGGGGGTATTGGCTTCTGGGATGATTACATAAAAGTGGTACTCAAGCGGTCCCTCGGTCTAAGGGCGCGGGAAAAGCTGGTTTTGCAACTGTTGATTAGTATGATTTTTGGCCTGCTTCTGGTTTATTATCTGGGGAGGGGTACGGAAATCATTATTCCTTTTTCAGGCACGGTAATAGACTTGGGCTATTTATATTTCCCGTTTGTGGTAGTGGTATTATTGTCGACAGCTAACGGGGCTAATTTAACCGACGGGCTGGATGGTCTGGCATCAGGAGTTACCTTTTTTGTTGCTATTGCTCTAGGAGTGATTTGTATCATGACTAGCCATGGTAATTTACTAATATTCAGTGGGGCTTTGGCTGGAGCCTGTTTGGGATTTTTGGCTTTCAACCGTTATCCCGCCCGGGTTTTTATGGGTGATACTGGTTCGATGGCAATAGGAGGGGCCGTTGCCGCTCTGGCTGCAATCAGCAGGTCTGAAATCGCACTGGTCATAATAGGCGGGGTATATGTAATTGAGACTCTGAGTGTTATTCTCCAAGTAATTTCTTTCCAGACTACCCGAAAAAGAATTTTTTTGATGGCTCCATTGCATCATCATTTTGAATTAAGGGGTTGGAAGGAAAGCAAAGTGGTTAAACGCTTCTGCTTATTGTCCCTGGGTTTTGTCATCCTAGGTTTATTGGGGATGAAAAATATAGGATAGGTGGTATACAATAATGTGTTTTTCAGGCAAGAGAATCCTGGTGGTTGGTTTAGCCAGGAGCGGCATGGCTGCGATTGATGCTTTGCATAAAAGAGGTGCCATTTTAACTGCTTATGATGCTAAAGCCAGCGAACAACTAGAGACTGAGATTAAAAAGTTGAAAGATATGGGCGTTGCTGTTTATATGGGGGTGAACCCGCCTCTGTCAGGGGAAAGTCTTGATATGTTAGTAGTCAGCCCGGGTGTACCTTTGGGGATTGCTCTTATCCAAGAAGCTTATACTCTTGGAATACCGGTTATCGGCGAACTGGAACTAGCTTACCGGATAAAGTCAGAGCAGGTTGAAATGTTTGCCATTACTGGAACCAACGGTAAAACAACTACCACTGCTTTGTTGCAGGATATAATGGAAAGAGATGGCAGGAAGTCAGCAGCTGGTGGAAATATCGGAGTGGCCTTATGCAGCCTGGTAGATGAGATGGATAGTGGGGTTATCATTGCGGAAGTATCCAGTTTTCAATTGGAAACGGCGGTGACATTCCGACCCCATATTTGCGGCATTCTGAACATTACCCCCGACCATATTGATCGCCATAAAAACATCGAAGAGTATACACGTATTAAATCTAAGCTATTTGGCCAGCAAGAAGCAGGTGATTTTCTTATTCTTAATTATGAAGATGAAAGGGTGCGCGGGTACAACTGTCTGGCGAAATCACAGCTAATCTATTATTCAACGGAACAGATACTTCCGGAAGGAGTATTTGTAGAAAACAATTTCATTTTCATAGCCAGGGATGGTAAAAAAGACCCGATAGCTTCCTTGGATAATACCCTCCTGCGTGGCAAACACAACCTGGAAAATATTCTGTGTGCAGTTGCCATGGCCTGGGTAGCCGGGGTTAACGGGGAAGTGATTGAAGAATCTCTGAATACCTTTAAAGCGGTAAGACACAGGCTGGAAGAGGTTGCCCTACACCGAGGAGTTCTTTATGTTAACGATTCTAAAGGTACTAATCCTGATTCTACCATAAAGGCATTGGAAGCTTTTGAGCAACCGATTGTATTGATAGCGGGAGGTAGAGCCAAGGGTGGAAGTTATGATGAAGTAGCCCGGCTTATGGCAGCTAGGATAAAAGGTCTGGTGCTGCTGGGAGAAGCTAAAGATCTGCTAAAAAGTGCAGTAATGGATTACGGCTTTAAGAATATATATGAGGTAGATGATTTTCCATCAGCTGTATATAAGGCCAGCCAGATGGCTGATCCTGGAGACGTGGTATTATTGTCTCCAGCCTGCGCTAGTTGGGATATGTTCCCCAGTTATGAACATCGCGGCGACTTATTCTGTGAGCTGGTGGGTAAGATAATCGCGAGGGATTAAGGGGAAATAGAACCGGACGACTTAATCAAGTACGTCTAATTATCGGGCGAAAGGGGGGGGAGGATTGAGGCTGAAGAAGGGACCACCTGACTTCATATTATTTATTACTACTCTCACGCTGGTAGGAATTGGCTTGGTTATGGTTTTTAGTTCCAGCGCTGTTACTGCCAATGTTAACTATGGTGACGCTTATTATTTCTTTAAAAAGCAGCTTATGTGGGCCTTTATCAGTTTGGTTGCCATGATTGTGGTGATGAAGCTGAACTTCTTACGGCTAAAAGAATTCGCCAACCCCCTCATGGTTATTGCGGTGTTATGCTTAATCCTGGTAATTCCTTTGGGGATAGCGGTAAAAGGCGCTGTCCGTTCGTTTGCACTAGGACCGATTCGTTTTTCGCCTTCGGATTTTGCCAAGTTGGCGATGGTTATGTTTATGGCCCGGAGTCTGGACATTAAACTGGACAAGATTTCTTCATTTAGCAAGGGCGTGCTGCCATATCTGGCTATGCTGGCCTTAATCTGCGGATTGATTATGAAGCAGCCTGATCTGGGAACATCATTTACCATTGCCGGAACGGTTTTTTGTATGCTGCTGGTAGCTGGTGCCAGGTGGACGCACCTGGGTGCGATTGCCCTGTCTGGTTTGGCTGCGGTAGGGGTAGCCATTGCGATTGCTCCGTATCGTATGGAGAGGGTGACTGCTTTTTTAAATCCCTGGAAATATGCGAGTGATGAAGGATTTCAGACCATTCAGTCGCTCTATGCTTTAGGGTCAGGGGGACTATTTGGTATGGGTCTGGGTAGAAGCCGGCAGAAGTTCTTCTACCTGCCTGAACAACATACGGATTTTATCTTTGCAATACTGGGTGAAGAACTAGGTTTTATTGGTGCCTGTCTGGTTGTAAGCCTTTTTTTGCTTTTTGCATGGCGAGGGTTTAAAATTGCTATTAATGCCCCGGATAATTTCTCGCGGATTATGGCGGCCGGAATTACCATTATGGTGACTTTCCAGGCGGCTATTAATATAGGGGTGGTTTCCGGAGCTTTGCCGGTGACTGGTATAACCTTACCCTTTATAAGCTATGGCGGTTCATCGTTGCTTTTCTCTATGGCTGGAGTGGGTTTGCTGTTAAATATTTCGCGATATAGTTCGCAGAGCTGAGGTGACGTGCTATGAAAATCATACTTTCTGGGGGGGGAACGGGTGGTCACATATATCCTGCCCTGGCGATTGCCAGCGAGATTAAACGTAGAGATCCAGCAGTAGAGTTATTATACGTGGGAACAGAGAGGGGTCTGGAGAGCAAAATAGTTCCCCCCAGTGGGATTCCCTTTAAAACCATTGATATCAGCGGCATCGACCGCTCTTCTATGTTAAAGGCTAGTAAGGCTCTAATCAAATTTCCTTTTAGTTTTTTTCAAGCGCGTGACATTATTAAGGATTTCAAACCGGATATAATAGTAGGAACAGGAGGATATGTATCCTATCCTATCGTATTAGCCGGTACTTTTATGGATGTAAGAACGCTTATTCACGAACAAAATGCTATTCCCGGACTGGCCAACCGTAATCTGGCCCGGAGGGTGGATTGTGTATTGCTGACATTTGAAGAAGCTCGCAAGTATTTAGATGCTAAATGTATTAAGCTTACAGGCCTGCCGGTGCGGCAGGAAATTCTAACAATAGACCGTAAAAAGGCCAAAGCTGGAGCTGAGGGAAATAAGTTTAAACTGCTGGCCTTCGGCGGCAGCCTAGGGGCGGCGAGTATTAACCAGGCCATGCTGCAATTGGTGGAACGTTATAGAAATGAGGAGATGGGGATAATATGGATTGCTGGTCAGGCTGGGTATGATGATATAAAAGAAGCTTTGGAAAAGAAAGTTGATACCAAATCTTTGCAATGTACTATAAAAATTTTGCCATACATGTACAATATTGAAGAGGCTCTAGCAGTTGCCGATTTGGCTGTATGTCGGGCTGGAGCCAGCACAGTATGTGAATTGGAAGTGCTAGGCTTGCCTGCCATATTTGTGCCCTACCCTTACGCAGCGGAAAATCATCAGGAGAAAAATGCTCGAGCTTTAGTTGACAAAAAAGCCGCTCTGATGATTATTGATGAATTCCTGGATGGGGATACTTTATATAAAAAAATAGAAGAATTGCGAAATGAGAAACAGAAATTACCGGAAATGGGACAGAATATGATTAAGGAAGCTAGACCAAATGCGTTAAGAGATATTGTTGATGAAATTCTTGCGGTTTAGAAATTCGGTGTGACAGGGGGACGGTTCTTTGACACAGAGCCGCATATCTGAGTCAAAGAACCGTCCCCCTGTCACATATTTTACATGATTAATAGGACATGCTTCTATACGTAATGTAACCACTTTTGTTAGTTTTGCATACTATACAATGTGGTAAGGACTTAAAAGTAGCAAAGGAGATGATGAAATGACCACGACGTCAGCGCAATGGGTTCATATGGTCGGAATTGCAGGAGCGGGGATGAGCGGAATTGCCAGGGTACTTCGTGAAAAGGGTGTCAGGGTCAGTGGTTCCGACCTGCAGATTAATGGCGTTACTAGCAACCTTGAAGAAATAGGTGTGCAGGTATATAAAGGTCATTCATCTTCTAACCTCAAGGAAGGGGTTGATTTACTGGTTATTTCCTCGGCAATTCCAACGGATAATGTTGAGGTGCAGGCAGCTAGAGCTCAGAATATCCCCGTGTTAAAAAGAGGCCAGATGCTAGCTGCTATGGTAAACGCTCATCAGGGTTTAGCAGTAGCTGGTGCACATGGAAAAACAACAACTACGTCCATGTTATACACAATTCTAGCAGGATGTGGGTTGGACCCTACCCTGATCGTGGGGGGGGAGATTCAAGGGACTCAACTTAATGCCAGGTTAGGTAAAAACGAGTATTTCGTAGTCGAAGCAGATGAAAGCGACGCGTCCTTTTTAGAACTCAGACCTTATGTAGCTATAGTGACCAACATTGAAAATGACCACCTCGATTTTTACAAGTCTCTGGAGCGGATTCAAGATGCTTTTTGTCAATTCCTCAACCAGGTTGCCCCCGACGGTTTCGTGCTCCTTTATGGGGGAGATAAGTCTATCCAAACTATAAAGGGCGATTTATCAAGCAGGATTGTGTTTTATGGGGAAGACAGCAGCTTTGATTATTACCTGGAAAATTGGAAGCCCTGCGGAATGGGTTCTACGTTTGATGTTTATCATCAGCAAGAGTATCTGGGGCGAATTGAATTGTCCATTCCTGGCAAGCACAATGCGTTGAATGCGCTGGCTGCTATGGCTGTAGCTATAGAGTTGGGGCAGGATTTCAATCATCTGAAAAATGCTCTAAAAGGCTTTCCGGGTGCTAAAAGGCGCTTTCAAGTAATGGCTGATATTGCTGGAATGACTATTGTAGATGATTATGCACATCATCCTACTGAAATTAGGGCCACGATTGAAGCAACCAAGCAATTTCACCAGGGACGCTTGATGGTAGTTTTTCAGCCTCATCGTTATTCGCGAACCAGCCTATTGGCGGAAGAGTTTGGTGAATCCTTCGTCCAGGCTGATCTGGTAATAATTACGGATATTTACTCTGCCGGAGAAAAGCCTCTGGTCGGTGTGAGTGGCGAATTAGTATACAAAGCAGCTTGCGATGCAGGTGCTAATGTTTTATATATTCCTACGGTAGATAGAATTGAAGATTATCTCCTTACAGAGTTGCGAGAGAATGATCTGCTGATAACTATGGGGGCTGGAGATATATGGAAATTAGGAGTTAGTTTGGCTGAAAGACTTTCCGCATCTAACCCAACGGCTTAATCCTAGCGGAGGTGTTATATTGGATAAATTACTGGTAAGGGGAGGCGCAGCACTTAAAGGGCATGTAGAAATAAGCGGCTCTAAGAATGCTATTCTTCCCATCATGGCTGCCAGTTTAATGTGTTCGGGAGAAGTAATATTGAGTGGTGTTCCTGATCTGGAGGACATCAATGTTATGTCCGAAGCTCTTACTATACTTGGAGCAGTTGTAAAACGCGAAGGGGATATACTGATAATTGACGGAAGCTTAGTTAATAACTGTGAGCTTCCAGAATGTGTATCCCGGCGGATGAGAGCTTCTAATTTAGTGATGGGAGCATTACTGGGCCGCTTCAAGCAAGCCCGGGTGGCTTACCCTGGGGGGTGTGCTATCGGGTCCAGGCCTATGGATCTTCACATTAAAGGCTTTAAAAGCATGGGTTATGAAATAACGGAAGAACATGGTTCAATGGCCGGGAGGGCAGTAGCTATTGCTGGAAAAGAAACCATGCTGGATGTTCCCAGCGTGGGGGCTACTGAGAATATTATGATGGCTGCATCTATGACCCCCGGTACTACTATCATTCGGAATGCGGCTCGGGAACCTGAAATCGTAGATCTGCAAAATTTTTTAAACCGGATGGGAGCGCGAATTAAAGGTGCTGGCTTGGACGCCATTCGTATAGAAGGTGTGGATAGGCTAGGGAGAGTGGAGCATACTGTAATTCCTGATCGCATAGAAGCTGGTACATTTATGGTGGCGGCTGCCATCACTAGGGGCGATATTTGGATAGAGAATGTAGTCACAGAACATTTACAACCAGTTATAGCCAAACTTAGTGAGATCGGGGTTGAAGTTTTACCATGGGGTGGTGGAATCAGAGTGGTGGGCAATCAATATTACCATCCTACTGATGTTAAGACTATGCCATATCCGGGTTTCCCCACGGATATGCAGGCTCAAATGATGACCCTGCTTTCTACTGTGGACGGAACCAGCGTTGTGGTTGAGACTATCTTTGAGAACCGTTACATGCATGTCCCCGAACTTCGCCGCATGGGAGCGGATATTAAGGTAGAGGGCAGGGTAGCAATTATAAAGGGTAACCAGCGGTGGGAAGGAGCCTGCGTGGAAGCCAGCGATTTAAGAGCCGGTGCAGCGCTAATCCTAGCTGGCCTGTATGCCAATGGAGAAACGCAAATTTTCCAATTAGAGCATATAGATAGGGGCTATGAAAAAATCCATGAAAAGCTGAAGAATATTGGGGCGGACATAGAAAGAATGTCGGTGTCTTAGGACATCGACATTCTTTTTTGTATGCTTCATTATATTTAAATAATCTGCTATAATTTGCACTATGATTTCAGCTGTAAATGTATTGAGAAGAAAGCTTGTGAGCTGGAAAATATGTGGTTATAGTTAGGTAATTCAAATCGAAACCAATTTGTAAAAGCAACGCAAGGATATACTTGAATATGTTGATATGGTTTTAAAGGCGAGACAGTCGTAAAAAAAACTAGATATAGAAGGTGATTTAATGCAAAATACCGGTGGAAAAATAACCATTATGGCCGTCTGTCTGATTGTAGGTATTATGCTCTCAATTCAGTTTAAAGCCTCAGAGAATTATGGTACGAACTTGAGGGGAGCAAGGGTTGATGAATTGGCTGTTAAGAATAGTACCTTAACCCAGGAAAAGGAAGCGCTTTCTAAAGAAGTTATTTCTTTGCGAGAGAAAATGACCAATATAAGCAGTGAGAGCCAATTGAATGCCGATTTACAGGAAGAATTAAGGAAATCCAACATGGCCGCGGGTCTGATTCCAGTACAGGGTCCGGGGATCATAGTTACCCTAAATGACAGCTTGCGTAGTGTGCAACCTGGGGATGACCCGAATGCCCTGCTGGTACTGGATATCGATATTTTAAAGATAGTTAACGAGATGAGAGCTTCTGGGGCGGAGGCAATATGCGTCAACAACGAGCGTATTACCGCCATGTCAGAAATCAGGCTTGCAGGAGGCACAATTCTAGTTAACTGGAATAAAATTGCGCCGCCATTCGTCATTAAAGCCATAGGAAACCCCCAGCTATTGGAAAGCGGCTTATCTATTAGAGGTGGACAGCTGGAAGATTTAAAATCTTTCGGTTTGCAGACTCAGTTGGTAAGAAATGATAAGATTGACATACCAGCATTTACTGGAGCTTTGAAGTTCCAGTACACTTCCCCGACCCAATCCAATAAAAAGGCGGGATTATAATAATGTGGATGCTAACTCTATTATGTTTAATAATTGGTTTAATTATTGGGTTTCAGCTGCCTATTTTACTGCCAGTGGCTATGGTTAAGTACGTGTCCATAGGGGTCTTAGCCGCCCTGGATTCCGTCTTAGGCGGTATCCGCGCCTATATGGAAGATTCCTTTGACAATACCATATTTATCAGTGGTTTTATTGTGAATAGCTTACTAGCGGCTGGATTTGCTTATTTGGGGGACAGGCTGGGTCTGGAACTATACCTGGCGGCAGTTGTCGTATTTGGAGTAAGGTTATTCCAAAACTTAGGGATAATACGCCGATATTTATTGAAAAAATACTGATAATAACCTTATTTTTTAATAATCTGCTATAATTTGCACTATGATCTCAGCTGTAAATGGATTGAGGGGAAAGCTTGTGAGCCGGAAAATATCTGGTCATAGATTCAGAATATCATTATTGATTTTCACCTTGCTTTTGTCCACTTATCTATTCCTGCACAGTTCCATTTTCAATGTGGATCGAATTGAAGTGCAGGGAAATGAAAAGGTATCTCAGGAAGAAGCCCTGGCTCTTTCGGGTTTGGCTCCAGGAATCAATATTTTTGAGCTGGATGGAGATCTTTCTTCCCAATCGATACAAGCCCATCCTATGGTTAAGAAGGCCGAGATAGTACGCCAATTACCACGAACATTGCTTATAAAGATTAATGAAAGGCAAATCTGGGCGGTTATTCCGTACCGGGGTGTGTTTTTGTGTATTGATGACACGGGAGTTTGTTTTGACAAGTTGAGTAATACCCCGATTAACAACTATCCAATTATTACCATGGACCTAATGCCCGAATATGTTAATCTGGGACAAGCTGTTAATAACCAGGCGACAGACATGGTGAGACAAGTGTGGCAGGCTATTCCTGACAGTGCTCGTCAGAAAATATCCGAGTTTCATTACCTGAATAAAGAAAATGCGCTCAAAATATATACGATTAATGGCACGGAAATCAGATTTGGTGACCTGGAAAGGCTGGAAGAAAAAGCCAAGACTTTGAATCAGGTAATTCAGATCGAAGCCAATTTTAATAAGCAAGGCAAGGAAGTACTTGAATATATTGATATGCGGTTTAAAGGCGAGCCAGTCGTCAAAACCAGGATTTAGAAGGTGATGAAATGCGAGATACCAGTGGAAAAATTACTATCTTGGCGGTCTGCCTAATTGTAGGGATAATGCTTTCCATTCAGTTTAGAACCTCGGAGAATTATAACACCAACTTTCGAACTACCAGGGTTGACGAACTGGCTGTTAAAAATAGTGCCTTGACCCAGGAAAAGGAATCCCTATCTAAAGAGCTTATTTCTTTACGGGAGAAACTGACCAATGTAAGCAGTGAAAGCCAATTGAATGCCGATTTACAGGAGGAATTGAGAAAATCCAATATGGCCGCGGGTCTAATTCCGGTACATGGCCCGGGGATCATAGTTACTTTAAATGACAGCCCTCGTAGTTTGCAGCCTGGGGATGACCCCAATGCAGGGCTGGTGCATGATGATGACATACTAAAGATTGTCAATGAGATGAGAGCTTCGGGGGCTGAGGCAATATGTGTCAACAATGAGCGAATTACCGCTATGTCGGAAATCAGGTGTGCAGGAACCACCATTCTAGTTAACTGGAACAAAATTGCGCCTCCATTCGTCATTAAAGTCATAGGAAATCAGCAACTGTTGGAAAGCGGCATTAAAGGTGGGTGGCTGGAAAAATTGAAATCCGTCGGTTTGCAGACTCAGTTGGTAAGAAATGATAATATCGATATACCAGCATTTACTGGTGCTTTGAAGTTCCAGTTCACTTCCCCGATTCAATCCAATAAAAAGGCGGGAGTATAATATGTGGCTATTAACTCTATTCTGTTTAGCAATTGGTTTGTTTATTGGTTTTCAGCTGCCTATTTTACTGCCAGTGGCTATGGTAAAGTACATGTCCATAGGGGTCTTAGCTGCCCTGGATTCTGTCTTCGGCGGTATCCGTGCATATATGGAAGATTCCTTTGACAATACCATATTTATTAGTGGTTTTATTGTTAATAGCTTACTGGCGGCTGGATTTGCTTATTTGGGGGACAGGCTGGGATTGGAACTATACCTGGCGGCAGTTGTGGTATTTGGAGTAAGATTATTTCAAAATTTAGGAATAATACGTCGATATCTATTGAAAAAGTACTGATAAAAATCTTCGCCTAAAAGAGGATAATAAATACGTTTGTGGTATTTTTAGAGTAAGATATCTGTTAAGGGGTGCTTTAAAATTAGCAAACGTAATATTGTAGTTGGTTTGGATGTGGGTACCAGTTCGATTAAAGCCGTCATAGGTGAGATTAATCATATAAATGGCATCAATGTACTGGGGCTGGCCAAGGTTCCGTCTTCAGGTTTAAGAAAAGGAAATATAGTTGATATTGAAAGCACAGCTCGTTCAATAGATACCTGCTTAAACGAACTAGAAAGATTAACTGGAGTAGAGATCATGAGCGCTCTAACTGGTTTTTCAGGTATCAGCATCTCGGCGGTGAGTAACCATGCGGTAGTTGCTGTAGGCAATCCTAATTATGAAATAACCCGAGAAGATAAAGATAGGGTTTTGAATTCTGCTCAGAATATAGCGCTGCCTCCTGATAAAGCGATTGTACAAGTAATAGAAAGACAGTATATTATTGATGGCTATGATGGTGTTACAGACCCGGTGGGAATGGTAGGAAGTCGTCTGGAAGTGGAAATTGTAATCATTATTGCGGCCACGGCTGCGATTCAGAACCTGCAGCGAAGCGCCCAACGAATAAACCTCCATTTTGATAAATTAGCCTATAACCAGTTGCTGGCAGCCGAATCGGTGTTAACCCCGGCTGAGAAGGAAATGGGAGTTGCTATAGTTGACATGGGGGGGGGCACTACTGAGATAAGTATTTTTAGTCAAGGATTCATCTTATCTACTTCAGTATTACCTATTGGTGGTGATTATATAAGCAAAGATCTGGCTATTGTACTTAGAACATCGATTGAGGATGCAGTTCGGATCAAAGAAGATTGCGGGGTGGCAGCGCCAGAAATGGCCAGGGATGATGTGATTATTAATGCACGCAATATTCAGGGTAATGATGTTAGACAGGTTTCTCAGCAGTTGGTGGCGGATATTATTTCCGCTCGGGTCATTGAAATGGTAGAAATGATCTATACGGAACTTCAACAGGTTACATACTTGGAAAAGCTAGCCGGGGGAGTTGTTCTTACCGGCGGCGGGGCTCAACTAGCTGGAATCGTAGAGGTAATGGAAGATTATATGGATATACCTGTCCGATTGGGAATGCCTGAGAACATAAAGGGCTTAGCTGGTGATATCAACAGTCCCCAAAATTCTGTTGCGTTGGGAGCTTTAATCTATGGCTTCAAACATATGGAGCCTACAATTGTTGAAACCAGGGCAGGAGTAGCAAGTGTTTTTCATAAAGTAAATTATTGGCTCAGGGATTTATTTTCTTAATAATTTGGAGGAGGGTAAGGGATGCCGTTAGATTTTGATGTGGAAATGCAACAGTTCGCAGATATAAAAGTAATAGGTGTTGGCGGTGGAGGCAGTAATGCCATAAACAGAATGATTGAGGCAAGCTTAAAGGGAGTCGAGTTTATTGCCGTAAATACGGATTCACAGGCACTATACCAATCCAAGGCGGAAAAGAAAATTCAGGTGGGCGGAAAACTGACCAAAGGACTAGGGGCAGGTGCTGATCCGGAGGTTGGTATGAAAGCGGCCATGGAAACTGAAGATGAAATAATAAAAGCTTTGCAGGGTGCTGATATGGTATTCATTACAGCTGGTATGGGTGGTGGAACAGGTACCGGTGGGGCTCCCATAATTGCTCGAATAGCTAAACAACTAGGCGCTCTTACAGTTGGAGTTGTAACCAAACCTTTCCTATTCGAAGGACGCAAGAGGAATATGCAGGCTGAAAAGGGTATTCAGGCCTTGAAGGAAGAAGTAGATAGCCTAATAACCATTCCTAATGATCGTTTGCTGCAGGTGGTACAGAAAAATACTGCTGTGAATGATGCTTTTAGAATTGCTGATGACATACTAAGGCAAGGCGTACAGGGAATATCTGACCTAATAGCCATACCGGGACTTATTAATTGCGATTTTGCAGATGTGCAAACGGTTATGAAAAATACTGGCTCTGCGTTAATGGGAATAGGTCAGGCCAAGGGTGAAAATCGTGCTGCCGAAGCAGCGCGTCTGGCAATTTCCAGCCCTTTGCTGGAAACCTCTATTGAAGGAGCTAAAGGGGTCTTGTTTAATATTACCGGAGGAAGTGACCTGACCCTGTTTGAGATACAGGAAGCGGCAGCTATTATTCATGAGTCGGCTGATGCTGAGGCTAACATTATATTCGGTGCTAACATCGATGAAAGCCTGGGTGATGAGGTTAGGGTCACCGTCATTGCGACAGGATTTGATAGTCCTAGATTAGCGACCCCGGAACCTTCGCAACGTTCTCGAGGCTCAAGACCGCCCCATTCCTTCCTGGACAGAACTGACCTGGAGATACCTCCTTTCATTTTAAAACATAAATAAGCTTAAACAGGCAAGGAACGATTTTCTTGCCTGTTTTTTCTTTCTCTCACTGACAAACTGCCAGGCTGATGGACTGGACCGGGAATAAAATTCCCGGTTTTTTTGTGTTTATGGGAGAAGATGCCCGGTTCTTGTCCCAGCAAACTACAAATTAATACCGGGTCATCTAGTATAATTTGGCACACATACTTGTAAATTACAGGCATATTAGTTGAGAGACGTGATTTTTCGCCAGAGGATAAGGTGATTATGTGGACCAGCCGAAAGTATATGCTGACATAACATTTTTAGTTAATTTTACTATGGATTTTATGATTCTATGGGCAACTGCGAAACTAAGCGAAAAACCCATCCTTTATGGACGATTTATCATCGCCTCCCTTTTGGGAGGGGTTTATGGGGTGGCTTATCTATTTCCGACAATGAGCACTTGGTATAGCCTGCCGGCTAAAATAATATTTTCCTGCCTAATAGTTATAGTAGCATTGAGGCCTAGAGGATGGAAGGAATTGAAGAAAACTCTGATATGCTTTTATGGGGTGAGTTTTATAGTAGCAGGTGCGACGATTGCTGTTTCTTATCTTTTTAACAATAGTCAGGGTCTGTATTTTTCGTATTGGTGGTTGCTGGGAGGGATCATTTGCGCAATTTTGCTGGGCAGTTATGGTGAAAAATATTTGTCGCAAAAAATTATTCCTGCTTTGCTTAAATACAAAGTGGAGCTGCATTTTGGTAATGTGATTTGTCGGGGCGAAGGTTTTCTGGATACGGGTAATGGGCTGAAGGACCCCCTTACCCAACGCCCGGTTGTGGTGGCTGAATATGAGCTGTTAAAAGAATATTTGCCAGATGACTGCAAGCTTGCTATAGAAAACTACCAGGATGACAATGACATTCTTCAGGCCTTGAGTACGAGTAGCTGGGCCAATCGTATAAGGGTTATTCCTTTCTCATCTATTGGTAAAAAGAACGGTTTAATGGTTGGTCTGCGTTGTGATGAAATCATTGTTGACCCTGACAAAATCAATTCTCTATATAAAAACTTAGTGGTAGGTATCTATCTGGATAAGCTCAGTGCCAAAGATAACTATCAGTTGCTGATTCCATCTGAAATTCTACAGAAAATATAGGGGGAATGACCGGTGAAGTTAATGGAAAAGTTAAGTTCCTGGAAACTAATTTTTATCAAGTGGTATATCAGAAAAAAACTACCTGAATATGTGCATTATATAGGTTCAGCTGAAATATTGCCTCCCCCGCTGAAGGAGCAGGAGGAAATGTCCTTGATATCCCAGCTGGACAATGAAGATACTGGTGGGGTTAAGGGGACATTGATAGAACATAATCTGAGACTGGTGGTCTACATAGCCAAAAAGTTTGAGAATACTGGCATAAACATTGAAGACCTGGTTTCTATAGGGACCATAGGTTTAATTAAGGCAGTAAACACCTTTGATCCCAAAAAGAACATTAAACTGGCCACTTATGCTTCACGTTGCATTGAAAATGAGATACTAATGTATTTACGTAGAAATCTAAAAAACCGAGCCGAAGTATCACTTGATGAGCCATTGAATATCGATTGGGATGGAAATGAACTCTTACTTTCTGATATTTTAGGGACTGAAGGTGACATGATTTTTAAAGTGATCGAGGGCGAAGTCGAAAAATCTTTACTGTGGCAGGCCATGCACAAACTAAATCCCAGGGAGAATACGATAATTCAATTACGCTTTGGCTTAAATGATGGAACCGAGAAGACCCAGAAGGAAGTAGCGGATATACTAGGGATATCTCAGTCTTATATTAGCCGTTTGGAGAAAAGAATATTAAAGCGTCTGCAGCGAGAGATACGTAAAATTGAGTAAACTGTCAATAATATAATGCTGAAACTACTGAGCCTTTGATAGGCTCAATTTTTTGTCATTATGTAAGGGACAATTTGAATAAATATAATCCCTAATCTAGGTATTTGCTAAGTGGAAAGGAATAATAATTGACATATAAGTAAATAATTAAAAATACATAATGAAAGGGGAAGGGGTGAGTTCTTGATTAATAAAGTGGAAATCTGCGGAGTCAATACATCAAAATTACCGGTGCTAAAAAATGAAGAAATGCGGAACCTCTTCACAGCTATGCAAAAAGGTCAGGTGGAGGCTAGAGATAAGCTTATTCAGGGGAATCTAAGACTGGTTTTAAGTGTAATACAGCGTTTTAATAACAGAGGTGAATTTGTGGATGACCTTTTTCAAGTAGGGTGTATAGGCTTGATTAAGGCAATTGATAATTTTGATCTTAGCCAGAATGTTAGATTCTCAACCTATGCAGTTCCTATGATTATCGGGGAAATACGTCGTTATTTGCGAGACAATAATGCGGTAAGGGTTTCCCGGTCCCTAAGGGACATTGCCTACAAAGCACTGCAGGTGCGAGAGAGGCTTTTATCGGATAATTCGGCTGAACCGACCATTGCTCAGTTGGCGGAACAATTAGAAGTAACGAGAGAAGAGGTAGTTTTTGCCCTGGATGCTATTCAGGAACCAGTTTCGCTTTTTGAGCCTATATATAATGATGGCGGAGATCCTATCCTGGTAATGGATCAAATCAGTGATGATAAGAACACAGACACATCATGGTTAGAAACAATTACTATTAATGAAGCATTAAAAAAGTTAAATGAACGGGAAAAACATATTGTGTCATTAAGGTTTTTTAACGGCAAAACTCAGATGGAAGTAGCTGATGAGATAGGAATATCTCAGGCTCAGGTATCAAGGCTGGAGAAGGCGGCCCTAAAGCAGTTGAAAAAATATGTTTAGAAAGCAGTAATATATAAATCTTGGTTTTTGATTAAGGGGGCTATTGGATGAAAAGAAGTTTGTGGATAGTTTTTCTGATGGCACTAGTATTAGCTCTGACTGTACCGCTTACGCTCAATTTATATCAAAGTGAACAGGCATTTACCCCGGATAATTTAATCATTATCCACGCCGCTGCAAGCAGGCAATAAACTCAAACAATCGGGGTTGTCCTAGCATATTATTTATGTCTATTTATTTGTCCTGTGTCGACAGGACTTTTTTTATGTTAATATTTGCAGAAGGGGCTATCGGGTAATATGATTGATAATCCCTAAAATTGGCAGGAGAATGTGGTATGGAAAACAATAGGCCCTCAGCTCACCTGAAATGGAATAATAGAAATGAGGAAATGAAGAGTCAGGCAGGCTATACTATCCGAGATATTGAAAGGATTATAGTAAATCCGGTATTTGATAACCAGTCAATTTTTGAACAAATGGGGGAACCTGTTTCCATCGATGGGGTAATTAACAATCGCTATTATTATGGGGATAATTACGATCTTCTCCAGGTTCTGGCCTCAAGTAAAAATGAGAGAAAAATTGATCTTATTTATATAGACCCGCCTTATATGACAGAGCTTGACTATCATTCCAGGATAAGCGTAGGAACTTATTCAGATATACGGCATATCAACCGAAAAGCATTTCAAGATACCTGGGAAGGTGGGATGGACTCTTTCCTGGATATGCTATATTCCCGTTTGCGATTAATGCGGCAGGTTTTAGCTGAAAATGGAAGCATATTTGTGCACGTTGATTGGCACAGCAGTCATTATGTTAAAATATTGTTAGATGAAGTATTTGGCCGAGATAATTTTATCAATGAGATTGTATGGTGCTTTGGAGGGGGGAGCAGTTCCCGGAAGCATTTTCAGCGTAAGCATGACTTGATTTTTTGGTATGCTCGGAGCTCTGAATACACTTTTAATCCGCAGTATCGTCCTTATACGTCAGGTACGGTACAGCGAGGACTGACCAATGTAAAGGGCGACCGTTACAAACTTAATGAAGAAGGAGCTTTGATGCAGGATTGGTGGGTAGATATAAATAAAATCCTCAGTCCTACAGCTCGGGAAAACCTCAAGTTTCCTACTCAAAAGCCGAAAGAACTAATTAAAAGAATCCTCCTTTCTGCATCTCATCCAGGAAGCCTGGTCGCTGATTTTTTTGCCGGTTCCGGTACCACGGCTGAAGTCTGTAATGAACTAGGTAGAACCTGGATTTTAAGCGACAGCAGTAAACTAGCGCTGCAAACCACTCTATATCGACTTTTGAGGTCGGGCTCGCCGCCTTTTGCGATTATCACAGGTGAACAACTTCCCGAAAAAGATGAGCAGGGAAAATTAGTACTTAAAAAACCTGTTTTTCGAAAAATAGACAAAGATAGGTGTCTGATCGAAATTGGAATAGAGTCTTATTGTCCGCAACCGGAAAATATGCGACCTTCTTCCCAGGATTTTGCCTCCGACATTGAATTTTGGGAGCTTGATTTAGATTTCAATGGCGAAGTTTTTCATTCCCATTATCAGATAATGCGAGAGAAACAAAGATTTAAGGCCCCGATAGCACTCAACTTGCTGGTCCATGTTCCAGCAAAAGAAAGTTATAAGATTGCTATAAAGGTCTATGATGTTTTTGCAACCCATACCATGGAAGTGATGACATTTGAACCGTGACAAGCCCTTAGTTTCTACCTCTCAAAGAATCTTTGGGGCCTGGTGTTTGCGCCAAAGATAAGTAATTGTTAAAAATAGGAACGGAGTTATTAAACCCCGTTCTTACCTTTTTTAAACGCTGGTATGAGTAACATTCCAATTCCTATTTCAGGCTAAAACCTATTACGCATTTTATTGCCTAATAAATATACGCCAGCTATAGCTGTGGCATGCAGAGCCCACCAACCAGGCTCCATAAGACTGAAAGTTCCTGGATCAATCTTGTCATCATGGGAAAGTTTCCTTGCCATGGAGTCTTTATAATCCATCATACTTGAAAACACCAGCCATTCCTCCTTAAATATTATTTTTGAATGCATATATATTTTCCCCTTCATACTTCTTTTTAAGAAAGTAATTTGTCCCACTTTTGAAAACATTTAAGACCATATATCTTGCATAGTCATGGTTTTTATGTTATCAATTGCTGTAGAGGTTCTTAGCCCTTGTATAAATTTGTAAAAAATTTTATCGCAAACGGGGTTGTGGAAATGGATAAGTCAGAACTAGCCACCTTATATTTTTTTCATACCCTAAAAGGCTTAGGTAATAGAACTCTATGGAAAATTAAAAAGGAATGGGGAAGTTTTCAAAAGTGTTTTGAGGCTGATAGTAAACTATTGCACCAGTCTTCATTATCGACTCCGATCATTGATACGATTATTGATGCTAGGCGGGGAGCTAATCCAGCGAGGCTATTAGAAAAGCTTCGAGACGAGGATATCAAAATAGCTTGTGTGGAAGATGATGATTATCCACAACTCTTGGGAAGTATCTTTGATCCGCCCTACATATTTTATTACCATGGCAACATAGAAATACTTGATGATTTTTGTATTGCCATTGTAGGTTCTAGAATGGCAAGCACCTATGGCAAGGGGCAGGCCAGGCGATTTGGGAATGAACTTGCCAAGCAGGGTATGGTAGTGGTTAGTGGTATGGCCAGGGGAATAGATACAGAAGCGCATCGAGGGGCCTTGGAAGCGGGTGGAAGAACTGCAGCCGTATTAGGTAGTGGGGTTGATGTAGTATACCCGCCAGAAAGCCTTAAATTATATACCAGTATATGTGCAAGCGGGCTAGTTTTGAGCGAGTTTCCTCCGCATACGCACCCGGAACCAGGTAATTTTCCGGTCAGGAACCGAACCATATCTGGTCTGTGCCGAGGAGTTTTGGTGGTAGAGGCTCAGAAAAAGAGCGGAGCCTTAATTACCGCTGATTTTGCCTTGGAGCAAGGACGGGATGTCTTTGCCGTTCCAGGACCTATTAATAGTAAAAACAGCGTAGGAACCAATTTCCTAATCAAGCAGGGAGCCTGTCTGGTAAGCGGGATAGAGGACATTCTGGCCGAGTATGTTTTAAATAATCAAAATGATTTGCCCCAAGTAAGTCAAGGGGAACTTCTCTTCGGTCTGGAGGCTGAAGAATTATCGGTGTTAGAAGCCCTAGGCCATGAGGAAGAACATTTTAATATTTTGATGGGCAGTACGGGATTAAGTACCGGGGCTTTAAGCACTGTACTTCTAAAAATGGAATTAAAGGGCATAATTCAAGCGTTGCCCGGCAATTACTATGTAAAGATTTAGAAAGCTTAGAAAACATGAAGAGAGAGGTGATATTTTGGCGGAAAGTACACTGGTTATTGTTGAATCAGCGGCTAAGGCAAAAACCATAGCTAAGTTTCTGGGTAAAAATTATCGGGTTAAGGCTTGTGTGGGTCATATTAAAGACCTGCCCAGGAGCAAGCTGGGTATCGATATAGAGAATGATTTTGAGCCACAATATATTACAATACGTGGCAAAGGTGAACTGCTCAAAGAAATAAAAAGTGAATCGCAGAAGTCCGGACGGATATTGCTGGCTACTGACCCGGATCGGGAAGGGGAAGCTATCGCCTGGCATCTGCAGAATGCTATGAAACTTCCGGAAAATTCAAATTGCCGAATTGAATTTAATGAGATTACCAGTGATGCGATCAAACAGGCGATCAAAAAATCGCGGCCTGTGGATATAAACCGGGTGAATGCCCAGCAGGCTCGTAGGGTATTGGATCGCCTGGTTGGATATAACTTGAGCCCCCTGCTGTGGAGTAAAGTGCGGAAAGGGTTGAGCGCGGGGCGGGTGCAATCGGTAGTGGTTCGAATAATATGTGAACGGGAAAAAGAGATTGATGCTTTTGTACAAGAGGAGTACTGGACAATAGAGGCAATCTTAAGCGGGAAAAAGAAGGATAGCTTTGTGGCTAAATTAACTGCTTATAAAGGCGAAAAGCTGGAGATAAGGAGTGAAGCGGAGCAAGAACACATTTCCTCGTATCTGCAGGGAGCCAGCTACCTGCTAAAAAATACCGAAAAAAAGGAAAAACGCAAAAAACCAAATCCACCTTTTATTACCAGCACCATGCAGCAGGAGGCATCTAAAAGGCTGGGTTTTTATTCAAGTCGCACTATGCGTATAGCCCAGGAATTGTATGAAGGACTGGAATTAGGTAAAAAGGGTACTGTAGGTTTAATTACCTACCTCAGAACTGATTCCACGCGTATATCGAAAATAGCCCAAGCCGAAGCTCTGGAATTCATAAATTCGGAATATGGCCACGATTATGCGCCCGCATCAGCTAATGAGTATAAGAGTAGAAAATCAGCCCAGGATGCCCATGAGGCGATTAGACCTTCTTCGATTGAACGTACCCCGGAGAGTGTGAAAAATTATCTCGGTAGGGACCAGTATCGTTTATATAAACTGATCTGGGAACGTTTTGTTGCCAGCCAGATGACCCCGGCAGTTTATGATACAGTTGTGGCTGATATTGAGGCTGGAGACTATAGCCTGCGCGCTAATTCCTCTCAAATAAAATTCTTAGGGTATAAAAAGATCTACAATGACAGCGAAGAAGAAGATGTGAAAAACCCGATTCCGGATATGAAAACTGGTCAAGTTCTGAATTTAAAGGAATTAAAACCGGAGCAGCATTTTACTCAGCCGCCGCCTCGCTATACTGAGGCCAGCCTGGTGAAGCTGCTGGAAGAGAAAAATATTGGGCGTCCCAGTACCTACGCTCCCATCATTGAAACGATTTTAAAACGTCATTATGTGGAACGTCAGAATAAGCAGTTCGTTCCGGCTGAATTGGGTTTTATTGTAGTGGATTTGTTAACCCAGCATTTTGGAAATATATTAGACACTCAGTTTACCGCCAAGATGGAGGAAGATCTTGATCTCATAGAAGAGGGACAGTTAAACTGGAAGGGGGTTGTCCGCGATTTCTATGGTCCGTTTAATTCCGATATGGAGAAGGCTCAGGATTTAATTGAGAAGGTAGAAATCAAGGATGAAGAAGCCGGGAAGGACTGTCCTAAGTGCGGCAAGCCCATGTTCATTAAATATGGTCGTTTCGGTAAATTTATCGCCTGTTCTGGTTTTCCCGAGTGCAGGCACACTGAATCTTTGAATGAAGAGGTAGGGGTTAATTGCCCGTTTTGTGGTGGTGCGGTTGTTGCTTTGAAGTCTAAAAAGGGGCGAAAATACTTTGGCTGCAAGAACTATCCGGAATGCAATTTTAGATCATGGAACAAACCTACTGGTGAAAAATGCCCTGCATGTGGTGATGCCATGGTAGAAAAACTGAATAAAAATAAAGAAGTGAATGCGGTTTGCCAGAACTCAGAATGTAAGCACTTTCAGGAAATGAGGAAATAGATTGCCATTAGTTCACGTAATTGGAGGTGGGTTGGCCGGATGTGAGGCAGCCTATCATATTGCTCAGGCTGGAACCAAGGTGAAACTGTGGGAGATGAGACCTGACAAGATGACTCCGGTACATAAGTCGGGCCAGTTAGCGGAGTTGGTATGCAGCAATTCTCTGAAGTCAGAACTTCCTGCTACAGCCCAGGGTTTATTAAAAGAAGAAATGCGAGCCATGGGTTCCTTAATACTGCAATGCGCTGATCAGGCCAGGGTTCCTGCCGGGTCAGCATTGGCAGTAGATCGGGAGCTTTTTTCTGCCCTGGTTACCGAAACGGTAAATTCGCATCAGGGCATTGAGGTCATTCGTGAGGAAGTGACGATTCTTCCTGAGAACGAACCAGTAATCATAGCCACTGGGCCGTTGACATCGGAAAAACTATTTGCAGAACTGCTCCGCATGAGCGGGGAGGAAAACCTTTTTTTCTATGACGCGGTGGCTCCCAGTGTAACCCTGGAAAGTCTGGATAAAGAGAAAGTATTTAAGGCCTCCCGCTATGGCAAAGGTACGGATGATTACTACAATTGTCCTATGAGCAGGGAGGAATACGAAAATTTCTACCATAATTTAGTGGATGCTGATGTGAGTGAAGGCCATAGCGTGGATAAGAAGCTTTTTTTCAATGGTTGTATGCCCATAGAAGTAATGGGCCGCCGGGGTCTGGATACCTTAAGATTTGGCCCTATGAGACCCGTGGGCTTATCCGATCCGCGCACAGGTCAGAGAGCCTGGGCAGTAGTGCAGCTTCGGCAGGAAAATAGAGAGGGAACAGTATATGGCCTGGTAGGATTTCAGACCCGTTTGAAATGGGGTGAACAGGATAGAATATTCCGATTAATTCCCGGTCTGGAAAAAGCAGATTTTGTTAGACATGGAGTTATGCACCGGAATACCTATATAAACAGTCCCCGTTTATTGGAGCCCACCTTGCAGTATAAGAAAAATCCAGCGTTATTTTGGGCTGGTCAAATAACGGGGGTCGAGGGCTATATGGAGTCGGCAGCAACTGGAATTCTAGCCGGTATTAATGCAGTTCGTTTCCTTAAGCAACAGCCCTTGTTAGTATTGAATCATTGTACCATGTTAGGAGCATTAATTAATTTTATAACTGATAGCAGTAACAAAGAATTTCAACCTATCAACGCCAATTTTGGAATTTTGCCTCCCTTAGCCAACATGATTAAGGATAAAAAAGCCAGGTATGAACAATATGCCCAACGTTCACGAGAAGCAATGATGATAATAAAATAATTGTCTTGGCTGCAGGTTGTAAAATGATGCTAATTATGCTACATTCCCTTTATAGGAAGAAATATGTGGAGGTGAACTGCGTGCTCGTTCAGCATGTGGAAGGTTTTCTGACCCAATTGCGTGTCGAGAAGAGTGCCTCCCAACTAACCCTGATCAGCTACAGAACTGATTTGAACCAATTTTTTAATTTTATGGCCGGATATTGCCAGGTGAGTCGGGATGAAGTATCAATTACTTGTTTGAATCACCGTGCGGTCAGAGAATACATCGGCAGTATGCAAAGTAATAATTTAAGCAGAGCCACTATGGCAAGAAAATTGGCGGCTTTACGTTCATTCGTCAAGTACCTTTGTCGGGAAAATGTTTTGGAAGGAAACCCTATTGCTAATGTATCTACCCCTAAGCAGGAAAAAAAACTACCTCGCTTTTTATATCCTATTGAAATTAACCTTTTAATGGATGCTCCTGATACCAGTAAGGCTGTAGGAAAAAGGGACAAAGCTATATTGGAGACTCTTTATGCCGCCGGGGTAAGGGTTAGTGAATTGGTGGGGATTACCCTGTCTGATCTTGATTTGAATGATGAATTGATAAAAATAAGAGGTAAAGGCAGCAAAGAACGATTAGCTCATTTGGGCAGGCAAGCTAAGGCAGCTTTAATAAATTATATCGATAATGGAAGACCCTACTTTTTAGCCAAAAGCAATGTTGTTAGTAATGCCTTGTTCTTAAACAAATTTGGTACTTGTCTCTCAGTGCGGAGTATAAGAAACATTATTAACAAATACGTAGAACAGTTGGCCTTTAATCAGAAGGTGAGCCCTCATACCCTTAGACATTCTTTTGCTACCCATCTATTAAATGGCGGTGCTGATTTGCGTGCCGTGCAGGAACTATTAGGACATGTAAAATTATCTACCACTCAGATTTATACCCATCTAACCCGAGATAGGATTAAGGCTATTCACGATGAAAATCATCCGCGGAGGTAATATAATGTTTGAAGCAACCACTATAGTAGCAGTTAAGAAGGGTGAACTAATGGCCATTGCGGGCGATGGCCAGGTTACCTTTGGTCAAAATGTAGTGATGAAGAATAATGCTGTTAAAATTAGAAAGCTATATGAAGGCAAAGTAGTAGCAGGGTTTGCTGGATCAGTTGCCGATGCTTTTACCTTGTTTGCCAAGTTTGAAGAGAAGCTGAAGGAGACCGGCGGCAATTTAACCAGGGCGGCAGTAGAAATAGCCAAAGAGTGGAGGACAGATCGAATCTTACGTAAACTAGAAGCCCTGTTAATCGTTGCAGATCGCGAGAGAATGTTTATTATATCCGGAAATGGGGAAGTAATTGAACCGGACGATGGCATCACTGCGATTGGGTCAGGTGGTTCCTATGCCCTGGCTGCAGCTCGTGCCTTGGCACGGTTTACTGATATGACTGCTCCGGAGATAGCCAGAGAGTCATTGATAATAGCGGCGGAAATATGCATATTTACCAATGATCGAATTACAGTAGAGGTAGTGGAGTAGAAAAGGAGACGTTAGCTTTGCATAATCTTACCCCCAAAGAGATAGTAGAAGAGCTGGATAAATATATAATTGGCCAAAAGGATGCCAAAAAGGCAGTCGCTATTGCTCTCAGAAACCGTTATCGGAGAAAGCTGCTCCCGATAGAGCTAAGTGAGGAGATTTATCCGAAAAACATTATTATGATAGGCCCCACCGGGGTAGGTAAAACTGAAATTGCTCGTCGTTTAGCTAAATTGGTCAAGGCACCTTTTATTAAGGTCGAGGCCAGTAAATTCACCGAAGTTGGTTATGTAGGTCGGGATGTTGATTCAATGATTCGGGATCTGGTGCAGACCTCCCTTCGAATGGTCAAACAGGAGAAGATGGAGGAGGTAGAGGAAAAGGGTCTAATTCTGGCTGAAGAGAGGATAGTAGAATGCATTATCCCCCTGCCGGCTAAAAAAGAGAAGTCTATTAAGAATCCTTTTGAATTTCTTATGGGTCAATCTCAGGATAATCATGAAGGGGATGAGGAATATCCTAGGCGCTTGCGCGAGGTTGAGCAACAGAGGGAAATCATTCGGCAAAAGCTAGCCCGTAAGGAACTGGAACAGGAAATAATCGAGATTGAAGTAGAAGAAAAAAACAATTCATTTATGGAGGTAATATCCGGGTCGGGTGTTGAAGAGATGGGAATCAACCTGCAGGATGTTCTGGGCGGAATCCTACCTAAGAATAAAAAGAAAAGAAAATTTACGGTGGAGGAAGCTCGTAAAATATTGAGTTATGAGGAAGCTACTCGGCTCATCGATGCAGATGAGGCCAACCGTGAAGCTATCAGAAGGGTGGAAGAGGACGGTCTGGTATTTTTAGATGAAATTGATAAGATTGCCAGTAAAGAGAGCTCCTACGGCCCGGATGTTTCTCGCGGAGGTGTGCAAAGGGATATTTTGCCCATTATTGAAGGTTCAACGGTGGTTACAAAATATGGACCAGTTAAAACTGACCATATCCTTTTTATTGCCGCGGGGGCTTTTCATGTGTGCAAACCTTCTGACCTAATACCAGAGTTACAGGGCAGATTTCCGATTCGAGTGGAGTTGGAAAGTCTAAAGAAAGATGATTTAAAGAGGATACTTACTGAGCCGCATAATTCTCTAATAAAACAATATATAGCCTTACTTTCAACTGAAAATGTAGAATTGGCTTTTGGCGAAGATTCTATAGACTATATTGCCGAAATCGCTTATGAAGTAAATGCGAGAACAGAAAATATTGGAGCTCGGCGTTTACACACCATTATGGAGAAAGTATTGGAGGATTTACTCTTTGATGCGGCTTATATGCGGGGACAGAAGATTGACATTGATCGCAATTATGTGGAACAAAGGCTCAAAAAAATAGCAGAAGATGATGATTTGAGTAGATATATCCTGTAGGAGGTTGGGTGGATGAAGAAAACATTGCTGGAAAAGTCGAGATTAATTAACCGCATTTTGCAAAAGCTTATAGGAAATCCGGTAGATTTTTTTGAGATGGCAAGTGTACTGGCTGAAAATTTGGAATGCAGTGTATTTGTAGTGGGAAGAAGAGGTCAAGTTATTGGTTACTCTTTTACCGAAGGTTTACCGTGTTCTGAAATTGATGGTCTGATAAGTCATGCTGAACATTTCCCGGAAAGCTTTAATCAAGAATTCATTAATATTCAAGAGACCCGAGCTAATATAACATTAGAAGAAGGCTGTAAATGCATATTTAATTTTGACCGGATGTCATGTGATTGTTCTAAACATATATGGTCTGTAACCCCAATTTTCGGAGGAGCCAGACGTATTGGCACCATAGTTTTATGCCGTAATGGACAGAGTTTTTCCGATGAAGATATTGTCTTAGCAGAATATGGTTCCTTAGTGGTAGCCAATGAGGTAATGCGGATGAGGACCGAGCGGATTGAGGAAGATTCAAAAAAGAAGGCTGCTGTTCAAATAGCCGTAGCCACATTATCCTATTCGGAAAAAGAAGCCATAGAATACATATTAGCGGAATTAAATGCTGAGGAAGGATTGTTGGTTGCCAGCAGGCTTGCCGATAAAGTAGGTATTACCAGATCCATTATTGTAAGCGCCTTGAGAAAATTTTCCAGCGCGGGAGTAATTGAATCGAGATCTTTGGGAATGAAGGGAACTTATATAAAAATTCTCAATGATTATATTCGAGATGAGTTGAAAAAATAAGTATGGAATTGAGTGTTTAGATAATTAACTAAGCATTCGTATATACGCTTGTATTATCTAGAATACAAGCGTATATATTCGAACAGGCATAATATATTATCGTATATAATTTAGCTTCAAAATGCAGGTCATAATTATTTAGGACTATCAGGAAATAAGCAACCACCAAATGAAGACCAAGTTAGTTACTAGTATGTATTAAATCGGCTAATGACATCGTGTGATAAGCGGTCAAAATATATCTGCAATAAAATATTTTACTTTGCAACCTCCAGGATAAAAAACTCACCAAATCAATACTGCATCTTATATACATTGCAAATAACCATGCTTTTTCCTTAACGATTCTTCACTGGGTATATAGTTACTATGACCTAATGAGTAAATGAACCTATTTTATTAGGAACAAAGTCACATTTTAGCAAAAAATGAAATAATTACTCGTATTGGGAATGAATTAGGTTTATTATTACATAATAAAAGAAGGAAAAAAATTGGTATATAAAGAATATATATTCTTTGGTATAAAAGTATTATAATAACTACATATTTGCTTAGGGAAAAAGTAGATACATATAGTTAATTTGCTTGTTTTAAAATAATTTAGGTAATGTTTCATGAATAGCAGGAATTTGCATCAAGATAAGCGAAATATTTATGGAGAAAAAGCAATTTTTTTAGGGGTGATATGTTGCTGGATAAAATTTTTAGTTCAAAAACCCAGATAATTTTAAACAAGGCTATGGACTCCGCTAGCGCAAGATCTGACGTAATAGCTAACAATATTGCTAATGTGGATACGCCAGGATTTAAACGCAGTGAGCTCATCTTTGAAGAAAAACTAAACCAACTTATAGATAGTCAGACTAATACTGGTAATGATAAACTTCGTACTACCAATAAGCGGCATATTCAGATCGGGCAAGCACCTATGGATTTAGAGAGTTTTGAGCCGGAGATTAGAAAACTAGCCGACTTGAGTTATCGGAACGATGAAAACAATGTTGATATTGATGTTGAAAATGCTAATATGACCAAGAATAAAGTATTTTATGATTCAATGGCTCAGAGCATGAGTAATGAAATCAAGCTACTCAGACTAGCTATTACCGGGAGGGGGTAACTGAAATGAGTTTTCTTAACAGCATTGATGTTAGTGCATCCGGGCTAACGGCTCAAAGATTAAGAATGGATACCATTGCCAGCAATATGGCCAATGTGGAGACTACGCGCGTTGCTAATGGTCAAGGACCCTACCGGAGGCATGTGGTGGTATTTGAGGCTCAGGACAACCAGCCTAAAGGCAAATTTAAAAGCGCCCTACAGGATCAGTTACTAGCCTTATCGGGAGTTAAGGTAAAAGAAATTCGGCAGTTAGGGGAAAATGAAGCCCCCTTTAGAAAGGTATATGAACCATCTAACCCTGATGCTGATGCTCAGGGTTACGTAAACTATCCCAATGTGAACGTAGTTGAAGAAATGATAAATATGATATCATCTACTCGGGCTTATGAGGCCAATGCCAAGGTTATTGAAGCCAGCCGGGCTATGGCTATGCGAGCCCTTGATATAGGCAGATAGGAGGAACTTTAGTGAAAATCGGTTCATTAGATACCGGGATGATATCAGCATTTAATCTGGATGATAAAGGTGTCCAGGAAGTAAAGCCGCTGGCCAGTGATAAACAGCCAGGATTTATGGAGTATTTAAAGAATGCCCTGGGTGAGGTAGATGGCCTGCAGAAGGAAGCCGCAGCCAGCGCGGATAAGCTCGCTCTAGGGAACGAGGCTTATCTCCACAATACCATGATTGCTTATGAGAAGGCCAATCTAGCTCTGCAACTCACGATAGAAGTTAGAAACAGGGTTGTAGAAGCATATCAAGAAATTACCCGCATGCAAATGTAAATTAGGTTGGGAGTTGTACAATGGAAAAGATTTTAGACCAATTGAAGCAAGCGGGGGCAAAAATTCAAGAAATTTGGGCTGAACGCAGTTTAAATCAAAAGTTGATTTATGCCGGGGCGATTATCTTTATAGTGATTGCGGCCTCGGTTTATTTTGTTGGCAGCAAACAAACTCCATATGAGGTGTTGTACACTGAATTGGATGCAAAGGATGCATCGGCTATAGTAGCCAAGCTGGATGAATACAAAACCCCGTATAAATTAGATAATAACGGAACTACAATATTAGTTTCCCCAACTGATAAATACACCACCCGCCTCAAATTAGCCGGCGCCAACCTGCCAATGGGAGTAGCAGGTCTGGAATTGTTTCAAACCAATAATTTTGGTGAAACCCAGACTGATAAGAAAGTTAAATACCAGATGGCCATGCAGGGTGAACTGGCTCGCACCATTCAGAGTCTGGAAAAAGTGAAAGCGGCCCGGGTACATCTCGTAATTCCTGAAAAGACACTTTTTTCTGATAAAGAGGAATTGCCAAGCGCATCGGTGGCGATAACCACCAAGGATGAAACGAAGCTGACTCCTCAGGAAGTCCAAGGAATAATAAACCTAATTGCTAACTCAGTGGAAGGGCTGGACCCCAAGAAGGTAGTAATTGTAGATCATAATGGCAATTTAATCTCGGATAACCTTCCTCAAAAAGGCACTACGACTGAAATGCTGGCCAGCCAAATGGCAATGAAGAAGGAAATTGAAAAAGAAAAGCAGTTAGCAATACAGAGCATGTTAGATAGTGCGCTGGGCAAGAACAATTCGGTGGTACGCGTAAGCGCCGAATTGAATTTCAATGATAAAGAGCAAAAGAATGAAACATATACCCATGACCCGGATGGTTCTTTTACCCGCAGTGAACATATCATAAAAGAGGCAGGGACTGGAACGACTACTAGCACGGCTGCGGTTCCTGGTACTGACACTAATATTCAACAATATACTCAGGTAAATCCTAATACCGGTGGAACCTCAACCACAGATAAAAGTGATGTAACTAGAAACTATGAGATTAATAAAACCGAATCCGTTATAAAGTATTCCACGGGTGAGACCAAATATGACTATTTGACCGTGGCTATTCTAGTTAATAATGCGGGTACTGCCCAGTCAAAACTGGGGGATACCGAGGAAGCCAAGATTACTAAGATTAGAAATATTGCTGCTACTGCCTGTGGACTTAAGGAAAATCGGCCTAATGAATCGGTCAGCCTAAAGGATAATATTTCAGTAGCATTCATTGATTTTTATGCAGAACCAGTGCCTGAGCCTGCACCTGCTACTGCTATTCAAAAGATGTTGAGTTCACCTCTGACCCCCTTTGTCTTTGCACTGGTGGCACTTTTGATTGTAGTACTGGTCTGGCTGCTAATCCGCAGGAGAAAACAGCAAGAAGTTGAAGAGCAGGAAAGAGAAGCAGAACTAGCTTTTGAAACCGTGGTAGATGAAGAAATTAGCATTGGCGATCTTCTAGAAAAGAACCTTAGCCCTGAAGAAAAGGAGAGACAGAAGATCAGGCAGGAGATAGAAAAACTAATCGATGAAAGTCCAGAAAGCGCGGCCCAGGTGCTAAAGACCTGGCTAATAGAGGAACAGAGGTGATTTAATTGGCTACCAGTACAGTGACAAAACCCCTCAATGGCAAACAAAAGGCCGCGAATTTTTTGGTTTTTTTGGGGCCGGAAAAGTCGGCCCAGCTATTCAAACATATGAATGATGAGGAAATTGAACAATTGACCTTGGAAATTGCTAATATGCGCAAGGTTTCCACTGATAAAATGGATGATATTTTCCGCGAATTTTTTGAAATGTGCCTAGCCAGCCAGTTTATAGGGCAGGGAGGTATTGCTTATGCTCGCGAAGTTCTGGAAAAGGCTTATGGGTCGGAGAGAACAGCAGAAATAATAGGGAGAATATCGGCCTCGTTACAGGTTAGGCCCTTTGATTTTGTCCGTAAAACTGATCCTAATCAGTTACTGAATTTTATACAGTCCGAACACCCGCAGACTATTGCTTTAATTCTGGCCTATCTGGAACCGGAAAAGGCTTCCTTAATTCTCTCCGCATTGCCTGCTGAAAGACAGGCCGAGATAGCTAAAAGGATAGCTATTATGGATACCACTTCACCGGAAGTAATCAAGGATGTGGAGCGGGTTTTGGAAAGAAAATTATCATCGATTACTCCGCAGGAAATGAGAACTGCGGGAGGAATCAAGTCGGTAGTAGAGATTATTAATCGGGTAGACCGGTCTACTGAGAAAACCATTATGGAATCTCTTGAGGTTCAGGATCCGGAATTGGCCGAAGAGATTAAGAAACTTATGTTTGTATTTGAAGATATTGTAATGATAGATGATCGTTCCGTTCAGCGAGTTCTGCGCGAGGTGGAATCTCAGGATATGGCCCTCGCTCTAAAAGGTTCCAGTGCAGAAGTATCTAAAAAAATATTTTCCAATATGTCCACTCGAGCCGCCGATATGCTGCGCGAGGACACCGAATTTATGGGACCGGTCAGATTGCGGGATGTGGAAGAAGCTCAGCAGCGCATCGTGAATGTTATCCGCAGACTGGAAGAAGCGGGTGAAATAGTTGTGGCACGGGGCGGAGGAGATGAGGTCATTGTCTAAGATTATTAAAAGATCCGACTTATTTCTCTCTCACCCTCGGATAATTGAGTTCCTGGACATCTTAGCGCTGGAGCAAGACTTCCCGGAAGCTGAAGAGATACTTATACCTGCCCTGAGTGAACTAGATCAGGAGAAAATTGACATTGAAGCGTTGAAAAAAGAAAGCCAGACAATACTTGCGGAAACCGAGCAACTGGTAATGGGATTGCTGGAAAAGGCTAGAAATGAAGCGAAAAGTATTATCAGTGATGCCCATGAAGAGGCAGAGGTAATTAGAGCTCAGGTTCAGGAAGATGCTCAACAAATTCAGGAACAGGCAGGTAGTGAAGGCTACAACGATGGTTTAAAAAGAGCCCAGGCAGAAATAGAAGCAGATCGTCAGATGGCTATAGAGCAAAGCCAAAGTTTGATCGAGGAAGCCCGGAGGACCAAGATTGCTATCCTTGATTCGGTGGAAAACGATATCGTGCGCCTAGCCATGGCGATTGCCAGGAAAGTAATTGTAGCTGAATTAAGCTGCAATCCCCGGGCCATTGTGGATATTGTAAGGCAGGCTATAAGTTTTTTAGACAATCCTTATAATGTTAGAGTTTATGTGAATCCCGCCGATCTGCAGTATTTACTGGATTCTATTGCCAATGAAGGACTAACTGAAATAGGCAGTGCGGATCTGGAGATAGATGTAAAAGCCGATAGACGAATAAGCAGCGGCGGATGTATAGTAGACAGCAGCATGGGTTCGGTAGACGCTCAGTTAGATGGTCGTATACGTAAAGTAGAGGATGCTACAATGGAAGTTAGTCATGAGTAAACAGCATGCTTTCAATTTGGAAAAACACCTGACTATTCTGGAAAAATTGAATACCTGCGACCTGAGGGGTAAGATTACTCAGGCAATAGGTTTAACTCTAGAAGCTACCGGCCCAAGGGTTAGTCTGGGAGAGTTGTGCTATGTGAAAACCAACCAGGGAGACCGGGGCATGATACCCGCTGAAGTAGTAGGCTTCAAAAACAACAAAATATTGCTTATGCCACTGGGCAACCTGGAAGGCATTGGACCGGGCAGCGAACTATTTGCCAGCGGTAAGACCCTCCGGGTTAATGTGGGGATGGGCCTCATAGGGAGGGTGTTGAATGGATTGGGTGAGCCAATAGATGAGGGAGAACGCATTAATTATCAAAATGTTTACCCCGTAATGAACGCAGCACCTAATCCTTTAAAGAGAAAACGCATAAGTGAAATCCTACCAGTGGGTGTGAAGGCTATTGATGGCTTGAACACCTTGGGTAAAGGGCAGCGGATGGGAATATTTGCCGGCAGCGGGGTGGGCAAGAGTACCTTAATGGGAATGATAGCCAGAAACACCGAGGCTGATATAAACGTAATTGCCCTTATAGGTGAGAGAGGCCGTGAGGTGCGGGAATTTCTGGAGAAGGATCTGGGAGAGGAAGGTTTGGCCCGCTCAGTAGTAGTTGTAGCGACCTCTGATCAACCAGCCCTGGTACGTCTCAAGGGTGCTTTTGTAGCCACAAGTATTGCAGAATATTTTCGGGATCAAGGCAAAGATGTTCTGCTGCTAATGGACTCCTTAACTCGTTTTGCCCTGGCTCAGCGTGAAGTAGGCCTGGCTATAGGTGAACCACCTGCGACCCGGGGATATACGCCGTCAGTCTTTGCGCTGATGCCCAAGCTGTTAGAGAGAGCTGGGACATCGGAAGAGGGTACCATTACGGGTCTATATACAGTTCTGGTAGAAGGTGACGACATGAATGAGCCAGTTACGGATGCAGTTCGGGGTATTGTGGATGGACATATTGTGCTTAGCAGAGCCATGGCGGATATGAACATGTATCCTGCCATAGATGTTCTTAAAAGCATCAGTCGGGTAATGATAGACATAGTTTCCACGCAGCATTTACAGGATGCCAATCGTTTCCGATCTCTCTTGGCTACATATGAAGATGCCAAAGATTTAATCGACATTGGGGCTTATAAAAAGGGATCTAATTTTAGAGTGGATGAGGCCATAAGGGTGATTGAAAAATGCCGGACTTTTACTCGCCAGGATATCTATGAGGGGAGCCACCTGGCTCAAACTATGCAATTCCTGGAGAGTTCTATTGCATGAGCAGGTGTAAGATAAATGAAACCCTTTAAGTTTAGATTACAGACTAAATTGAATTTAGCCTCACGGGAGGAGCAGCTAGCCAAAGAAGAAATGCAGTTGCGAGTCAGGGATCGTGACCGTATTCAAAACGAATTGGAGAAAATAATCGATAAACAATTGGAGCTGGAACAATCCATTAAGCAAATGATGCAGGAAGGCTTTTGTGTAGATAAATATTTGCTTTTTAAAGACTACCTGCCAGTACTTAAAGAATACAGAACTATAAAGGAAGAAGAACTGGCTAGAGCCGAACAGGATGTCGAGTCGGCACGTATAATATTGATTGAAAAAACTAGGGAAAACCAGACACTCAGTAAACTCAGGGAAAAAGAGTGGTATATATACCTGCAGGAATTACAAAAAGAAGAACAGCAGGTCATTGATGAAATAGCCATCAATAACCATTACAGGAAAAACCTAGTTTAAATACGAAAGGTATGAATGGGTGCCACCACTATGAAAACAAAATTAAAAAAAATTGGCAAGATATTAGTATTTATGCTACTAGGGATTGTCCTGGTAGCAGGTATAGTCTGGGCCCTATTGCATTTTAAAGTTGTGAACCTTCCTGCCTCCATCAGCAAGCTGTCAACTGTGGTGGAAAAAATACCGCTGGCAGATAAAATTCCATTTTTAAAACAGAGCGCACCTAAAGATCTGCAGGAGACAGAACTACAGAAAGTTAAACAAGAAAACGATACATTAAAAAGGAGTGCCGCTGAAAAAAAAGCTGAAATGGAAGCTCTGCAAAAGACCATGGAGGATATGGATAAGAAGCAAAAAATAGTACAGAAAGCTGGAGAGGATGCTAAGGCGGAAATTATTAGGCTCAATGAAAAGCTGCTGGTTGCGGCCAATCCTGCCAGCAATCCTAAGAACGACAAGCAGAGCATCTATAAGAATATGGCCCAATATTTTGCAGAGATGAATAGTAAAGAAGCTGCCGATTTGCTATCCAAGCTCAATGATCAGGATATTATCGGGGTTCTTGGTGCCATGGAAACTGCCCTGGCTGGCGAAATGCTGCAAAAAATGCCCCGGGATAAAGCTGCTACTATTGCTAAGAAGATGCTGGTTGCCAGTCCTCAATAGAGGGAGGGTAAACTTTCATCCATATATTATTGGGAGTAGAAAGGAGGTGATATAGATGGCGATACTTGATGTGCAGGCTGTGGTAAGGCGTCCTCAGGAGGGATTGGAGCTAAAGAACTCAATTGAACCACGGTCTCAAAATTTAGCGGAGAAGAAAAATAGTTTTTCCCAGCATTTAAAAAAAATGAGCCGGAGGGAACTTGAACCTGGCTCTAGTCCACCTGTTAGAAAAGAATTACCCCCTAAAAACACTAGTTTTGAAAGATCTATCTTTGAACAAAAGGCCGATTCAATAGTTGATTCTGTGGATGCTAATGGAGAGCTTAAAAAACAGACGCCTGTGCAAGAAAAACCAGATATCCAAGCTAAACCAGATTCAGAAGATAGGAAGAATACCGAGGCTAATCAATCGGTGCTTGCTAGTGTGGAAACTGCTTCAACCCAGGGGATAGATAAGCAGTCTCAGGATGAAGACAATGAACTGGATGCTGCTTCTATAGGATTAGTCCAGCCTCAGTGTGATCTTACTGTAACACCGGATAGCGAGGCAAGCCAAACTACGTCTGCGGTAGAAATAGTAATGCTGCCGGCTCAGGGAGCAGGTAAACAGGTTGAGGGTCAGAATCAGGAGCCTCTCGCAGCAACGTTGGAGACCGCTCAGTCTCAAGAGGCGATCCAACCAGTCGCAGCACTGTTGGAGGTTATCGAGCCCCTGGCAGCAGAGAAAACAGTTCAGGCTTCGATAGAACTAATTAGTTCGGTTTCAGAATCGGCACCAAGTTTGAGTCAAGCGGAGGCAATTGAGACCGTCCTGGCTAGCAATACTCAGGGGAACGTGCAGCAAGATCAAGGAAAAGAAAACACCTATGCTGCTAAGATGAACGTAATTACTAGCCTTATTGAAGAAACCCAAGTAGAATCAACTGCTAGCAGTTCTTCAACCAATATAACAGCGGAAATCAATCCTCAGGCAGAAACTCTGTCAGTACCCGAGAACCAGGCTGCGGAGACTGAGAATAATGCTGCTGCCAAGCCAACTTCATCGGTACCTGGGAATCCTTTGGTGGTAACTGATAATGCCATACTTGCGGAAGATCCTGAGCAGATGGCAAAAAACATTTCAGATGCACCTACCCTGCCAGGAGATACAACTGCAGCGGCTCTAGAGGCTGAACAAGCTAAAAAGGCAGGTAAATCCAACGACAAAGACCGGATGAAACTGCAATTATTGGAAAAGCCGCTGGGTGATCAGTTAAATCAAAAAGTGGAGGAACCAGCCGCTAAAGATGTTAAAAAAATCATGGAACTTGAAAACCACCGACTAGCAAACAGCAAAATTCCTGCTGATGCTCCGCTCTTAGAAGAAGCAGTTCAGGAAACCGGTGTTGAAGAAGGAAAAACCTTGGCTTTTCTGGACAAGACCTTAGTAGAATTAGCCAAACCAGGCGGAGAAGTGGTGAAAGCTCAGCCTAGCAATTCAGCCCAACCAGCAGTGAGTCCCGAGGAGCTCATGGAGCAGATCGTAAAAAAGGTGGAACTGGTAAGCAAGCAAGCCAATTCAGAAATGAGAATTCAACTGAAACCTGAATTTCTCGGTAAGATGATGATTCAAATCATAGTTGATGATGGGGTGATTACGGCCCGGTTTACTACTGAAAGCCAGCATGTGAAGCAGGTCTTGGAAGCTAACATGAACACCCTCAAGCAAAATCTGGAGGCCAACGGACTGCGAGTGGAGAAAACCGAAGTCAATGTGCAGTTGGATAACGGGGGCAATTTCAATAATAATTCCGAGGGAAACCGCCAGCAACTCTGGCAGCAAATGACTGCACAGGGGAGAAACTCGAATCACTATGACCCATATAATAGAGGGACTGCAGGTGAAATTCAGGATTTAGTATCGTACCAACAGGAGGTATCTGCGACTCAGATTATGAATGAGGGACGATTAGATTTTACTATTTAGGAGGTAATATTATGGCTACGACTCCGGCGTCGGCACCGGTACCCTGGTTAGTTGACCAAAGCTCTACAACTAGCAAAACCAATACCAGCACAAATAAGAATACCCTGGGCAAAGACGATTTTTTAAAGCTAATGCTCGCCCAGTTGCAGTATCAGGATCCTCTTAAGCCCATGGATAATACGGAATTCATTTCCCAGATGGCTAACTTCAGTTCTCTGGAACAGATGAACAACCTGAATACCAGCTTTGAAAAAATGGCCAGTGACATTAAAGCCAATCTGTTCCCCCAGATCATGGTGCAGCAAGCTAGCAGTATGATTGGTTTACAGGTCAGCTACCAAAATCCAGATAGCAAAGATAAAGATGGCAACCCCATTGAAGATATTAAGAGTGGACAGGTACAATCAGTGATCATGAAGCAAGGAGTACCCTATTTGAGTGTGAAAAACAATAAAATTACTCAGGAGATTACTTTGGATAGCGTCACCAAAATGGCATTGCCAGAATAGATGACCACAGCGATGGGTTAAGCAGAATTAGTGGGCAATTAGCTCCGGAAGAAGGTGCACCACTTGAATAACAGGATTTATTTTCCCCAACAGCCAGTTGGGCCTATAAAGCCAGGAAAAAGCACTCAGACAGCCAAGACCAGCACTGTACAGAAAAGCGGTTTCGGACAGTTACTGGATAAAAAACTAAATGAAACCTTAAAGTTCTCGAACCATGCTCAGGAGCGTATGAAAGCTAGAAACATTGAACTAAGTGATACAGATATGCATAAACTGGTAGAAGCGGTAGGAAAGGCCAGAGAAAAAGGATCCCGAGATTCATTGATTCTAATGAAGGACCTGGCTTTGGTAGTAAGTGTAAAGAACAATACTGTAATCACGGCTGTAGATAGCCAGAATCTTAAAGAAAATATTTTTACCAATATCGACAGTGCCATAGTACTATAGGGCTGGACCTCTTGGAGGAAGCCCCGGGACGCCAAGTGATTGAAGCGTTCCATCGTTCGGTCGAAATGATATTCTTGATATCAATCGTAATTCTTCAGCAAGAATCAGAGAGACTGGACAGTAAAAACAAATGAGGAGGTCATGTAGAAGATGATGCGTTCCCTTTATTCTGGGGTTTCTGGCTTAAGAAATCACCAGACCAGAATGGATGTAATAGGTAACAATATTGCTAATGTTAATACTGCCGGGTATAAGAAGAGCCGGGTGGTATTTAAAGACACGCTCTATCAAACAGTTAGAGGAGCCTCCAGCCCCACTGCCTCTCAAGGGGGTACTAATCCTATGGGGATAGGTCTGGGCATGACCGTGGCCAGCATAGATCAGATTCATACTGGTGCTCCCCCTACCACCACCAACAAGCTTACTGATATGGCGGTAAATGGAAATGGATATTTTATTGTGGGTAATGCGGGCATTGCGGGAGAAACTTATTATACCCGGGCGGGAGCCTTTGATCTTGACGTGGAGGGTAACCTGGTGAGCCTGACCAATGGCTATCATGTAAAGGGCTGGAATGCCGTCAAAACAACCACCGCAACTGGTACCACAATTAATTTTACCCCCAACGGGGAGCCAACCGCCGACATTAATATAAAGCAATTTAAAGACATAGACAAGAAAGAAACCCGCAACATGGTTGTATCAGGAAATCTGGATGCGTCCATGGGATTTGACCCGAATAGAGATGAGTGGCAGACCCTGAGCTTTGGCACGATTCCCTTCGGGGGAGCTGGGAACTTCAAGCTTACCATAGATGGGAAAACTACTGCGGCTATAACAGTTGGTACGAATGGTACAACTACCGCCACCGCAATACAAACCGCATTGGTAGCACTGCCTAATGTAGGTTCGGACAGTAGTGGAAATCCTAACGTGGCTGTGAGCTGGGATGCGGTACGGCAGAGATATGACATCAAGTTTCAGAATGCTTTAAAGCAAACCAATATGCCGGTTATTACCTTTACGGCCCCAACCGCGACTTATAATGGGGGAGGAATAGCTGCAGGTGGTGCGGGTGCAGCCCAAACCCTGGCCTTTGCTACTGCTCCCAATCAGGGAGGTATTGCTGGAGGAGGTTTTACCTTAGAGATCGGGGGGGAGACAACCGGTTATATATTAGTAGGAGCTACTCCAGATGTAACAGCTACGAACATTCAAAATGCACTTAATGCTATTACTCTGCCATCTCCCGCAACCAGAGCAACCGTAGCATGGAATGCAGGCACCTCCGTATACGATATCACTTTTGATGCCAATCCGGGAGTTGCAATAGTTACTACTAATTCATTAGCCTCTAACACAGCTTTTACCGGCGGTACAGCAGCAGTTGCCGCTCTTATAGAAGGTCAGCCTCCGCTTTCGCCAATGCCGATAAACGAGGTGCAGACTCTGGATCTTACTACTTCGGTAACAGCCGGAGGAACATTTAAGCTGACTTATGCTGGTCCTCCCTCAGGAACCACTGCTAATATTCCTTTTGATGCTACTGCCGCTCAAATTGAGGCTGCTCTAATAGCGCCCACGGCCAATCCAACCCTGGCTGGCAATATAAAAGTGACTACGATTAATGCACCCACAGCTACGGCAAAGGGAGGAAAGTTTACCATTGAATTCATCAATGGTAAGGCCGGCACCAATATAAACCAAATGGTTGTAACCAATGTAACCACTTGTAGTGGAAAAATCTCTACTGCTACCCAGGGTCAACCGGCGGGAAATCCTCTGCCAGCCAATATTAAAGCATTCTCCAAGGACGTCTATGATTCCACTGGAGAGTCGTATCCGGTTAATTTCCGCTTCTTCAAGTATGAGATTCAGCCGGGAGATGTACCTGGAGCAGGAGGCACTACTCCTGCTCAACCGGTGACTAAATGGGCCTGTGATATATCAGTTAATCCCCTATTTGAAGGGCAAGCCGGTTATAATGCCAATGCTGACCTGCGGGCTGTAGATTTAAGCGGAATCATTCCAGCTCCTGCCCCTGGAACTGAGAAGATTACCAGGGTATATAATATCGACTTTGACCAGAATGGAAACATAAAACTGCCGATTGGAACAGCACCTTTATCTATAAATTTTCAGAATCCCGCGACCGGGGCTGCAAATGCAGGAATAAAAATTGACTTACAGAAGCTTTCTCAGGCGGCTGGTGCATCTTCTGCCTGGGTGGAATCTCAGGATGGCTATGCGAAAGGCAGCCTGACCAGTTATTCTATCGGGATAGACGGAATCATTACCGGTTCTTATAATAATGGCCAGAAGCAATCTCTGGCTCAGGTGGGTATGGCTAATTTTGAAAATCCGGGCGGCTTGCAACAGACTGGAGGAACCATCTTCCAGCAGACGGTAAACTCTGGAGATGCTAAAAAAGGTAAACCGGGTGAAAATGGAACCGGGACGGTTATCCCCGGCAGCCTGGAGATGTCCAATGTAGATTTATCAGAGGAGTTCACAGATATGATAGTAACCCAGAGAGGCTTCCAGGCCAATTCACGTATTATAACGACTTCCGATGAAATGCTTCAAGAGTTGGTTAATCTGAAGCGTTAATAGAAATTGTATGACCTCCAGGGGCTTGCCCCTGGAGGAACTTAATTGAGGTGAACAGATGATATATCTTACCCGCTTGAATGGAGAAAAGTTCATGCTGAATATAGATTTAATTGAAATTATGGAAGAAACTCCGGATACGGTAATTACCCTGACTACGGGCAAGAAGATCCTGGTAAAAGAATCAACCCGGTCTATTCAGGATCAGATTGTTAGATTCAGGAAGATTATATATAGCAATTTAAGAAAGTAGATGAGAAGGGGGAAGGGTTTTGGCCGAGGATACTAGTACAACAGAGGTAAAGCCAAAGTTAGGTCTGGATATTAAAATCATAGTGGTAGGCTTATTAATTTTTCTGGTAGCGATGGGTGCATCGTATTTTCTTATGAAGAGTTTAATGGCCCCTTTGATGCCCAAGGTCGAAACTGCTTCGAAAACCAGTTTGGAGACCGCCACTCTGGTAGCGGTTCCGGAGTTTACCACGAATATTAGCGATGTAGCAGGAAATCGCTATCTAAAGGTCGAAGTATCTGTGGAACTGGGTGACAAAAAGAATGCCGAATCAGTTAAAACTTTTATGCCGATCATCAGGGATAGTATTCTTACCATACTGACATCGAAAACAGTTGCCGACCTGGACGTAAGAAACCGGGGAAATATCAAACAAGAAATACAGGTCGACCTGAACAAAAAACTGGGTAAAGATTATATAAAGAACATTTATTTTACGAACTTTATCATGCAGTAAGCAACTAATTATAAGCTGGAAGGGGGGGGTATAATGGGTGATGTCCTATCCCAAAACGAAATAGATGCGCTCCTTTCGGCCCTAAGTACCGGGTCTGTTGATGCCAATGAATTAAAGGAAGAGCAAAGCAAAAAAAAGGTTAAGATTTATGATTTTAGAAGACCTAACAAGTTTTCCAAGGATCAGATTCATACCTTACAGGTTATCTATGAAAATTATGCTCGTTCCCTGGGCACTTATTTATCCGGGCAGTTAAGGGCACCGGTTCAAATTGAAGTATTATCGGTGGAGCAGGTAACCTATGATGAATTTATCAGGTCAATACCCAGTACTACCATATTGAATATTTTTTCCATGTACCCTCTGGAAGGCAGTGCCATAATGGAAATAAACCCGAATTTGGGCTTTGCATTTCTGGATAGGCTTATGGGAGGGCCTGGATCTACGCCTGATAAGGTAAGAGCATTGACTGAAATAGAACAGACAGTAATGGAGAAGTTGGGCCAGCGCATGCTGGATTTTCTTCAGGAGCCTTGGAGCAGTATTGTAGATTTTGAGCCGGTGATTGAGAGAGTTGAGACCAATCCCCAGTTTACTCAATTAATCTCTCCTACTGAAGTAATGATGATTGTTTCCTTAGAGACAAAAATGAGTGATTTGCTAGGGATGATTAATATATGTATACCCTATTTAGTGTTAGAACCTATAGTTGCTAAGCTTAATGTGCATTATTATTATTCTACTTCAGGAAAAAAGTCTACTCCTGAAAACATGGATAACATCCAAAATAAACTGGAATCTGCTTATGTACCAGTAAAAGCAGTATTAGGAAGAACAGTAATCACGGTGAAAGACCTTCTGGAACTGGCACCAGGTGATGTTATTCCTTTAAAGAGAGATATCAAGGAAGAATTAGAGTTGCTTATAGGCCAGCGCACCAAATTCTGGGGCAAGCCCGGATATTTTGGCAAAAAGCTATCCATTCAGATTACCCGGGTAGTAGAGGAGGTAAATGAAGATGAATGATGGTATTCTGTCCCAGGATGAAATTGATGCCTTGTTAAACGGGGGAACTAGTTCAAGTACACCCGCTGCTGCCCCCTCTGGGGTGGAATTGAGTGATTTTGAGAGGGATGCTGTAGGGGAAATTGGCAATATCAGTATGGGTACTTCGGCAACCACCTTATCCACCCTGCTGAGAAGGAAGGTATCCATTACTACTCCTCGGGTTTCTATCACTAATCAAGCCCAGCTTCAGGCAGAGTATCCGTTGCCTTATGTCGTGATAGAAGTCAAATATACTGAGGGCATTAGCGGTACGAATATGCTGGTAATCAAAGAAGCAGACGCCTGTATCATAGCTGATATTATGATGGGTGGGGATGGCAAGAGCCCCGATATGAACCTGGATGAAATTAAACTAAGTGCAGTAAGTGAAGCTATGAATCAGATGATGGGTTCAGCTACTACTAGTTTGTCTTCGATGTTTGGCAAGCGGATAGACATATCGCCTCCCAATGTCAACGTGGTAGATCTGAGTAAACAGGAGATAGATGCCCTGGAAGACCATAATGAAATCGCGCAGATTAGATTTAAAATGGAAATAGATGATTTAATAGACAGTGAAATTATGCAGCTGATTCCCGTTGATGCAGTTAAAGAAATGGTACAGAACCTTATGGGAGGTAGTGCTAAAGAGTCATCCCTGGATGCAATTATTGAATCACCTATTGTAAGCAGTCCTCCCCCACCTCAGCCGGAAACTGCTTACGCCCGACCCTTGCTCCAGGAACCAGTAGCTGCTATGCCAATGGCACCGCCCCCGCAGACAATGTGGGGGAACCAGGGATATGATGACATGCCCTCCGGGGTAAAGAAAGGAGAGCAATTCGCAGTGCAACCTGTTCAATTCGCCCCTTTGCATGAAAATGTAGATGTCAACTTGCCTCAAAACATTGGACTGATATTGGATGTTCCCTTGGATGTGACAGTAGAACTAGGAAAAACTCGTAAAACGATTAAAGAAGTCTTGGAACTTACTGCAGGATCGATCATACAACTTGATAAGATGGCTGGTGAACCAGTCGACCTTATGGTTAATGGTAAATTAATTGCTAAAGGTGAGGTAGTCGTTATAGATGAGAATTATGGTATTAGAATAACCACCATACTGAGCCCCCTGGATAGGATGAATAAACTACAATAGAAGAAGAGGAGGATAAGAATGGGTAAGAGGGTTTTAGTCGTTGATGATGCTGCTTTTATGAGGATGATGGTTAAGGACATTCTTAGTAAAAACGGTTATGAGGTGGTTGGAGAAGCGGAGAATGGCGCAATTGCTATCGAAAAATACAAAGAGCTGCAGCCAGATCTGGTAACCATGGATATAACCATGCCGGAGATGGATGGAATTAGTGCGGTTAAAGCAATAACAGCTTTTGATTCCAAGGCTCGGGTGATTATGTGCAGTGCTATGGGCCAGCAGGCTATGGTTATTGATGCCATTCAAGCGGGAGCCAAAGATTTTATAGTTAAACCTTTCCAACCTGAAAGGGTTCTCGAAGCTGTAAGTAAAGCACTCAGTTAATTGTAGTTGGGGATGTGACTTTATTATGAACCCTTGGCGTGAAAAGCACCTGATTATTCTTATAATAGTATTAGCATTGACTTTGCTTCTAACCGGTACTGCCCTGGGGGTAGACAATATACAAGATTTAAATAATGCTATTAACCAGGAACAGCCTCAAGTCCAATCTAATAACCTATGGCTCAGTTTATTGAAATTAATACTGGTATTGGGTGTGATACTTGTTGCCGCTTGGTCTATAATTCGCCTATTTGCCAAACAGGTAAGCACCAAAATGCAAGGGACTTGGCTGCACGTGGTTGACGAGGTGCTGTTAGGACAAAATCGTGGATTAGTCCTATGCGAGGTAAGTGGTAAGATCTATGCGCTCGGGGTAACTGATGGTCAAATTAATTTATTATTCGAAGTGGATAATCCTAAATTATTGGAGGAAATCAGCACCGGGGAATATGTTTTAAATAAGAAAGAAGAGCTTCCCCTTATCAACTCTATTAATAGCTGGTTTAACCGCAAGCTTAAAATGGAAAAAAGCCCAAGCTCCCCCAAAAATTTTCACCTGCTAATGCAGGAACAGAATAAACGTATAAAAGATGTTTCATTCCCGAGCGTAAGGAACCGGGGATCGAATGTAAAGAGAAGTGGTAAAGATGAGTAAAATACAATTGCCCCGCCGTAGCTTGTTACTGATAGCAGTTAGTGCTTTTATGGTATTAATGTTTGTGTCTCCGGTATCTGCCGAACCATTTCAGATACCCAATATTAATCTTCAGGTAGGGGGAAACGCCAACACTCCCCAGAGTTTATCGAATTCTCTGCAGTTACTTATTATGCTTACCGTACTGACCCTAGCTCCAGCAATGCTTGTGCTATTAACATCATTTACCAGAATTGTTATTGTTCTGTCGTTTGTCAGAAGTTCTCTGGCAACCCAGCAAATGCCTCCTAATCAAGTATTAATAGGCCTGGCTCTCTTTCTTACCCTATTTGTTATGATGCCTACCTGGCAACAGGTGAACCAGAGTGGTTTGCAGCCATACATGAAAGGCCAAATAACTCAGGAACAGGCCTTCACTAGTGGCATGGAGCCGATCCGTAATTTTATGTTAAAGCAGACCCGAGAAAAGGACCTGGCCCTTTTTGTGAAGATGTCTAAGCTAGAGAGGCCGAAAAATTTTGGGGATATTCCCAATTATGTTCTCATCCCCAGTTTTGTAATTAGTGAATTAAAGACCGCCTTTCAAATCGGTTTTATTATATTCATTCCGTTTTTGGTCATAGACATGGTGGTAGCCAGTGCTTTAATGTCCATGGGCATGATGATGCTGCCCCCTATGATGATATCACTGCCATTCAAAATATTACTATTTGTACTGGTAGATGGATGGAATTTAGTTATCCAGTCATTGATGATGAGCTTTAAGTGAGGGGAGGAATAGGGGAAAATGTATGAAAATATTATAATGGGCATAGCTAATGAGGCTATCTTTACAGTTCTCCTGGTTTCAGCCCCAATACTGGGTGCTGCTTTATTAATCGGCTTATTGATAAGCATTTTGCAGGCAACTACTCAACTACAGGAAATGACCCTGGTTTTCGTACCTAAAATTATCGTTGTTTTTGTGGTTTTACTTATTACAGCTCCTTGGATGTTAAATATTGTAGTTGGTTTTACGCATAATCTGTTCGCCTCGATTCCCCAGTATATATCATTATAAGTTAGGATGGTAGGCACCTGTGACCTTTGCTTTTAATAGTTTTCTGATGGTTTTGGGCAGGTTGTCAGGCCTGTTCATTAGTGCTCCTATATTTGCCAGCAAGCAATTGCCGGGTCGAATGAAGATATTGATCATTATTCTCTTAGCAGGGGTCATGAGCTCTTTTGTCCCGGTTAAATTTGCAGTTTCTCTGGATACACCGGCTTATTTTATCGCGGCATTCGTATTAGAGATATTTATTGGCTATTGCATGGGTTTCATAGCTTTTGTAGTTTTTGCTGCCATTCAATTGGCTGGTCAGTTGATGGATATGCAGATGGGCTTTAGTATGGTTAACGTTTTAGATCCCCAATCGGGAACCCAGATCCCCCTGATGGGAAATTTCTGTTATCTTTTGGCCTTATTGATATATTTGGTTTTGAACGGACATCATTATTTGCTGAATGCTATTGTTAAAAGCTATCAGATAATACCGGTAATGGGGGCTAATTTAGGCACTGACTTCATGGATCTGATGGCACACGTTACAATTTATATGTTCGTAATTGCGGTTCAAATATCAGCACCCATAGTGGTGGCATTAATGATAACCAATGTGGCTATGGGTTTTATCGCTCGGACAGTACCTCAGATGAACGTATTTATTGTAGGAATGCCCCTAAACATTATGGTAGGTTTGGCTGCCTTATTTGTTTTATTACCAATTTACATATGGTTCATGGGGATGCTTTTCTCTAAATTCTTGGAATACTTGGATGCGTTGCTTTTAACCATGGGGATATAAGAAGGATATGGAATATTTAAAGTACTTCTCAATAAATTTGCAGTTGTTTGCTGATGATGGTGGCGGAGAGAAGACCGAAACTGCCACACCTCGTCGCCGGGAAGAAGCTCGTAAAAAGGGTCAAATCTTTAAGAGCACCGATTTAAATTCAGCGGTTATTCTAATAGCTGGATCAATGGTGGGAATATTCAGTTTTGCATATATGACCGATGCATTGAAGCAATATACAATTATTGCTCTTTTACACCGAACCCAGATTGATTTTGACAACGCATATGCTTTCCAACTGCTTTACGAATCTGTAATGCTTATGGGAAAGATGCTTTTACCCATTTTTTTAAGTACCTTTATTGCTGCCTTTGTGATTACCTATTTACAGGTGGGTGGCCTTTTTAGTACTGAATCGCTGACTCCTAAACTAGAAAGATTAGACCCGCTGGAGGGTTTCAAAAAGATTTTCTCCACACGCGCTCTGATGGAACTGCTAAAATCCTTAATGAAGATAGTAGTTACCGGTTATGTAGCTTATACGGTTATAAAAAAGTATATGTATGTTTTTCCTCGTTTTGTGGATATGGATATAATAGCATCTATGGTGATATGTGGCAGTATTATCCTGGAGATGGCCCTGAAAGTGGGAGTCGTTTTTGTTATCATTGGTATTATAGATTATATTTACCAGTGGTTTGAACATGAAAAATCTCTCAAGATGAGCAAATACGATATTAAGCAGGAATATAAACAGGTTGAAGGAGATCCTCAGATAAAATCCAAGCAAAGACAGATCCAACGTGAGGTTGCGATGCGCAGAATGATGGCGGAAGTTCCCGCTGCAGATGTAGTAATTACCAACCCGACCCATTTTGCAGTGGTTTTAAAATACCAGGCTGAGTTCATGGAAGCCCCAACCATTATAGCCAAGGGCCAAGATTTTATGGCTTTAAAGATACGTGAAATTGCTAATTCCCATCACGTTACTATTGTAGAAAATCCACCCCTGGCTCGGATGCTCTATTATACTACGGAAATAGGAGATGTAGTGCCCGAGGAAATGTACCAGGCAGTGGCTGAGATATTGGCCTTTGTTTACAAACAGAAAAAACGAGCCTTATAGGAGGAAGTTTCATTGGGAAAAAGAGCAGGCTGGATAGGAAAGATACTGAATAGCAGTGATGCCATAATGGCCATCCTCGTAATAACCATTGTTATGATGATGGTAATACCGGTCAAGCCTTTTATTCTTGATATACTTATCACTTTTAATATTAGTTTTGCCTTGGTTATCCTAATGGTTGCTATGTTTAATAATGACCCCCTGGATTTTTCAGTATTTCCCACCCTGTTGTTAGTTATGACTCTACTACGACTATCTTTGAATGTCTCTTCGACCCGTCTAATTTTGCTCAATGCCGAAGCAGGACAGGTGATTCAAGCTTTTGGTTCTTTTGTAGTTGGGGGTAATACAGCAGTAGGAATTGTAATGTTCCTAATTTTAGTGGTAATTCAGTTTATCGTAATAACCAAAGGTGCTGAAAGGGTATCAGAGGTAGGTGCTCGTTTCACCTTGGATGCTATGCCAGGTAAACAGATGGCTATAGATGCTGATCTAAATGCTGGTCTTATTAATGAAGAAGGTGCTCGTAAGCGACGCCAGAAGATCCAGGATGAAGCTGATTTTTATGGATCTATGGATGGTGCCAGTAAATTTGTTAAGGGTGATGCTGTTGCCGGTATCATTATTGTTATAATAAATATTGTGGGGGGCTTCATAATTGGTATGGTGCAAAAAGATATGGCCATGGCAGATGCAGCCAAGATTTATACAATTCTATCCATTGGGGATGGGCTGGTCACCCAGATACCAGCTCTTTTAATTTCAACCGCTACCGGTATAATTGTAACCCGCAGTGCATCTGAAAATAACCTGGGTAGAGATGTAGCGGAGCAGGTCTTCGGTAATCCCAAAGCTTTGGGTATAACCTCTTTGGTATTGCTGGTTCTAGGTACTATTGGACTGCCCAGAGTTCCGATGTATACCTTAGCTGCTTTTTTTGGTTTATTATTTTTAGCCTTTAGAACTACAAGAGCAGAAATTACTGAGAATAATGATATCGAGCAACAGAAGGAAGCCGAAGAGATTAAAAAACCTGAAAATGTGGTGGAATTATTGCAGGTTGAGAAGATGGAAATGGAATTAGGCTATGGATTGATTCCGCTGGTGGATACCGAGCAGGGTGGAGATCTCTTGGATCGTATTGTTATGATCCGCAGGCAATGTGCTATGGAGTTGGGTTTTATCGTGCCTCCTATTCGTATTCGTGATAATATGCAACTGAAGCCCAATGCATATTCTATTAAAATAAAGGCTATGGAGCTAGCATCAGGGGAATTGATACTGGACAATTATCTAGCTATCGGTCCGGATATTGACCAGGACACCGAACTACCAGGTGTTGATACGGTTGAACCGGCCTTTAATCTGCCGGCTCGCTGGATCGATACTATCGAAAAGGAAAATGCAGAGATGAAAGGCTATACGGTAGTTGATCCCCCCTCAGTTGTGGCTACCCATCTTACTGCGGTTATTAAGGCCCATGCCTTTGAGTTGTTGGGCAGGCAGGAGATTCAAAATATAATTGATTTTGTTAAAGAACAGAATTCAGCGGTGGTAAATGAACTATTGCCCGATTTGATGAGTATTGGCGACTTGCAGAAGGTGTTATCGAATCTATTAAAGGAGCAGGTTTCCATCCGTGATATGGTAACCATACTGGAGACCTTGGCGGATTACTCCAAGATTACCAAAGATACTGACGTACTTACTGAATATGTGCGGCAGGGGTTAAAAAGGCATATTAGCAGGCAATTTGCCGGGGATAGCCATAAAATTTCGGTCCTGACTATTGACCCGAGCCTGGAAGAGAAGTTACGCGATTCGGTTCAACAATCGGAGTTTGGCTCTTATCTGGCTTTGGAACCGGATATAGCTCAACCTATGATAGATAAGCTGGTAGCCCAGTATGAGAGTTTGACCCACTCAGGTAAGATACCCATAGTGCTATGTGCACCGATTTTAAGAATTTATTTTAAGCGTTTATTAGAAAGATTTATTCCCAACCTAACCGTTCTTTCTTATAATGAAATAGAAGCGGGTGTTGATGTTGAAGTCATTGGGATGGTGTCGATATGAAAATTAAAAAATATCTTGCAGATGATTTTCAGTCTGCCTTTAAGCAGGCTAAAAAAGAAATGGGTCGGGATGCCATTATCCTTAGTTCGCGTCAGGTAAAGAAGGGAGGATTTCTGGGCTTCTTTGCCAGAATGAAGGTTGAACTAACAGTTGCCGTAGATGATGATATGAGGGTAGAAAGAGACAAATTGCGGAGTGTTCCTGTGGAAAGTAATCCGCTTGCTCCGGCTCCGGCTATAAATTCCAATTCTAACCCAGTAGGAGAACAGGAGTTACAGTTATTGCAAGAGATGTATAAGATGAATGATATTATGGCTGGTATTAAGGGCAAAATGTACGAAGTTGAACTTATAAAAGGCATATCCCAGCCAGTTCAAGAGTTTTATAAAACATTGATAAACAATCATGTTGATCAGGAGATAGCACTGAGAATGGCGAATAGTGTAGAGGGTCAACTGCCGGACGGAAAAGGAGATTATGATTGGGTTAATGATGTGTGTCTCAATACCTTGCAGCGATTTTTAGATGAAATTAAGCCCATAGAATGTACTGGTGGAGATGGAGCTCGGGTAGTGGTAATGGTAGGACCGACCGGGGTGGGTAAGACCACTACTATTGCCAAACTGGCTGCCAACCTTACTTTCATCGATTCTCGCCAGGTTGCGTTTATTACCCTGGATACCTATCGGGTCTCAGCCGCTGAGCAATTGAAAACCTTTGCAGATATTATAGGGGTTCCCATCAAAGTAGTTTTCAGTCCTGCTGATCTGGGAGAAGCAATAGAATCCTATCGTGACAAGGATATTATATTTATTGACACTGCCGGGCGCAGCCCTTATAACCATGAACACATGTCAGAATTGCATGAATTTTTAGATATTGCCAGGGCCGATGAAACCATTCTAGTGTTAAGTGTTAACACTGCCAGTTCTGATTTATTGAATATATATCATGAGTTTAATAGAATTGGTGTGGATAAACTGATTTTTACTAAACTGGATGAAACCAATTGTTATGGTCAAATTTTAAATATAATTAGTGAGATAAAGAAACCTGTAGCTTATTTTACTACTGGGCAGAATGTTCCGGACGACATAGAGGTTCCAGATCCATTCAAATTTGCTCGGATGGTAATGGGGAAGGGTGAAGCCATATGAAAGATCAAGCCAATAAGCTCAGGGAGATGGCTTTAAACCTGCGCAATCAAATTGAAGCTGATTTGGGAAAAGAAATAAGACACACCCGCGTTATATCGATCTCCAGCGGTAAAGGCGGAGTAGGTAAGAGTACTCTGGCTCTTAACCTGGCGCTAAAACTATGCGCAATGGGCAAGAGGGTATTAATTATGGATGCCGACCTGGGTATGGCGAATATAGATATAATGCTAGGGCTGGTTCCTAAATACAATCTCTATCATATGATACGAGATAAAAAACCGTTGAAAGACATAATTATTAATGGTCCGGGAGGCCTAAAGATAATACCCGGAGGCTCAGGTATGAATGAATTGGCCAATTTACAAGAGGAAGAAATGAAGCGCATTTTAGTAGAAATGGGTAAGTTAGATGGCGATTATGATTACATGGTGGTTGATACTGGCGCAGGCATATCCAACAACGTAGTAAAGTTTCTTCTGGCCGGTGACGATGTCATTGTTCTGACTACTCCTGAACCCACTTCTTTAACTGATGCTTACGGTGTAGTTAAGAGTGTTAATAGATATGGATTTGATGGCAATATCTATCTGGTGGTAAATCGCGTAGCCAGGGAATCAGAGGGTGTTCTGGTAGCCCAGAAATTTAAACTGGTCAGCGAAAAATTTCTGGCTCTGAATATAAACATTCTGGGCTACATCGTGCAAGACTACCATGTGGAACAGGGAATCAGGCGTCAGGAGGCATTTGCAGAGGTGTTTCCCAACAGTCTGGCTGCTCAAAACATAACGGATATTGCTGAAAGATTGTTGGAAAACGATGGGGCCCGGACTCCGGTCTTACCTGCGAGAAGTGGCGGAATTAAAGGTTTTATCAAAAAGCTTACCGGATTTGCCCGCCCATAATTAAACAGATGGAGGTGCATTATGCTAGCGAAAGATTTTAGGATTAATCAACTGGTTGAAATATCGGTTGATGAAGAGGGTTCGGATTATAAAAATCTGGCCAGCCGTATTGAGGAAGTTACAGCTGAGCATTTACATATTGCGGTGCCAATGAAAAGGGGAGAGCTTTTGCCTCTTAGGGTCCGCCAACATCTCAATATTAGTATTTTTTTCAAAGGCAAATCATTTATGTTTAAAACTATTATTGTGGCCCGCCACTTGGACCCTTTTCCGGTTCTGGTAGTGGTAAAACCTGATAAATTTATAGAGATACAGCGTCGTCAGTGGGTGCGAGTGCCAACCAAATTAGCTATGCGATACCGGGCAATTAACTCCGCTAAAAATGTGGAACCCTATGTAGGCGAAACCATAGATATAAGCGGTGGAGGATTGCTTTTTGCTACGCTTGATCCAGTCGAAGAGGGACAGATGGTGGAACTGGAAATAGCTTTGCCGGGTCCAACCCCTCTTTTTTGCAAAGCCAAATTATTGCGCATTTTGGAGAAACCTAAGAAAGAGGGAGCTAGCAGTAAAATAATACTCGAATTTACGGAAATTAGTGAAGGACAAAGGGATAGGATAATAAGCTACATATTTGAAAAACAACGGGAATGGATTCGCAAGGGACTTATATAGGGCTATCAAGGAATAAACAGGGCAGAATACTCAGAGTAAATGAAGTCTATATTTTTTGATAGTCCTTTAAGAAAGGAAGGGTACCATGGAACTTATTAAAGTTCTGGTAGTGGATGATTCTGCCTTAATGCGCAAGGTACTAAGCGATATCATCAATAGTGATCCAACTATGATTGTTATCGCGACTGCTCGCGACGGTCAGGATGCTTTGCAAAAAATTGACCATTTGAAGCCAGATGTAGTGACTCTGGATATAGAGATGCCGGTTATGGATGGGATGCAGACCTTGGCAAAGATAATGACCAACAATCCGATTCCGGTTATTATGTTGAGCAGTCTAACCCAAAGCGGAGCCGAACATACGATTAGAGCATTGAATCTGGGAGCCATAGACTTTATTCCTAAACCCTCCGGACAAATATCGCTGGATATTGATAAAATGAGCGATGATATTTTGAAAAAAATTAAAATTGCAGCAGGTACTAAGAAAAACTTGCCGAATATTAATACTATATCGGACTTTAATCCTATTTCATCAGCTATAAATAAAGAAAAGTTCATTGATCCCAAACGTCAGTTAAAGAAACTAGTTCTTATCGGGACATCTACTGGCGGGCCTAAAGCCTTACATCAGGTATTACCGAACATACCTGCCAACATCAATGCTGGAATACTGGTAGTTCAGCACATGCCGCCCGGATTCACTAAATCTTTGGCGGAGAGACTGAATTCTCTTTCACAGATAAAGGTGAAAGAGGCTGAAAATGGGGAAGAGGTATTGACTGGTTGTGCATATATTGCACCGGGTGATTTCCATCTAAATGTTTTGGCTAAAAGAGAATTCCAAAAAAAAGAGTTGCATATTAAGCTTACCCAGGAACCACCACAGGGTGGGCACAGACCCTCTGTTAATCAAATGTTACAATCAGTAGCCGGGCAATTCTGGTCAGATATCGTTTGTGTGATAATGACTGGTATGGGTCAGGATGGAACGGCAGGGCTTAAACATATAAAAGACAAAGGTGCTAAGGTTATCGCTGAACATCAATCTACATGTGTTGTATATGGCATGCCCAAGGTAGCAATTGAATCGGGTTTAGTTGATAAAGTGGTACCTCTATCGAATATAAGTGAAGAAGTGATTAAAATGTTGCAATAGATTTATCAAGAGTAAGGCCGAATTATTAAGGAGGTGATGGATATTGAAAATGGATATGTCACAGTATCTAGACGTGTTCCTGGAGGAAAGCAAGGAGCATTTGGGGAGCCTGAATGCAAAGCTATTGGATCTAGAAAAAGACCCCTCTGATTCATCAGGATTAAATGAAATTTTTCGTGCAGCCCACACCTTGAAGGGAATGTCATCGACTATGGGTTTTGATGATGTAGCGGATTTAACCCATCATATGGAGAATGTACTGGCGGATATAAAAGAGGGAAAACTAAAAGTTAATCCTCGGGTAGTTGATACACTATTTCAGTGTTTTGATAGACTACAGTTGATGGTAGATAATATTGAAAATTCCGGTAAGGGTATGATGGACAATACTGATCTAATATCCATTTTAGGGAATATTAAGTCGGGTAATTTTGAAGCGGCTGCAGTTGCTGAGAGAGAGCTGTTAGTTGAATCTAATCAAAAGAATCCTTCCTTGCCAGGGTTGGAAAATGAGGGTCACTCATTCATTTTTAATGATTATGATATAGCGGTATTCAAGGAAGCGATAAGCCAGGAATTTCTGGTTCAATACCTCAAGGTTGAGGTAGAACAAGCCTGCATTATGAAAGCGGTCCGCGCTTATATGGTTTTCAAGGCATTAGAAGAAGACGGAGAGATAGTAAAATCAATACCTTCGGCTCAGGATTTAGATGAAGGTAAATTTGAAGGAACTTTTGAAATGGTTTACCTGACCAAGAATGATATAAACACAGTTTTGGAAGCGGTTAACCACATATCTGAGGTTATAGTAATTGAGATCAAAGAATTGAATCTTGACTCGGCTCCAGCTGAAAAGCAATCTGTGCAACCGGCTCAAAATACGGAGGAAATTCGGGGGAACTCGGCGGAGCTTAATTCTAATAAGGTTCAGACTCATAAGGTTAAACAGACTGTTCGGGTTGACATTGACCGTCTGGATCAGCTCATGAACCTGGTGGGAGAGTTAGTAATGCACAAGGGGCGCCTGGAGCAAATTGGAGCGACCCAAAAGGTATCCGACTTAAATGAGACCATTGAACAGATAGATCGTATAAGCACAGATTTACAATCGGTGGTCATGAAAGTTAGAATGGTTCCGATTGAACAGGTTTTCAACCGTTTTCCGCGTATGGTTCGGGATTTAGCCAAAGATCTAGGCAAAGAAGTGGATTTCCTAATTGAGGGTAAAGAAACGGAGTTAGATAGAACTGTTATTGATGAAATTGGAGATCCCTTAGTGCATCTGTTGAGAAATGCCCTGGATCACGGCTTGGAATCTTCCCAAGAAAGAGTAAGCAAAGGGAAACCAGTACAAGGTAACGTAGTTCTGCGGGCCAGGCATGAAGGCAATAACATCTATATCGAAGTGGAAGATGATGGCGGCGGCATAGATGTACATAGCATAATAAATAAGGCGGTTGAAAAAGGGATGATAAGCGCCAAAGAAGCGGAACAGCTTAGTAAGGAAGAGGCCATTGATCTTTTATTTGCCTCTGGTTTTAGCACTGCCCAAAATGTCACGGATGTTTCCGGTAGGGGTGTGGGTTTAGATGTGGTTAAAACCAAGATTGAATCACTAAGCGGAGAGATTTTTGTTGACTCCAAGCCGGGTTTGGGAACACGTTTCAGGATTAAGTTGCCTTTGACCTTAGCTATAATACAAGCCCTGATGGTGGCAGTCAAGGATGAGATATATGCTATCCCACTTAGTTCTGTTGATGAAACAACTCTAATAAGCAATGAAGAGATTAAAATGATTCAGAAACAAGAGGTAATAATGCTCCGGGGCAATGTGCTGCCGCTTTACCGCCTTACCCAGCTGATTAATGTACCAGGTGATTTCGATGGGGATGAGGAAATGTATGTGGTAGTGGTACGCAAAGGCGATAGGCAAATAGGACTGGTGGTAGATACTTTAATTGGTCAACAGGAGATTGTCATTAAGTCTTTGGGACGATTATTGCTTGGAATATCCGGTATTGCAGGAGCTATTGTGGCCGGAGATGGAAACGTTCGTCTTATACTTGATTTGAACACGCTTTTCTAAATGGAGGTGAAAAAATGGATAGTACCATAAATATTAATCAAGATGCAGAGACAAGTGCAGATAAAATTCAGGTGGTAGCTTTTCAATTAGGGAATGAAGAATATGCAGTAGATATACTGAAGGTACAGGAAATTAATCGTTTGATGAGGATAACCAGGGTACCCAGAGCAGGTGCGTTTATTGAAGGTGTGGTAAACCTGCGGGGTAATATCATCCCGGTGATTAATCTGCATAAGAAATTCAACCTGGATCCTGCTGGGGAAGCTGATGACAAACGGATAATCGTATTTCAATTTGATGAAGTAAAAGCTGGCATTATTGTCGATAAAGTTTCCGAAGTCCTAGAAATAAACGCTAACAATATTGAAGAAACCGCTAAAGTATATACTTCTATTGATGCAGAGATCATTAAAGGGGTTGCCAAAGTGGATGACCGCTTACTAATATTATTAGATTTGCAAAAACTTCTGGGGATAGAGGTAATTTAGGGATGAGGTGAGTTCTTGGTGGATAATTTCGAAAAACTATCAATCGTGCAGCTTGATGCCCTGAGGGAAATCGGCAATATTGGTGCCGGTAATGCTGCTACGGCCCTGGCCAAACTTATCAATTCCAGAATTGACATGAATGTACCCCAGGTTAGTATTCTGCCGTTTGCGGAAGTCCCGGATTTGATTGGGGGCGCTGATATTCCCGTGGTAGGACTCTATCTAAAGGTTTCGGGTGATGCTCCAGCTAGTATACTGTTCATCCTGCCAATCGAAAGGGCGGCAGCACTGGTGGATTTACTTATGGGATGGGAAATTGGCACTACTAATCATGAAGGATTCTCTGATATGGACATCTCCGCCCTTATGGAAATTGGGAATATTCTTGCTGCTACCTATCTGAGCTCTTTAGAAATGTTTACGGATTTGAGGTTTATACCATCCGTTCCGGCTTTAGGCATGGATATGGCAGGAGCTTTGCTTAATGCTGTCCTTGCCGAACTGGGCGACGTTGCCGATCATGTTCTGGTACTTGAGACTGAACTAAAAAGAGATGGACAGGGAGTGGTAGGCAATTTCTTTTTGCTCCCTGATCCCGGTTCTTTAGAGATCATCCTGGGAGCCCTGGGGGTGGATACTCTTGAGTAACATTATTCAGGTAGGTATGGCTGACCTCAAAATTGCCAGAGCCCCCGATAAACTAATAACTATGGGTCTGGGTTCATGTATCGGTATTTGTGTTGTGGATAGAACCAGAAAAGTTGGGTGTTTGGCTCATATTATGCTGCCTTCCAGTCTCCAGGCCAAGAACAATAACATTCGAGCCAAATTTGCGGATTCGGCAGTAGAAATGTTGATTGAAGAGCTACAAAAAGCAGGAGCGACTCCATCGAGTTTGGTAGCGAAGATTGCCGGCGGAGCTCAGATGTTTAAGTTTTCCGGGCAGAGTGATATCCTTAAAATTGGTGAGCGTAATGCTCAAGCTGTAGAAGAGTATCTGGATAAACACAGGATAAAACTGCTAGCCAAGGATACTGGCGGCAACTATGGCCGTACCATAACCTTTGATATTGAAACAAGTGATTTATTGGTAAGAACCATAGGGCACGGGGAGCGGATAATCTAAATGGTAAAAGATATAGCTGGCCTTTGGGTTCAATATAAGGAAAAAAATGGAATTGATGCTCGTGATGAACTAATATTACATTACGCTCATATGGTTAAGTATGTTGCCAACCGCTTGGCGATAAACTTGTCCTCGGTAGTGGAAATAGACGAACTGGTGTCTTATGGTATTGAGGGATTAATGGATGCCATAGAAAAATATGACCATAAACGAAATATTAAGTTTGAAACTTATGCCATTACTAGAATAAGGGGATCCATGATCGATGGCTTGCGTGCCATGGATTGGGTTCCAGTATCATTGCGCCAGAAGGGCAAAGAACTTGAAAAAACCTATGCAATCTTAGAGGCTCGACTGGAAAGGGCTGGGACTGATCAGGAGGTAGCTCTGGAATTAGGGCTCAGTCTTGATGAATTGGCTACACTGGTAAAAGAGCTCGCTGCCACGGCGATCATATCTTTGGATGATTTTATTTCCGGTGACGATGTTACTGATAAGAAAAAGAGAATAATCGATCTGCTTGAAGATGATAATGCTAATGATGCGGTGGAATTGGTGGAATTGGAGGAGATAAAGAATCTACTAGCCAAGTCTATCGCTCGTTTACCCGATAAAGAAAAAAAAGTGGTTTATCTCTATTACTACGAAGGTTTAACTTTGAAAGAAATAGGTATTGTCCTAGGATTATCAGAGTCCCGTATATCTCAATTACATACTAAAGCTATTTTGCGCCTGCGAGGAAGTCTTAGCAAGAAGAAACATCTGTTAGTTTAAGGAGGGATAGTATTGGACGAAATTACCATTATAACTGAAGACGTCAACGGTACAGTGAAAGTTAATATACAGAAAGATAAAATGAACGCTTACCTCGAGGCTACTCCTGCTTCCGGTAATGGTATTCCTTGTAGTCTGGAAATGGCAAAATCAATACTTCTGGAAAAAGGTGTAGTTTTTGGGGTTGATGAAAAGCAGATAGTTGAAGCATTACTAGAAAAGAACTGGGGCAAAGAGGTTTTAGTGGCTCAAGGTAAGCCTGCGGTAGATGGCAAGGATGCCATAATCGAGTATAAATTTATAAGTCCTAAGGACAAATTGCTTCCCCAGGCAGATGAAACGGGCAGCATTGATTTTCGCGAGATGGGTTTGGTCAATAATATAACTAAGGGAACAATTTTGGTGGTGCGAACTCCTCCAATGGCAGGTGAAAGCGGTACAGATGTATTAGGCCATGAACTTGTCCCGCGGGCTGGAAAAGATTTTGCTTTACCCAAAGGTAAGAATACGATTGGTAACGATGAAGGAACCGTGCTTATTGCCATGATTGACGGCCAGATTAGTGTTATAGACCGTAAAGTTAGCGTCTCTCCTGTTATCCAACTAAATGGAGATGTTGATTTCAGTACAGGTAATATTGATTTTATTGGCAGCGTTTTAATTAGAGGCAATATTAATAGTGGATTTATTGTTAAGGCTGAAGGTGACATTGAGGTTGGAGGTTTTGTGGAGTCTGCAGAAGTAACAGCAGGCGGTAATATTTTGGTCAAAGGCGGTATCAAATCAGGGGCTAAAGGCTTTGTAAAAGCAGGTGAAAATCTTACAGCCCGTTTTATTGAAAATTCTCGAGCGGAAGCCGGGCAGGACATTATAGTCAAAGAGGGTATAATGCAGTCCTATGTGCGAGCTGGAGGCAATATCAAAGTAAGTGATAAAAAGGCCACCATTGTCGGTGGTGTAGTTCAGGCTGCACAAATGGTCGAGGCTAAAGTACTGGGTTCTCATCTGGCTACCCGAACCATTGTTGAGGTGGGAGTGAATCCCTATTATCGGGAAGAGTACCAAAATATAATTAAGACTAGAACTGAAAAGAAAAAAATAGTTGATAACTTGAATAATAATATGCAAGCATTTCAGCGCTCGGGAATTGCTCCTCAGAATCTCCCTGAGAATAAGCGCTTGGCTTTACTTAAAACACTGGATGAATTTAAAAAAATTAAAGAAGAGCTAGCTACCTATGATGAAAGAATTATTTTCCTGGAAGAAGAATTAAATCGAATTAAATCAGCCCGGGTAAGAGCTCTGGAAGTAGCTTATCCAGGAGTAAGAATAAGCATAGGGTCAGCCATATATATTATTAATGATGTATGCAAATATGCTCAGTTTATTCTTAATGAAGGTGAAGTCAGATTAACATCGCTCACATAGTATGATAGGAATTGGAGGAGAATTTAATGAGCATTAGAAGTACTGATATGCAGGTTCTCATTCAAAAGGTAGGCGATGTTGCTAAACTACAGCAAATTCAACAACATGAGGTTAACCTTAAACAGCAGGAGTTTAATAATCAAATATTGGATCAGACAATTAAAAACACCCATACCGTTAATCAGACCCTAAGGGATGAATCTGCTTTGGTGCATGAGAAACAGGAAAATGAAGAAAATGCCAAAAAAAAACGGAATAAAAGAGGAAATATTGATAATAAAGAGAATAGTAAAGAACAACATAAAAATTTGGAGCCAGGCCGTGGTGACAAGTTGGATATTATCGTATAGGCGGGTGAAATTGTATTACAAGCTTCTTTGTTTCGTTAGCAGCTATTTTAGTGGCCTTTTTATTTTTCCGGTTTTTATATCGGAAAACTCTGGTGGCTAATTGTACAGGAGCTTTAAGCTCAACCATACAGGAGGCAAAATCGGTACGCCAAGATTTAGAAGGAATGATGGAGGATGCACTAACTATTTCCAAAATTATTGTCGAAGATATCGATGACAAAATCGCCTCAGTAAGCAATTTGAGCTTATCGTTACCAAGTTTTATAGAAGATGCCGAAGAGGAAATTGCGGCTGCTCAAGAGCCGGTTTTTTTAAATAAAATTAGGATATACGAACTAGCCAAGGAACTGGGGATACCAAGTAAGAGTTTAGTGAATATAGTACAGGAATTAGGCATTGAAGCATTTAATCATATGAACTGTCTGGATGAGGATCAGGTTTTGTTGATTAAACAAAGTCTGGATATATCACCTAGAGATAGGATCAAGATTATTGAACCGCGCTTATTAAAAAAGAATATAGATGGTAATGGAGAAGCAGTCAAAGTTCGGCGAACTATGAATAGACAATCTGACATTAGCATTGAAGACTTAAAAAAGGCCCATCCTTATTTAGCGGTGCGAACCTTACATGAAAGAGGCTATTCGGTCCGGGATATAGCTCAGATATTGGAGCGGGGCCAGGGAGAAGTAAGTTTAATTATGAACCTTTCCCAAAAGAAAAAAGCTGTCATATAAAAAATGAAGCGTAAGCTTCTTTTTTTTGCACAAATATAGAGCTTTCCTTGCCAAAGATAATATACTTGTGATATATTATCTTTTGATGAATACGCACGCTGACGGATCGATAGGAATGTGCTTTTTAGTCTCCTAGAGGAATGAAGCAGCGGAGGATTAAAACAAATAGGAGGAATGTTATCAGTGTCAGTAATTACAATGAAGCAGCTTCTGGAAGCGGGTGTTCACTTTGGACACCAAACCAGGAGATGGAATCCCAAAATGGATACCTACATTTATATGGAACGCAACGGTATCTACATTATTGATTTACAGCAGACCGTAAAAAAATTTGATGAAGCTTATGCTTTTATCAAAGAGGTAGTTGCAGGGGGTAAAGGGGTACTATTTGTAGGTACTAAAAAGCAAGCTCAGGAAACAATTAAGGATGAAGCCAGACGATGTGAAATGTTTTTTGTCAACCAGCGCTGGTTGGGAGGCATGTTGACCAATTATAAGACCATTCGCAAACGTGTTTTCCGGTTAAAGGAATTAGAGAAAATGGAAGCAGAAGGGGCATTTGAGGTTCTCAGTAAAAAAGAAGTTGCTAAGCTTAAAAACGAGGGAGAAAGACTAGAAAGATTTTTAGGCGGGATAAAAGATATGGATAAACTGCCTGGGGCGGTTTTTGTAGTTGATCCGCGTAAGGAAAAGATAGCGGTGGCTGAAGCTAGGAAGCTTGGTATACCAGTAGTTGCTATAGTTGATACCAATTGTGACCCGGATGAAATTGATTATGTGATTCCTGGGAATGATGATGCCATTAGAGCTGTAAGGTTAATATCAGCTAAGATAGCTGATGCAGTGTTAGAAAGCAAACAGGGAGAACAAATTACCGCATAAGGCTAAATTAGGGGGTGAATGGGTTTTCCTGTACACCCCTTTTTCATGAGAAAAGATAAAAATTCAAAATATCAAGGAGGTTATAAAATGGAAATTACAGCAGCGATAGTAAAAGAGTTGCGGGAGAGAACCGGCGCAGGCATGATGGACTGCAAAAAGGCATTACTAGAGACCTGTGGAGATATTGAAAAGGCTATTGATGAGTTAAGAACTAAGGGACTGGCTAAGGCCGCTAAAAAGGCTGGAAGAGTTGCCAGTGAAGGAGTTGTCATGTCCTACATTCATGGCAAAGGACGCATTGGAGTTCTGGTGGAGGTAAACTGCGAAACGGATTTTGTAGGTAAAACTGATGAGTTCAGGCAACTTGCTTATGATATAGCCATGCAGATTGCTGCCGCAAACCCTGATTATTTGGCCCGCGAGGATGTACCTGCGGAAGACCTGAATAGAGAAAGAGAAATACTTAAGGCACAGGCAATTGAAGAAGGTAAACCGGAGAAGGTTATTGAAAAAATGGTCGAGGGACGTATCGATAAATTCTATAAGGAGCATTGCCTTCTAGAACAGCCTTTCATTAAAGATACGGATAAGACCATTCAGCAATTAATTCATGAAAGCGTGTCAAAATTTGGTGAGAACATTGCTATCCGCAGATTTAATCGTTTTGAAGTAGGCGAAGGCATAGAAAAAGAAAAGAGCGATTTTGCTGCAGAAGTCATGGCTCAGGTAAACGCTTAATATAAAGTGGCCTTTTGTTGATGTAAATTAACGGGTTCTGGGAGGTAATTACTTGCAAAATCCCAAATATAAAAGAATAATATTAAAACTCAGCGGGGAAGCCCTGGCAGGAGATAAGGGTTATGGAATTGAGCATGGAGTTATAAGCTCTATTGCCAGACAGGTTGTAGAGATAGCGCGCAAGGGCGTGGAACTAGCTATAGTTGTAGGCGGCGGCAATATTTGGCGGGGTGTATCAGGAAGTGCTACCGGTATGGATCGTGCTACTGCTGATTATATGGGAATGCTAGCCACAGTTATTAATTCTTTAGCCTTGCAGGATGCATTGGAAAATGAAGGCATGGTAACTAGAGTAATGTCAGCTATAGAAATGAAAGAAGTCGCCGAACCATATATCAGGCGTCGGGCTATACGCCACCTGGAAAAGGGACGGGTCGTTATTTTTGCTGCTGGCACTGGAAATCCCTACTTTTCCACTGATACTACTGCAGCATTGCGATCAGCTGAAATTGAGGCGGAAGTTATTTTAATGGCCAAGAAAGTTGATGGAGTCTATGATTCCGACCCGGTCATTAATCCGAACGCGGTAAAATTTACTCGCTTGGATTATATTGACGTAATTAACCGGGGCTTAGGAGTTATGGATTCCACTGCGGCTTCTCTTTGTATGGACAATAAAATTCCTATTATTGTATTTGATTTAACCAGAGATGGTAATATTTTAAGAGTAGTGATGGGTGAGGATATTGGTACCTATGTAGGGAGGTAGAAGGATGATAGACGAAATTATCGAAGATGCTGAGGGAAGAATGAACAAAGCCATAGAACATTTAAGCGGCGATTATGCTAGCCTTAGAGCGGGAAGGGCTAATCCTGCCATGGTGGATAAAATTATGGTTAATTATTATGGTGCATTGACACCTATGAACCAACTTGCTAACATAAATGTTCCCGAAGCTCGACTTTTAGTAATAAACCCCTGGGATAAAGGGAGTATAGTTGATATAGAAAAGGCGATTTTGAGATCTGATTTAGGAGTTAATCCCAGTAATGATGGCAATGTAATTAGGATTATTATTCCCCAATTGACTGAGGACCGGAGAAAAGATTTGGTCAAGGTAGTCAAGAAAAGAGGCGAGGAAGCTAAAGTCGCTATTCGAAATATTCGAAGAGAGGCCAATGATTTGATCAAAGCTACTGAAAAGGAAAAATTAATTTCCGAAGATGCTAGCAAAACGGGACAGAGCGATATACAGAAGATTACTGATAAATATATTAAAGATATAGACCAGGTAATACTGCTCAAAGAAAAAGAGATAATGGAAGTTTAACTCATTTTTTTGGCAATATTAGTGGATTATGATCATGGAAATGGTTATAATAGCAACATACCCCCATTTTCGGGGGTTTTGTTGATTGGGGACTATAAAGGGATAAACAAGGCAGAATACTCCGAGTATTTTTCGTGCTAGACAAGGCGTCAAAGCGCGGTAATACTGGAGGTATTATCGTGTTTTGATAACGAAGTATAGCGCGAAAAAGACCGGAGTAAATGACTGGTTTATTTCTTTATAGTCCCTATGGCGAGAGAAGAGGAATAATGGCTAAAAATAAGATTGAAGATGAAATTGACCTAAGCCAGGTACCCCAGCATATCGCTATTATTATGGATGGAAACGGAAGATGGGCAAAAAAAAGATTATTGCCCAGAACGATGGGGCATAGAGCAGGTATGGGTGCGTTAAAAAACATTGTCCAGGCCTGTAATGAATTGAACATTCCATTTTTAACTGTGTTTGCATTCTCCACCGAAAACTGGAAAAGACCGGTAATAGAGGTCGATTTCCTAATGCGGTTACTAATAGAATTCTTGCATAAAGAATTGGCTGAATTGCATAGAAATAACGTGCAAATTCATGTCTTAGGTGATTATGAGGCAATTCCTATGGAGTGCCAAATAGAGATAAGGGAAGCATTAAAAATTACGAGGGATAATAGTGGTCTGGTATTTAATATTGCTTTAAACTATGGAGCCCGTCAGGAAATTATTGGGGCGGTAAAACAACTGACCGAGAAAATAATTCAACGGGAGATAAAACTGGAAGATATTAATGAAGAGATATTCTCTCAATTGCTTTATACCAAAGCTATGCCAGATCCGGATTTATTGATACGTACGGCGGGAGAAATGCGGATTAGTAATTTTATGTTGTGGCAGATTGCCTACGCTGAAATTGTAGTATGTGACATTCTTTGGCCTGATTTTTCTCGTGTGGATTTGATTAAAGCGATTAAGGAATATCAAGGCAGAGATCGTAGATTTGGTGGCTTAAGCCAGGGATTGGCGGATTGATATTAATGCTTAAAACGCGGATAATTACTGCACTTGTGGGTACCCCTCTTCTTATAGGAGTTTTGTATCTAGGAGGGGTTTATTGGCAGGGCTTTATGGCTCTCCTGGCTGTGATAGCCCTTTACGAGTATTGCACTATGATGCGTAATAAGGGTTTTAAACCGCTAGTATTACCGGCCTATTTTATTACCCTCATACTATTATTCAGGGGGCAGTTATCCTCATACCTACCGGGATTGATTTTCATGGCTTTATTCCTGATGGTTTTAGTCTTGGTGACCACATATCCTCGTTTTTGCTTTGATGATATAGTATTCAGTTTTTTTGGTGCTTTTTATATCGGTTATCTTCTTAGTTATGCTCTGGTTTTTAATGAATCGGAAAAAGTATTTTCTTACATATTCTTGGTGTTTATAATGACCTGGGCCAGCGATGTAGGTGGATATTTATTTGGGAAGCTTTGGGGGAAGAATAAGCTTAGTCCCCAATTAAGTCCTGGGAAGACCTGGGAGGGAGCGATTGGGGGAGTGCTGGTGACAGTAGCCTTGGTCCTTTTGTTCAATGCTTGGGTGAAAATGGAGAATATTAATTTATACTATACAGTATTGCTGGGGGTGTTGGCCAGTATAACGGCCCAATTGGGGGACTTATTGGAGTCGGCTATGAAAAGGTATTTTGAAGTAAAGGATTCTGGCCATATTATTCCCGGACACGGGGGAGTTTTAGATCGCTTCGATAGTTTTATGCTGTTATTGCCCATAGTTTATTATTTCTTGGTGGTATTAGCATGAACCAGGGAATAAATATATAGGGCGAGGTGATAATAATTGGATCCGGAACTACTGAAAAGTCTCAAGAAGCTGGTGAAACTGAGTATTTTTGTTATGGCTTTAATTGCCGTATACCTGTTATTCACTTATGTGTTTCCCATATTCGCTAAAATTATGGCCTTTTTACCGGCGATTTTTATGCCCTTCATTTTTGCTATACTGTTAGCATTACTCATTGAACCAGTTGTTAATCTATTCGAAAAGCATATGCGGCTTAAACGTAGCTGGGCGGTTTTTTTTAGCCTGATCCTCGTCATCGGTGGATTTTTATCCATAGTGTCCTTGTTGGTGACGGTAACTATCCGAGAGATGTCGGCCTTGTATCGCTTGGCCCTATCCCACTCCGATCAGATTATTGCCCAGGTTATGACTTTCCTAACCAATTTCAGGTTATCCTATCTACAATTAAACCTACCTCCTCAGGTTCAGGCAGCTCTGCAAGATAACCTGCAAAAGGGGGTGCTGTTATTGCAGCACCTAATGAATACCAGCATAAATGGCTTGGCTCAAGGATTTGCCAGTTTGCCAGGCATATTAGTATTCCTGGGTATATCCACCGTGGCGACTTTCTTTATTATTAAAGATAGAGCTTTAATTAGAACTTTTGTAATTGATATTTTGCCCTCCCCAGCGCGCTCCAAGACCAGAGATGTAATAAATGAACTACTCAAGGCTTTGAGCGGCTTTTTTAAAGCCTACAGCATACTTATTACTATTACAGCTATAATAACGTTGGTAGCTTTGAAAATTATTGGCGTTAAGTATGCTTTCACCCTAGGTATAGTGATTGGTCTTTTGGATATTTTGCCGGTATTGGGACCGGGAGCCATTATGGTTCCTTGGATAATCTGGGAGTTTATGACCAGTAATACGAGCATGGGGATTAGTCTTCTGGTGGTTTATGCTACAATATCAGTAATTAGACAGTTTCTGGAACCGCAAATTGTGGGAGATAGTATCGGGTTACATCCCCTGGCTACCCTGGTTTCGCTTTATGTGGGCTTACAGTTAGGCGGATTAGTAGGAATGATCATGGGGCCGGTGCTGGTGGTCATTTTTATTGCCACTTACCGGGCTGGTTTGCTGGATAGATTTGACTGGAGGGAAAAACGTGAGTGACAGGCCAATTAATCTCATAATACTAGGCTCGACCGGGTCGATTGGGGAACAAGCCCTCCAGGTAGTTGACCTGCATCCCGATAAATTTAAAGTAGTTGGGTTGGCGGCTCGTGATGAAGTGGATGTTCTAGCCCAGCAGGCAGAAAAATATCAGCCCCGTGCGGTTGCTCTGGGTGAGGAGAAATATTACGGACAATTAAAAATGAAGCTCTCAGATAAAGTCCGTTTGCTGGTGGGAACGGAGGGAATGTGTGAACTGGCTTCACTTGAAGATGTTGATACTGTATTAGTCGCATTAAGCGGAGCAGTTGGCATTCGGCCTACTCTGGCAGCAATTAAGAAATCCAGGCGGATTGCTTTGGCGAACAAGGAAACCCTGGTCGCGGCCGGGGATCTGGTGATGAACTTAGCTCAAGAGATGGGTGCAATTATGATCCCGGTTGATAGTGAACATTCTGCTATATTTCAGTGTCTGGCAGGGGAAAGCAAATTTTTACGCAACCTATGGTTAACTGCTTCCGGTGGGCCATTCAGGGATTTTGATCAAGAACAATTAGATAATGTAACTGTGGATATGGCTCTCAAACACCCGAATTGGAAGATGGGCCCTAAGATAACGATTGATTCGGCCACGCTGATGAATAAAGGCCTGGAGGTAATTGAGGCCCATCATTTGTTTGCAGTGGACTATGACCATATTCAGGTTTTGGTGCAAAAAGAGAGTGTTATTCATTCCATGGTAGAATTAGTGGATGGTTCTTTTCTAGGGCACCTAGGAGTGGCTGACATGAGAATTCCCATTCAATATGCACTGACATACCCGGAAAGATTTAATTCCCCGGCGGCTCAACTTGATTTTAGCCAGCTGGGCTGTATTCATTTTCAAAAACCAGATACAGAGAAGTTTCCTTTGTTAAAAATCGCATATGAGGCCGGGCGAGAGGGAGGTACCATGCCAGCAGTCATGAATGCTGCTAATGAAGTAGCGGTTAATCATTTCCTGAATCGAGATATAGGTTTTATGGGAATTACCGCAACGGTGACAAAAGTAATGGAAAAACATGATATTGATTATCATCCTGACCTGGAAGACATCCTGTTAGCGGATGCTTGGGCCCGGGAGTTTTGCCATAGCTTGATTGTGAAGGGAGATATATAATGACCATTGTAATAGCATTAATTATCATTGCCATACTAATTCTGGCTCATGAATGGGGTCACTTTATAGTAGCTCGCCGAGTGGGTATTCCCGTTCATGAGTTCAGTCTGGGTTTTGGTTATAAACTATTTTCTACTCGGAAAAACGGGGTGGAATACTCACTGCGGCTAATACCGCTAGGAGGGTTCGTGCGCATGGCAGGCGAGGAACCTGGTGATATGGACAATCCTAACGGATTCAATACCAGGAAACCGTGGGAAAAGATTGCGGTTGCTTTCGCTGGGCCATTTATGAATTTTGTATTAGCTATATTTATTTTCATTTATACCTTTGCAGTGATCGGAATAGCTCAACCGATGGACGATGCAATTGTAGGTGAGATTTTGAAAGGCAAACCAGCGGAAAGTGCGGGATTACAGACCAATGACCGGATATTGATGGTTAATGGCAAAAATGTAAGCAGCTGGAATGATTTTGTGGGCACAATAAAGAATAATAATGTGGGTGTACCGCTGGAGCTTAAAATTGATAGAGGTGGAGCCATTAACACTCTTACCTTGAAATCGATTCAAGATGAAGCTACTGGCAAGCCTATAGTGGGAATATATCCTCAGGTCGAGTTTGAAAGACAAGGCATACTGAACGCCGTTAAACTAGGGTTTAGTCAGACCTACCAAATGACTGCACTGCTTTTGGGCAGTCTAGGTATGTTATTTACTGGGGGTGCATCTGCTTCAGATCTGGCTGGTCCAGTCGGGATCACTAATATGGTTGGAGAAGCTGCCCGAGGAGGGACGGCAGTTTTATTAGGTTTTGCAGCCTTTTTAAGTATAAATCTAGGCATTTTAAACCTTTTGCCGATTCCCGCCCTGGATGGCAGTCGTATGGTTTTTGCGCTGGTAGAGGGCGTACGCAGAAAACCACTTGATCCGGAAAAAGAGGGGTTCATTCATTGGGTGGGTTTTATTTTTCTGATGTCAATCATTGTTTTTGCTACTTATAATGATATAGTTAGACTATTTAAGGGATGATAATATGCGCAGGAAATCTAGAACGGTAATGATAGGTAAGCTGGCCGTGGGAGGGGACAACCCCATAGCGGTTCAGTCTATGACAAGTACAGATACTCGCAATATACCGGCTACCGTGGAACAAATTAGGAGACTGGAGCAAGCTGGCTGCGAATTGGTAAGGGTAGCTGTAGTGGATGAAGATGCGGCATCAGCCATTAAAGGTATAAAAAAGGCGATATCCATTCCTTTGGTTGCGGATATTCATTTTGATTATAAACTTGCCTTAAAAAGCCTGGCCGCAGGTGCAGATGGGTTACGAATCAATCCAGGCAATATTGGAGATAAAATCAAGGTAGCGGCGGTGGTAAATGCATGCAAAGATATGCAAATACCTATTCGCATTGGGGTTAATTCTGGCTCTTTAGATAAAAGCATGTTGGAGAAATATAAGGGAATCTGCCCGGAAGCCATGGTAGAAAGTGCTCTGCAAAATATAAGAGTATTAGAGGATATGGATTTTAGAGAGATTAAAATTTCCTTGAAATCGTCCTCAGTATTGTTGAGTTTGGAAGCCTATCGAATGATGGCAGAAAAAGTGGATTATCCTTTGCATATTGGAATAACCGAAGCCGGCACTAAAGATCGGGCTTTAATAAAATCTGCACTGGGTATCGGAATGCTTCTTTATGAAGGCATAGGGGATACAGTGCGGGTTTCTCTGACTGCTGACCCGGTAGAGGAAGTCTGGGCGGCTTATGAGATATTGCGAGGTTTAGGACTGCGGAATCGGGGCGTGGAATTAATATCCTGTCCTACCTGCGGGCGCTGTGAGATTGATTTAATCAAGCTGGCTGAGGAGATAGACCGGACCATACGTACTATGCCAGAACCTCTTAAAGTGGCGGTTATGGGTTGTGTAGTGAATGGACCCGGTGAAGCCAGGGAAGCCGATGTAGGTATAGCCGGAGGCCGGGGCTTTGGTTTTTTGTTCCGCAAAGGGGAAATTATCAAAAAAGTTCCCGAAGGGGAACTGATGAGAGAGCTTTTGCATGAGATAGAGAAAATTAAACAGATTTAAGGACCTGTTGAAGTGAAATCTAAGAAATCAATTCATAGGAGGTAGGATAATGAAGGCATCACAGTTGTTTTATCCCACATTAAGAGAGGTGCCCAGTGAAGCTGAGATTGCCAGCCATCAATTGTTGCTCCGGGCAGGTTTTATAAGAAAAACTACGGCAGGAGTCTATAGTTACCTGCCCTTGGCCAAACGAGTGCTCAGAAAGATTGAGAATATTATTAGGGAAGAGATGGATCGCGCCGGGGGGCAAGAGCTGATGATGCCCATCATCCAGCCCCAGGAATTATGGGAGAAATCAGGGCGCTGGTCAGTATACGGGGATGAAATGTTTCGCCTATATGATAGGCATAACCGGGGTTTTGCATTAGGGCCCACCCATGAGGAAATTATAACCACCCTGGTTGATGCAGAGGTGCAGTCTTATCGTGATTTGCCCTTGCTCTTATATCAAATTCAAAACAAATACCGGGATGAAATCCGGCCTCGCTTTGGTTTGATGCGTGGCCGCGAGTTTATTATGAAAGACCTTTATTCTTTTGACGTTGATTATGAGGGTTTGGATGTATCTTATAAAAAAATGTATGCTGCCTATCGGGCTATCTATGACAGAATGAACCTCAATTATCGGGTGGTAGAGGCTGATAGTGGGGCTATCGGAGGTAATGAAAGCCATGAGTTCATGGTCTTGGCTGATAGTGGGGAATGTACCGTGTTATATTGCGAAACCTGTGATTATGCAGCTAACCTGGAAAAGGCCGAGTGTACTATACAGGATGAACCATCGTCCGAGCTTAATTTAAGGGATATGGATAAAAGCCACACGCCTGGACTGAGAACCGTTCAGGATCTGGTCAAGAATATGGGTATTATCGAAAAAGAACTAGTTAAGACTCTCATGTACAATGCTGATGAGGAGATTATAGCAGTTGTTTTGAGAGGTGACCGGGATTTGAACGAGATAAAGTTGAAAAATTATCTCGGCTGTAACCAATTATTTATGGCCGATGAAGTTTCGGTTCGGGAGAGATGCGGAGCTGGCTTTGGGTCTCTAGGACCAGTGGGCTTAAATACTAAAATCTATGCCGATCTTGAACTTACTCAGATGCAGAATTTTAGTTGTGGAGCCAATGAAGATAACTACCACTTTAGCAATGTTAATATGGGGCGAGATTTTATTCCGGAAGCGGTTGTTGACTTGAGAAATGCTGTGGAAGGCGATCTTTGTCCGGTTTGCAGCGCTAGTTTGCATTCCATACGAGGTATTGAAGTTGGTCACATCTTTAAACTAGGGACTAAATACTCAGATGCAATGGGAGCTAGTTTCATCAATGCCAATGGCGAAGAAAAGGCTATGGTTATGGGGTGTTACGGGATTGGTGTTTCTCGTACCATGGCAGCTGCTGTTGAACAAAATAATGATGCGAACGGGATTATATGGCCGATACCTATAGCCCCCTATCATGTAATAATTATTCCGGTTAACGCCAAGAAAGAAGAGCAAATGCAAGCAGCTAATGCCATATACGAGGAATTAATGGCAGAGGGCATTGAGGTTATTTTAGATGATCGGGATGAGCGAGCTGGGGTTAAATTTAAGGATGCCGATCTAATCGGTATTCCTATAAAAATTACCATTGGCCCTAAATCTTTGCAGGAAAAACAGGCTGAAGTGAAGAAAAGATGGGAAGGGGAAACCGAACTCGTTTCCTTGGATCAGGTGGTGAATACCATTAAGGGAATTATTGCCGCAGGGATGAAATAACTAGTTGTTAATTCAATGTGACAGGGGAAGGTTCTCTGTCACAACAATCAAGACTCCTAAAATACTATTTGGGTGGGTTATTTATGTCGAATTATGAAATTATATTTAAGCTTACCCTGGCCTGTATACTTGGCGGGCTCATAGGTTTGGAACGGGAGAGCTTGAGTCGTCCGGCTGGTTTTAGAACTTATACCCTGGTTTGTGTAGCTTCTACCTTGGCTATGATAGTTTCCCTGGACATGTATTTCCAATTTTACCGGACCGTCAATGCTGATCCAGGTCGTATTGCTGCTCAGGTTATAAGCGGGATTGGTTTTCTGGGAGCAGGGACTATCATGAAAGAAGGCCCTACGGTAAGTGGTCTAACTACTGCTGCGGGACTTTGGGGGGTAGCCTGCATCGGTTTGGCGGTTGGGGCGGGCATGTATTTGCCGGCAATCGTAACTACCATACTGATTCTGTTTGTACTAATCTATTTTGCAAAATTTGAACAGCATTTTACGGGTATGCGTGTGTATAAGGGTATACTTTTGGTAACTAAGGATCAGCCCGGTCAGGTAGGAATAATTGGTTCCATCCTTGGTGATCTGGGAGTTCTAATCAAGAATATCAATCTAAACCGCCTGGAAAGCGAGAACCTTTTGGAAATAGAGTTATTATTGGAGTTACCATCGGAACTGTCCATTGAACAGGTTGTCAAAGAGTTATCAGGAGTCAAGGGCTTACAGAATATAGATAGGTTAAACTAGGAGGATTTGTCAATGACTCTGCATTTCCAGGCCTTTATTAAAGACAAAATTGACCAGCAGCTTACTAAGGTGTGGGATGGTACCCTAATTGAGAAAGTAGAGATATGCAAGGCGAAGCGAAGTTGGAACTTGCATCTTATTGTACCGCAACCCATTCCCAGCATTATAATAAGTAATACTGTCCAGCAGTTGCATATTTACCATGATTATCTGGACCATATTGAATTGAATATCGTACTCAAGGATGCGTCAGGGAGTATGCAGAGTATTATTGATACTAGACGGGATGATTTATCATCCTGTTTATCTTTGGCTGGCAAGTTTATGTTGGAATTGCCATTGATTAGGTGGAAGTTTGAGAATACCCGGATAGATATTATTAGCAGTGATGAGGCTCTTTATAATGAGATAATAGCCAGTGAAACCTGCACTAGCTTAGCGGACTGGTTCTGGCAGGAGTATTCCCTGCAGGTTTTGGTGAGAGTTCTTTATCAAGGCGCAGGCCAAGCTAAGCATGAGATGGGAAATTGGCTTACAGATCGCCAACTCGAGGTCATCGAAGTCGGCCAGGATATCGCCATCTCAGGAAAACGCGGTTTTAATTCCCGGGAAGGAAAAAAATTGGAACAAGTGATACATAACAAACCGTTACCGGTTTGTGAACTGGAAGAAGGTATGAAGACAGCTGTAACTGAAGGAGAAATATGGCATAAGGACATCAACGTCTTGAAAGATGGTCGTCTGGTGGTGAGCTATTATCTTACTGATTTCAACGATACTATTGTGATAAAGGCTTTTTTGGACAAGAGCGAGGATGACAAAATAAAGATTGGAGATAGGATAAGGGTAAAAGGCAGCATTCGTTTTGATAGCCGTCTTAAGGAAATTGCTTTATTTATGGAGCACTATAAGCAACAGGAGAAAACCTGTCGCAGCGACAATAATGAAGACAAGAGAATCGAGCTGCATGCCCACACCAAGATGAGTGCCATGGATGGACTGGCTGAAGTAAAAGAATTAATCCGCAAGGCTGCCCTGTGGCGACATCCTGCAATTGCTATCACTGACCACGGCTGTATCCAGTCGTTTCCCGGAGCCTACGCTGCAGCCGAAGAGCACAATAGAAATAATGCTAATAATGCTATAAAGATAATTTACGGGGTCGAAGGATACCTGGTAGAGGAAGATAAAAAAGAGAGGCCTTATCACATAATATTGCTGGCCTGCAACTTGGTGGGTTTAAAGAACCTTTATAAACTAGTAAGTATAAGTTACTTGGATCATTTTTACCGCCAGCCCCGATTACCCCGGCAGGAACTGCTCAAATATCGAGAGGGACTGCTCTTGGGAACGGCCTGTGAAGCGGGTGAACTATTTCGTGCCCTGCTTAGAGGTGCGGGTGAGAATGAACTAACCGCGATTGCATCCTTCTATGACTATCTTGAAATTCAACCCCGGGCTAACAATGCTTTTCTGATCAGAAAAGGTCTGGTGGAGTCAGAAGAAGCATTGATGAATTTAAACCGACGTATAGTTGAATTAGGGCGAAAAATGAATAAGCCAGTAGTTGCTACCGGGGATGTTCATTTTGTGGAACCCCATCATGAAAAATTTCGTACCATTATCAAGGCGGGACAGGATTATGATGATGCTGGCGAGCAACTACCCCTTTATTTTCGAACCACCGACGAGATGTTGGAGGAATTTTCCTATTTGGGTGAAGCTGAGGCCAAGCGCGTAGTAATAGATGATCCTGCGATTGTTTCGAGCCTGGTTGAAACAATTAAACCTGTTCCCGATGGATTTTATCCGCCTCAAATTGAAACTGCAGAAAAAGAAATTAATGAATTGACTTGGGAAAAGGCCTATGCAATTTATGGGCGTCAGTTACCTGAAATTGTGGAAGAAAGAGTGAAAAGGGAATTAGCTTCAATTAATAAGTATGGCTTTTCGGTACTATATTTAATTGCCCATAAACTGGTTAAAAAATCAAATGAAGACGGCTATTTAGTTGGTTCCCGGGGTTCGGTAGGTTCTTCCCTGGTGGCATTTTTTACCGGTATTACCGAAGTAAATGCTTTGCCACCTCATTATATATGCCCTAATTGCTCTTATTGCGAATTTATTATGGATAATTCGGTGGGCTGCGGAGCCGATTTAGACGACCAAGTATGCCCTTCCTGCAATAAAGAATTGCATAAGGACGGTTTTGATATACCCTTTGAAACGTTTTTAGGCTTCGAAGGTGATAAGGTACCAGATATCGACCTGAACTTTTCCGGTGATTATCAAAGCCGAGCTCATCAATATGTAGAGGAACTGTTTGGCAGCCACAATGTTTTCCGAGCGGGAACCATATCGACAATTGCTGATAAGACTGCTTTTGGTTTTGTTAAAAAATATGCTGAGGGCCAGGGACTGGATCTAAAGGCCTCAGAAATGGCTCGTCTTTCCCATGGTATTACCGGGGTTAGAAGAACCACCGGGCAGCACCCGGGCGGATTAATTGTAGTTCCCAAGGACAAAGATATTTTAGATTTTACACCTTTGCAGCACCCGGCTGACAATAAGGGATCTGGGATTATCACCACCCATTTTGAATATCATGCGATAGGAGATCAGCTGGTTAAGCTTGACATACTAGGGCATGATGATCCCACTGTTATCAAAGAGTTAGAGGATTTAACCGGTATTAAGGCATCATCTATAAGCCTTTCCGAAAAGGATACTATGAGGTTATTTTCCGGGGTAGAACCACTGGGAGTCAAGGCTGAGGATATTGATTCGAGCGTGGGCACTTTTGGAATACCGGAATTCGGAACCCGTTTTGTCAGGCAGATGCTTGAAGTCACCCGACCTACTAGTTTCTCAGAACTAGTAAGAATAAGTGGGCTTTCACACGGGACTGATGTATGGCTCAATAATGCCCAGAGCCTGATATCCGATAAGGTAGCCACTCTGAATGAAGTAATATGTACCCGCGATGATATAATGACCTATTTGATTTATAAAGATATGGATAAGAATAAGGCTTTTGAAATAATGGAAAAGGTTCGCAAGGGAAAAGGTTTGAAACTGCCCGAGGTGGCTCAAATGGAGAAATGCCACATACCACCCTGGTATATAAATTCGTGCCAAAAGATAAAGTATATGTTTCCCAAAGCTCATGCCGTAGCATATGTAACGATGGCTTTCCGTATTGCGTGGTTTAAGGTTAACTATCCTCTGGAATTTTATGCGAGCTTTTTTGGCATTAGGGCCGAAGATTTTGAGGCAGAAACGATATTGGGAGGATATGATTCGGTGCGAGAGCGAATCAAGGAAATTGAACGGATGGGGCAAAATGCACCGCAAAAAGAGAAAAAACTCCTGACCATATTAGAACTGGCAATGGAAATGTATGTGCGGGGATTTTATTTTTATCCGGTAGACATCTATAAATCATATGCTCATAAATTTGTAGTTGCTGGTAAGGGTCTGATTTTACCATTTGCTTCTTTGCCTAATGTTGGAGCGGCTGCTGCTCAAGGTATTATAGCCAGCCGGGATGATGGAGAGTATATATCTATTGAAGAGTTTCAGGGTAGAACTCGCCTGAATAAAAGCGCAATGGATATTTTAAGAAAGGAAAATTGTTTTCCTGGCTTACCCGAAAAAACCCAAATTAGTCTTTTTGCCTGATTTCGTAATCCCTTACTGTATGTTCACTTGAATAATTAAATGTCAATGTGTTATACTTCTAATGTATCTTGCTAATACTGTATTAGAAAGAGTGGGTAACTGCCCACTCTTTCTATTGTAATCTACCTAAGAAGCCTCACAAATAACGGGGGTGACAGGAAAATGGCCAGAGCAACGATAGATTCACAGATAAGGTCTGTAATCGCTAGTAAGCTTCAGGAAAAGGGCATAGATTTATATGAAATCGAATACAAAAAAGAACTTGATGGTCAGGTTATAAGAATCTATATTGACACTTTAGAAGGTGTAGATGTTGGCATATGTGCACGGGCTACCAGAGCCATTAAAGATTACATAGATACAGAAAGTAACCTTTATTACGATCATTTAGAAGTATCATCCCCAGGTATTGACCGGATATTAAAGACTGATAGCGATTATGAAAGATTTCAGGGTGAAAGAGTATTGGTTAAGACTTCACAGCTTGTGGACGGGCAGAAGAAGTTCATAGGTATTCTAACTAATACTGACCAAGATATATTAAGTATAGAAATCGAGGGTAATCTGCTGCAAATATCCCGTGATGTTATATCGATCGTCCGGCTCCATCCAGATATATAAGGAGGAAGAATAATGTCCAGTGAACTCATGCAGGCATTGAAGGAATTGGAAAAGGAACGGGGAATTCCCCAGGAAGCGTTAATTGAAGCAATTAAATCAGCTCTAAATACAGCTTATAAAAAGAATTTTGGTACCACTCAGAACGTAAGTGTGGAATTAAACAAAATGACTGGCGAGGTGCAAGTTTATGCTCAGAAGCGGGTTGCACAGGAAGTAAAGGATTCTTGTATGGAAATATCATTGGATGAAGCTAAAATGATTGATCCCAGTTGTGAAGAGGACACAATAATCAGTGTGGAAATAACTCCTTCGAATTTTGGCCGGATAGCCGCTCAGACTGCAAAACAGGTAGTAGTACAGAAGCTGCGCGAAGCTGAAAGGACCTTGATATTTGAAGAATTTTCTGAACGAGAAGGAGAAGTAGTAACCGGAACCATTCAGAGGATTGAATCTAAAACGGTAGTGGTAAACCTAGGAAGAACTGAGGGAATTATGCTGCCTTCCGATCAGATTTTATCTGAAAGGTATGAAGTTGGGCAAAGAGTTAAAGGTTATATATATGAGGTTAAAAACACTTCCAAGGGTCCTAGCGTATTTATTTCTCGAACTCATCCCTATTTTTTGAAAAGGCTATTTGAACTTGAGGTTCCGGAAATATATGATGGATTAGTGGAAATTAAATCTATTGCTAGAGAAGCCGGTTCACGTTCCAAAATATCGGTGCATTCCATTGAGGATAAAATCGATTCGGTTGGTGCTTGCGTTGGGCCTCGCGGTATTAGGGTACAGAATATTGTGACTGAGTTAAATGGTGAAAAAATTGATATTATCAAGTACCATAGAGACGCGGATAAATTTATAGCTAATGCCCTAAGTCCATCCAAGGTCTTGTCAGTATGGATAGATGGAGAGGGGAAAAAAGCCCGGGTGGTTGTACCTGATTATCAACTCTCCTTAGCCATTGGCAAAGAAGGGCAAAATGCCCGCTTAGCTGCTAAACTTACTGGCTGGAAAATAGATATTAAGAGTGAAAGCCAGGCGGAAGAGGAGAATGAACCCGATGATTAAAGCGCGCAAACTGCCGCAGCGAATGTGCGTAGGTTGCAGGGAAATGAAGAATAAAAAGGAATTAATAAGGGTGGTCAGGACCCCGGAGGGCTTGGTGGAAATTGATTCTACCGGGAAAAAGTCGGGGCGGGGAGCATACCTTTGTCCTGACCAGGATTGTTTTAATTTAGCGCTAAAGGGTAAGAGGCTGCAAAAAGCTCTCCAGCACGAAATCGATCAAGATATTCTGAACCACATTAGAGGACAGTTAAATATAAAGAGTAGCCCATAGAAAAAGGTGCGTGGTAATTTGAAAAAAGCATATAACCTCATAGGTATAGCCCAACGAGCCGGAAAGACCTCTTCGGGTGCTATGGCAGCCAGAACAAGTCTGATAAGGCATAGGGCTTGTATTTTGCTTATGAGTAAAGATATAGCTGAAAATACCAGGGAATTATTGATGAAAAGTTGTGCCAAACAGCACATTCCCTGGATGGTGCTAGGTGATAAATATGAATTAGGTGCCAGTATTGGTAAAGCCTATCGAGTAGCCATAACCATAAACGATTCGGGTATGGCTAGTGCTATTGTGAAAGCAGTAGAGGCAGCTGCAAAAGAGGCAAAAACTATGGGGGTGGTTGAATGGCCAAAATAAGAGTACATGAATTGGCGAAAGAACTCGGGATACCCAGTAAAGAGATGGTTGATACCCTACAAAATTTAGGGTTGGATCTTAAAAATCACATGAGTACGATGGAAGAATCACAGGCCTCCTGGGTTAGAAAGCGACTGGGTGAAAAAAATGAACCAGCCCCTCAAAAAGGAGGTTCAGTTGTTCGGGACGAGCGCCCAAGTGCTGAACCCCGGAAGGGCTCTGCCACCAGCTCTCCCGGGGCGCAGCAGAATTCGGGTATAAATAGAGCGGTTCAACCAAGACCAGGAATTAATACCCCAAGCGGACCTGTGGGGAAAGACCAGGAAAGGGCATCTGGAAGTAGGCCAGTGGGTTCACAATCTAATCCATCCGGTGCCCAGCCAATTCAGCCGCCAGAGTTTGAGAAACATGGCACTGACGCTAGAAACAATCAGCCCAGACCGACGAGTGGCTATGATAATAGACAGGGTACTGCTGGACCGGGAACCGGCCCCAGACCAACGAGTGGCCCGGATAATCGACCGGGTGCCCCTAGACCAGGAACCGGTCCCAGACCAACGAGTGGCCCGGATAATCGACCGGGTGCCCCTAGACCAGGAACCGGTCCCAGACCAACGAGTGGCCCGGATAATCGACCGGGTGCCCCTAGACCAGGAACCGGTCCCAGACCAACGAGTGGCCCGGATAATCGACCGGGTGCCCCTAGACCAGGAACCGGTCCCAGACCAACGAGTGGCCCGGATAATCGACCGGGTGCCCCTAGACCAGGAACCG
>CAYWFX010000004.1:148449-188548 GCA_964457945.1 uncultured Syntrophomonas sp.
CCGGGTGCCCCTAGACCAGGAACCGGTCCCAGACCAACGAGTGGTCCGGATAATAGGCCAGGTGCCCCTAGACAAGGAACCGGCCCCAGACCAACGAGTGGCCAAGATAACAGGCCGGGAGCCCCTAGACCAGGAACTGGCCCTAGACCGGCATCTTCGACGCCAACCACTAATCCCGGATTCGGGCCCAATAAAAAGCCGGGATTTACTAATACTCAGGGTAAACCGCCCAAGAAAGCGGTTCCCCCAAAACCTCAGTTTACTAAAGATTACAGCCGACCCCAGAAAAAGGGTAAGCATAAAAAGAAAAAAGAGGATGCAATTTTAGTAACGCCTGATTTGATTACTGTAGGCGATTCCCTCCAGGTAAGAGAATTAGCAGACAGGCTTGCTAAAGGTTCAGCAGAAATCGTTAAAAAGCTAATGGAACTTGGTATAATGGCGACTATCAATCAGGAGATTGATTATGAAACTGTAGAGATTATTGCCAGCCTCTATGACGTGGCGGTTGAACGTGAAGTCCTCGAAGAACAAAAAATACTGGAAGATATCGTTGACAGCGATGAAAGCCTCTTGCCCCGTTCGCCCATTATTACAGTTATGGGCCATGTGGATCATGGTAAGACCTCATTGCTTGATAAGATTCGTAAAGCAGATGTGGTTTCGGGAGAAGCCGGGGGGATTACTCAGCATATTGGAGCATATCAGGTAACGGTTAATGATAACCGCATAACATTTATTGATACCCCAGGGCATGCGGCATTTACGGCTATGAGAGCCAGAGGTGCTAACCTTACTGATATAGTAATCCTGGTGGTGGCAGCCGATGACGGGGTTATGCCTCAGACCATAGAAGCGATCAACCATATCAAAGCTGCTAAAGTTCCCTTTGTAGTCGCCTTGAATAAAATGGATAAGCCCGATGTTAATCCAGACAAGGTAATGCAACAGCTGACTGAATATAATATTGTGGCTGAAGAGTGGGGCGGCGACACCATGTTTGTACCGGTATCTGCGAAAACTGGTATGGGTATTGATAACCTCTTGGAGAGGGTATTGTTGGTGGCAGAAATGCATGAAATAAAAGCTAACCCGGACCGGCCAGCCGAAGGCGTCGTGATAGAAGGCGAACTCGATAAAGGACGCGGTGCGGTAGCCACTTTACTGGTTCAGAAGGGTACTTTAAAGGTAGGGGACTCAATAATATGTGGGTTTACCTGGTGTAAAGTAAGGGCTATGACCGATTATCGGGGACGTAAGGTTGAAATGGCCTTACCCTCCATGCCGGTAGAAATTACTGGTTGGTCCGATGTTCCTGAAGTAGGAGAAAAAGTTCAGGTTTGTGACGAAAAGATTGCCAAGGAGATAGCCAGTCTGAGATTGAGTGAGAAGAAGCTGGAAGATCAAAAGCGTAACAGTAAGATTTCGCTGGATGATTTCTACAAGCAAATGGCGACGGGAATGAAAGAATTGAACCTGATAATAAAGGGCGATGTTCAGGGTTCCATTGAAGCCTTGGCGCAATCGTTGCTCAGGCTAAGTACCGGTGAGGTCAAGGTGAATGTTATTCATTCAGCAGTAGGAGCTATTACTGAAACTGATGTGATGTTGGCTTCGGCGTCCAATGCGATTATTATCGGATTCAATGTGCGACCTGATGTGAAAGCTCGGAAATATGCCGAAGAGGAAAATATAGATGTTCGCCTGTACCGGGTAATATACGAGGCTATCGATGCTGTGAAGAAAGCTATGGAAGGGCTTCTTGATCCCGAGTACCGCGAGAAATATTTGGGCCGTGCCGAGGTAAGGGCTACCTTCAAAACACCAAATGCCGGAACTATTGGTGGTTCTTATGTAATTGACGGCAAACTGCAAAGAAATGCTAGTATGCGAGTATTACGGGACTCAGTCATAGTCTATGAGGGGAAACTTTCATCTTTGAGGCGGTTTAAAGATGACGCCAAGGAAGTCGTGGAGGGCTATGAATGCGGGATTGGCATCAAAGACTTTAATGATATTAGAGAAGGCGATATTATCGAAGCCTATACTATGGAAGAGATTGCCCGAAAGCTTTAGAATATCGATCACTGGACTTTTTACCACCCATACTGGGAATGGCGGCGTTAGCGCAGAAATTATGGAAGAATAGTAAATAGTCCACTGGATGGGGTGTTAAGATGGGAAAACGCAGGCAGGAAAGAATGGCCGTAGAGATAAAGAGAATTCTGTCGACCATAATACAGGAAGACATAAAAGACCCTCGCATTGATTTTACATCGGTTTCAGTCACACGAGTGGACGTAGCTCAGGATATAAGTCATGCTCGGGTCTATATTAGTATCCTGGGTAGTGAAGAAAAACAATCTGAAACCATGCAAGCATTGCAAAAAGCTCGAGGTTTTATTAGGTCGGGTCTGGCACAGGGTATTCAGATTAGGCATGCGCCTGACTTGGAATTTCGCTTGGATAAATCTATAGAACATGGGATGAAGATTTCTGCATTGCTGGAAGGGCTTAAGGAAAATCAGGGGGATAAGGAACAGGTGGATGAAGAGCTTGAATAAAATCGCCCAAGAAATAAAAAAAAAGGATGATTACCTGCTGGTAGGACATGCAATTCCAGATGGTGATTGTATTGGCTCGTTAATTGGCTTGTATTTAGGGCTTCTTGCTATGGGAAAGAACGTGCAGATTCTTTTGCAGGATCCGGTTCCAGCTATATATAGTTATTTAAGGGGTAGTGATGCCATGCTTCGCCCCGAGCAATTGAAAGAAACGGTAAGAAATGTTATATTTTTAGACTGCTCTGATGAGGAGCGTACTGGCGAAATGGTAGTTAATATCCTTGAAGAGAGGGTATTCACAATAAATATTGATCATCACCAAAGTAATACTATGTTTGGCAACTTAAATTATGTTGATAACTGTTCATCATCGACGGCAGAACTGGTATTTGAGCTTTTGCGGTATTTGGAGGTCGAAATTACTCCTGATATTGCCAATGCTCTATATGTGGGTGTAGTTCAGGATACCGGTGGATTTATGCACAACAGCACCAGCAGCGCAACCTTTCGAACTGCGGCAGATTTACTCGATAAGGGAGTAAATTTGGATTTAATAAAGCTAAACTTGTTCGAATCCAAGAGCCGGGCTGAAGTGATGTTGTTGTGTCTGGCTTTGGAACATATTAATTTTAATACCAGCGGCAAAATTGCTTGGATGATATTGAATTACGAAGATGTAAAGGCCATAGGAGCTTTAGACATATGCCCGGAAGGTATTATTAATCACACCTTAATGATAAAAGGTGTAGAGGTAGGATTACTATTCAGAGAGATAAGCCCAGGGCTTATAAAAATTGGTTTTCGTTCCAAGGGAGATGTGGATGTGTCTGCTCTAGCGGCTGTATTCGGAGGGGGGGGTCACCGGAGAGCGGCGGGGGCCAAGCAGGATGGAAGCATGGAAGATGCAGAGAGGCAAGTGATTTTAACCGTGGAGGGTGTGGTCGGTTAGGTGGATGGTTTTATCAATGTAAATAAAGCCGCGGGCATGACCTCCTTTGATGTAATCAAAAAGCTGAAGAAAGTGTTTCCTAAGACAAAATTGGGGCATCTGGGAACATTAGATCCGATGGCTTTAGGAGTCCTGCCGGTGGCGATTGGGTATGCTACTCGAGTCATTGAATATGTTAGTGAAAAAAACAAGGTTTACTTGGCTACGATGACCCTGGGCGGTGTATCTGATACTCAGGATGCCTGGGGAAAGATTGTTTATAGTGACGATACTAATTATAATTTAGGTCATTTGCCGGAGATACTGAAAAAATATACGGGTAATATCCGCCAAATACCACCTATGTATTCTGCCGTACATTACCAAGGAGATAGACTGTATGAGCTAGCTCGCCAGGGAATCACGGTAGATAGAGAATCTAGAGAGATTGAGATTGAATATATAAAATTATTGACTACGGATATAGATGAAGAAAATAGACCTCAGATAAAACTGGAAGTGGGATGTTCAAAAGGTACATATATAAGAACTCTTTGTCATGACATTGGTGCAGAACTTGGAACTGGAGCCTACCTGTCAGCATTAACCCGTATAAGAGCAGGGAAATTTGCTATCGAAAATTCTTATTCCCTGGAGGAAATCAATCAACATACTGCTAACCTCTCCGATTTGATTAAGGCTGTAGATTTTCCCCTTATGCATCTAGGGCAGATTACGGTTAATTCTGAGGAATTGGATAGAATAAACAACGGTAACCGCATCACTATCGATGCAAAAATTCCTCCAGGAATTGTCAGAGTTTATGACCCACAGGGCAAGCTGGTTACTATTGCCCAATGCGCGGAGGACGAAAACCGTACAATTTTACAGCCAGTCAAAGTATTTAAATAATATTTACAAGGAGTTTCCGTAATGCAAACAGTAATGGGAATTGAAAATTTTCATGATAAAAGCAAGCCAATTTATCTTGCATTGGGTAATTTTGACGGAGTACACAAGGGACATCAGAGTTTAATTCAAGCTTTGATAGAGAAGGCTGCGGTTAATAGGGGTCAGGCCTTAGCATTTATATTTGAACCTCACCCAGCCCAGGTACTAATGCCGGAAAGAGCACCCCGCTTGTTACTAACACCCCACGGTAAGGCCGATTTGTTAGAGAAAATTGGGCTGGATGTACTTATCTATAATACTTTTACTCGCGAAATTGCGGGTTGGTCGCCAGAGCAATTTGTGGAAAAAATATTAATTAGCGCATTGCAGATTAGTGAGGTATTTGTAGGTTTTAACTACACATTTGGACATCGGGGAGCAGGAACTCCCGAATATCTTAAGCAACTGGGAGATGAATTTGGTTTCGGGGTAAACATTATAGCTCCGGTAACCTATGAGGGAGAGCCGATTTCGAGCAGTCTGGTTAGAAAAGCGTTGGAAGTTGGGGATGTTCTTACTGCCTATAACATGCTGGGCTATCACCCAGTCATTGAAGGAGTGGTAGTAGAGGGCGAACATCGAGGTTCCCGGATTGGGTTTCCTACCGCTAATTTAGGGGTGGAAACTATTTATAATATTCCGGGCCAAGGCGTTTATGCGGCTCGTGCCAGGATAGGCAGCAAAGTTTATCACTGTGTGGTCAATATTGGCAGCAAACCTACCTTTCACCAAGAATACCCTATTTCCATTGAAGCCCACCTGATGGATTTTGCGGGAGACATATACGGGCAAGAAATAAGTCTGTCATTTTTAGAGAAACTGAGAGAAGAACAGCGCTTTCAATCTCTGGAAGAACTGGTTTCCCAGATTGCCAGGGATCGCAATAGAGCTGAGGAGATATGCAAGGCTTACGATGGGGATTTATAAGGCGTGCTCCAAGTTTACTTTTCGTTAGCACTATGTTAAAATAACTCTGTTGTAGGTCAGTGGACAGCAAAGAGCGGCAAGGTCTTTGACCTGGTTTTAAAACATAAATATAGGTAATTGGATGAATACTGTTATAACCAGGCAGTAATAAATCCTGTAACCACCGACTAGGGTTGGCGATTTCACCGACACCAGTCTTGGTCAGTGGCGTTTATAAGTGAGGAGGTGAAAAGCTTGGCTCTGTCTTTGGAAAAAAAGCAAGAAATTATTAAGGCTTATCAGGTACATGAGAATGACACTGGTTCCCCTGAGGTGCAAATAGCTATTCTTACTGATAGAATAAATTATTTGAATGAACATCTTAAAGCAAATAAAAAAGACCATCATTCGAGAAGAGGCCTATTAAAAATGGTTGGACAAAGGCGGTCACTTTTGGATTATCTGAAGAATAATAATTTTGACCGTTATCGCACCATTGTTACTCGATTAGGTCTACGCAGGTAAAGAGCGGAATGCCGCTCTTTAAATTTATACAGACATAGCGAAAGGAGGAGTTTCACATCGTTCACAAATACCAAACCGAGATTGCCGGAAGAACCCTGGTGGTAGAAGTCGGACAGGTAGCTAAACAGGCCAATGGATCAGCTCTAGTAAGATATGGAGATACTGTTGTTTTAGTTACTGCTACAGCATCTAGTCCTCGGGAAGGCCTTGATTTTTTCCCGTTAACCGTTGAATATGAAGAAAAGCAATATGCAATAGGTAAAATTCCGGGTGGCTTTATTAAACGAGAAGGTAGAGCCACTGAAAATGCAACACTTTCAGCCCGTCAGATAGACCGTCCCATTAGGCCCCTATTCCCTAAAGCTTATAAAAATGATCTGCAGGTGGTGGCTAGCATCTTATCAGTTGATAAGGATAATTCACCTGACATTACTGCGATAATAGGGGCTGCCGTAGCCTTGGGCGTTTCTAACATACCCTTTGCTGGACCAGTAGCAGCAGTAATTGTTGGTCTAATAGACGGCCAACTAATCATAAACCCGACCGTAGAACAGCATCATCTGAGTGATTTACACTTGGTAGTGGCAGGAACTAAAGAAGCTATTATGATGGTCGAGGGTCATGCCAACGAAGTTCCAGAACAGACTATCCTGGAAGCAATTTTCTTTGCTCATGAGGAAATTAAAAGAATTAATGCTTTTCTGGAACCAATTATATCTGAACTGGCACAAGTGAAGCTGGAAGTAGCGACTGTAGCTGTGGATGAGCAGATGAACAGCCTGGTTAGAGAATTTGCCACCTCCCGTTTAGAAGAAGCAGTTAAAGATCCTGATAAGATGTCCCGTGAGCTTCACATGGACGAAGCTCGTGCAACTATCATGGAGCATTTTAAGGAGATTTATCCGGATCAAGTAAAAGCAGTAGCAGGTACAGTGGACAAGCTGCTCAAAGAAATTGTCAGAAAAATGATCCTGGATGAAGGCGACCGGGTAGATGGAAGAAAACTGAATGAAATAAGACAGATTAGCTGCGAGGTGGGTTTCCTGCCTAGACCGCACGGCTCTGGCTTGTTTACTCGGGGGCAGACTCAGGTATTGTCAGTCACTACCTTAGGACCTATTCGTGAAAATCAGCTTCTGGATGGCCTGGGAATTGATGAATCAAAAAGATATATTCATCATTATAATTTCCCGCCTTACAGTGTGGGCGAGACCAAGCCGATGCGCGGGCCTAGCAGAAGAGATATAGGACATGGAGCCCTGGCTGAAAGAGCTTTGTTGGCAGTTCTGCCATCACTTGAAGAATTTCCTTATACCATTAGAGTCGTATCAGAAGTATTGGAATCCAATGGATCCAGCTCAATGGGTAGTGTTTGCGGCAGCAGCTTATCGTTGATGCATGCTGGCGTTCCCATCAAGGCACCGGTATCTGGTATAGCTATGGGATTGGTCAAGGGTGAGGATAAATTTGCTATATTAAGCGATATTCAGGGTATAGAAGACGCACTAGGTGATATGGACTTTAAGTTGGCTGGTACTGCCAAGGGAGTTACGGCTCTGCAAATGGATATAAAGATTAGCGGCGTAAACCGGGAAATAGTAGAGACCGCACTAGCCAAGGCTAGAGAGGGTAGAATGTTCATCATGGAAAAAATGATGGCGGCGATTGATAAACCAAATGTAGAACTATCTCCTTATGCGCCTCAAATGATTAGGATGCAAATTCACCCTGACAAAATTAGAGAAATCATTGGCCCGGGTGGAAAAACCATTCATAAAATCGTGGCCGAGAGTGGCTGCAAAATTGACATTGAAGATGACGGCAGCCTGTTTATTATTGCCACCGATGATGAAGGTGCCAAGAAGGCTCGTTTCCTAATTGAATCCATTCTCGCTGAGGTTGAGGTGGGTAAGGTTTATATGGGAACTGTTAAGAGAATAATGGACTTCGGAGCTTTTGTGGAGATTATTCCAGGGGTTATGGGTTCCAGCGGTAAAGAGGGACTAGTGCATATATCCCAGCTTGACGAAGCGAGGGTAAACAAAGTTGAGGATATTGTTAAACTTGGTGATAAAATTGAGGTCAAAGTTACCGAAGTTGATCGTCAAGGTAGGGTGAATCTTTCTCGGAAAGCAGCTTTGAAAATGGCAAATCAATCTGCGCCTCTTCAAAGTTAAGGATATAATGAGGAAGTAAATTAGCCGGTATATTTCAGGTTTATTAGGGTTCAAGCTCGAAATATTGTTTAAGCTTGAAAAGAAAACTGAATAGTAGTGCTCACTGCCGAATATTATTTTTATAAGAAAATAAAAAGGCGGTGGGTATTATTTTTTAAAGAAAGGGTTTCACGTTATTAAATTAGATAGCCGAACCCTTTTTCTTGTGTCCTTTTTTATAAGTTTAACGCTGATAACAACTTGGCTGGATAAAATAGAACGTGATTTATTGGGGGTTCCGGAAGGTGTTACCGTTGAGAATGTTTTAGTGGAAAGACTGCTTCCGGGAGAACTGCGCGGGGTAGTCGAAGAGTTGGCCATCAGATATCAGAAACTACCGATTGAGCCAAGATTAGACCAAGAAACAGGGGTCATCATGATTGAAGAATCTGGAACAAGTGTGGATGTCGATAAAACTTTGGAACAAATACAAGCAGCTGCTCCGGGGCAGGATGTTCAATTGGAAATTATAACTAGCCAGCCACTTCATCGCAGCCAGGATATTGCGAACGCCAGGCATCCCATAGCTCATTATCAGACCTGGTTTCATGGCAGTTCAGAAAGGTACAATAATATTTCAGCAGCATTGAAAAGTATAAATAATACCTTGGTATGGCCGGGGGAAGCATTTTCATTTAATGAAGCTACTGGGCCTAGAACGCCAGAGAGGGGGTATCTTCCTGCTCCTATTATATTAAACGGAGGATATGATGTCGGGTATGGGGGAGGTGTCTGTCAGGTATCCAGTACTGTATATAATGCAGCTTTGCTAGCTAAGCTGCCCATCATTGAACGACACGCTCATACTAAGCCCGTTCACTATGTTCCCGAGGGAAAAGATGCCACGGTGAATTACGGGCATCTGGATATGAAATTTATGAATAACCGGAATGGCCCGCTCATTATTAAGACCGCTTTGCAGAATGGCCGTATATATGTAGAGTTCAGAGGGGAGAAATGATTTAAAGTGAAAATTTATTATTTTTCCAAGAAAAGCTTACTCACCATGGCTGTAGTTATCCTGTTAGCTTGTGGATTTATGGCCCTGGCATTTTTCAGCCAGGAAAATACCATGGTTGCTTCCAATATTGAAGAACCGATATTTCAAGGCAATACTGGTACCAAGGTGGTAGCTATAACGGTCAACGTGGATTGGGGTGAAGAGTTTATTCCAGCTATGTTAGAGGAATTTAAGAAAAGTAATGCCCAGGTAAGTTTTTTTGTTACCGGCAAGTGGGCAGAAAAGAACCCTGAATTATTAAAACAAATGGTGCAAGCTGGGCACAGCATCCAAAATCATGGTTACCGGCATTGTCATTTTAATCAGTTGTCTCCCGGAGAGGTTGGCAGTGAAATTAAAAAGGCTGAAGAGATTATCAGCAAAATAACAGGGCAGCCCACTACTTTCTTTGCCTCTCCATACGGAGAATACAATCCTCAACTGGTCAGGGCGGTGAATGGGCTCAATTATAAGTATATAATGTGGAGCGTGGATACTATAGATTGGCAGCGTCCTAATCCTGCCACAATCGTAAAAAGGGTGAGCAATAAGGTGCACAATGATGCCATAATCCTCATGCACCCAACCGAGCCAACTGTGAAAGCACTTCCCGATATGCTTAAGTATTTACAGGAACAGAAGTATCAAATGATAACGATAAACAAGATAACGGCTGGTCCCAATAATGCAAGTAATTAGGTCTACGGTGATGAATAATAAAAAAATCCTGTTATCGCTTATCATTTGTTTATGCCTGGTATTTCCTGCTCCACTATTAGCTGTACCCCGCCTTAGTTCATCATACTATTGTCTGATAGATCGGGAGACTGGTCAGCCCATTCTGGGACAAAATGCGACCACCAGGCGCCCAATGGCCAGCACTACCAAAATGATGACAGCTATTTTAGCTTTAGAATATGCTGGCCTGGATGAAATAGCGGTTGTTAGCAAATATGCGGACAGAACACCAGAGTATACTATTGGTTTGCGTGCGGGGCAACAGCTGACTGTGGGAGAATTATTAAAGGTTGCTCTTATCCGTTCTTCCAATGATGCGGCCGTGGTGCTGGCTGAACACATCGCCGGTGATGAAGCTTTTTTTGGCTATCTAATGACGAAAAAGGCCTATGCCATTGGGGCTATGCAGACCCGTTTTAAAAATGCTTCCGGGCTTCCTGATTCAGATCATTACAGTACCGCTTATGATCTGGCCTTGATAGGTCGTAATGCCCTTTCTAAACCCTATATAGCTAAAATGGTATCTACCGCAGAGACCGATTTTAAACATCCTGGATACCAGCAAGCCCTTACCATTCGTAATACCAATGGCTTATTAAGAGGCTATCCTGGAGCAGACGGAATTAAAACGGGTACTGCTGACGCATCGGGGAAGTGTCTGGTGGCTTCGGCCACTCGCGACAATAGAGGACTTATTGCTGTAGTTCTGAAATCAGGTGATCGGGAGGGAGATTGTAGAAAGCTGCTGGATTATGGCTTTAATAACACCAGTCAACAGAAATTGCTTGATCATGAACTGCCCTTTAAAAATCTAAAAATTAATTATGGTGAGAAAAGTTGGGCTGACATCGTCCCGGCAGAGGATTTATGGATCTGGTTGGGGAATAATAAATCTAACATTGAAAAAAGAATACGGTTAAACTATAATCTGGAAGCACCCTTAAAGAAAGGTGAAGTTTTAGGAGAAATTGACGTATATGTCGATGGAGGTTATTTTAGAAGTGTTGCTTTGGTCAGTCGGGAAGATATAGATAGGCAGCCCGGGTATCTAAAAAGGTTATTACAAGGTATTATGAAACCTACAAACAGGAATAATGCTATTGATGAAGAATAGAAATTAAGATTCGTAAGAATATGGAGGTAATCACATTGATTGATAGTTGGAGTCTTAGCAATGGTGCAAAACTTGTAGTTGAAGACATACCTTATTTGAAGTCCGCTGCCATAGGAGTATATATAAGAGTTGGCTCACGCAATGAAATACCCAGCCTGGCGGGAGCAAGTCACTTTATAGAGCATATGCTTTTTAAGGGTACAGCAAAGAGGACGGCTCGGGAAATAGCGGAAAGCTTCGAAAGTATTGGCGGTCAGCTAAATGCCTTTACCTCCAAAGAACATACCTGCGTATATGCCCGTACCCTAGATGAAGATATATACTCGGCTATGGAAATCGTTTTTGATATGCTTTTCAATTCTCAGTTGACTGAAAAGGATTTTAATACGGAAAGAAACGTCGTTATCGAAGAAATTAACATGTATGAAGATACCCCTGATGAACTTATTCATGATGTATTTGCCCGCAAATTTTGGGAAGGACATCCCATGGGCTTTTCTATCCTGGGTACTATGGATACCATTTCTAATATGAATCGGGACGAGCTGTTTCGGTTTTATAAAAAATATTATGTACCTGCCAATATGGTTATTTCCGTAGCAGGTAATGTGGACAATGCAAAAATAAGAGAGTTCATAGAAAGTGCATTGGAATCTCGAAAGGTTGATTTTCCCGTCTTTTTACAGGAGAAACCTGCAGAAGTATCCCCTTTTATCAATCTTCTTCCCAAGGAAGTAGAGCAAGTGCAGATTTGCCTGGGAGTACCCGGGATATCATACAATAATGAAGATAGGTATACTCAGAATGTTATGAACAGCATTTTAGGAGGAGGCATGAGTTCCCGGCTTTTTCAAAAACTTAGAGAGGAGTTGGGACTAGCTTATTCCGTCTATTCCTACCCGTCCAGCTATTCTGATACAGGCCTGTATAGCATATATATTGGCACTGGCCCAGATAAAGTGGGGAAATTCTGTGCTGCATTATATGAACAAATAGACGATTTTATTAAGCATGGGGTGAAGGATGAGGAGATAACCCGTACTCAGAAGTTGATGAAATCCTCGATTTCTTTGGGTTTGGAAAGTGTCATGAATCGGATGACTCGATTGGCAAAATCTATGATGATGTATGGTGAGATAGTTAGTCCGGAAGAAATAATCGAAAGAGTTTATGCAGTAAAACCTATTATGATACAAGAAATGGCTCACCGGATTTTTAAACCAGAACTATTTTCCCTCGCAGCGATTGGAGATAAAGAAGTCCTGCCGCTTGTGGAACAGGAATTTCAGAAATGGTGGGGGAATAGATAATGAAGGTAATGATTAACCGAGTTCATTCTTTTGATTTACCCTTACCGCGTTATATGACTTCCGGTTCAGCAGGTTTAGATATCTATGCAGCCAATGGGGAAGATCTAACCATAGGGATCGGAGAACGGGTGCTGGTACCCACTGGTATAGCCATTGCTCTGCCGAATGATTATGAGGCGCAGATCCGTCCCCGGAGCGGATTGGCATTAAAACATGGTTTGACCTTGCTGAATACGCCTGGAACTATTGATTCCGATTATCGGGGTGAAATCAAGCTAATTGTTATAAATTTGGGGGACAAAGAGTATACATTAAAAAGAGGTGAAAGGGTTGCCCAGATGGTTTTTGCCCGGGTGATAAAGCCAGAGATCCTGGAAGTGGAGATCTTGGACGGAACCGATCGGGGAGGAGGAGGTTTTGGGCATACCGGAGTTTAGGGGGGATAGATAGGTGCGTCTTAATGAACTGGTGGGCAAGGAAATGGTAAACATTTATGATGGAATGCGTATGGGAACAGTGGGTGAATCAGATATGATGGTAGACCAAGAAACCGGTAAGATTGTATCTATAATACTGCCCAACAAGGGAAATATGCTAAACTTCTGGACGGATAGACAGAAGCTGGTGATACCTTGGGAGGCGGTCAAGAAAATCGGTCGGGAAGTTATTGTGGTAGATCTGGATCATACTCACATGAGATTAAAAAATAATTCGATATGATACATAACTAATACGAGCTAAATATAACCCTGCTGGGATTTGTAAGCAGGGTTATTATTCTTTCAAACCTGCCAGATCTAATCGGGAAGCTCGCTCAAAGTCCAATAAAGGTCAATGACCCTTACTACCTCAACAAACTGTTTATAATCAACTGGTTTTACCATATAACCTGCAGCTCCCAGGTTGAAGCTTTGGATTCTATCCCATTCCTCATGGGATGTTGTCAATACAATGACTGGAATCATTTTTAGATTAGCGTCGTTTTTAGCGGCTTTAAGAAATTCAATACCGTTCATTCTTGGCATATTTAAATCCAGCAGAATAATACATGGTTTTAAATTACTCTCATTTCTCAAAAATTCCAGGGCCTCTTCTCCATTTTCTGTTCTAATTAACTTGTTGGTAATCTTAATGTCTTTTAGAGCTCTATTAACGGTCATGGCATCGACCTGGTCGTCTTCAACCAGCAGAATTGGTTTTTTACTGCGCACTTTTCTTCCTCCTTGATATTTAGGGTGCCGATGATGGCAATGTAAAACAAAAAGTTGTCCCTTGACCAAGCTGTGATTCAACCCAGACCGTACCATTATATAACTCCACAATTTTTTTGACAATGGTTAATCCTATACCGGTGCTCTCAAATTCATCACGGGCTTGAAGAGTTTGGAAAATAGTGAATATTTTGTCAAAATATTTGGCATCTATACCTGGACCATTATCGGCAATTTTGAATAGCCAGTAGTCGCCCCGTTTTTCACAGGTTACTTTGACTTGTCCGAACGGTTTGTCCATATATTTGATAGCGTTGCTGATTAGATTTTCGAAAATTTGTTGGATACGGGTTTTTTCTAATATCAAGGTAGGCATATCGTTACCGATAATTATGGAGATATTATCCGGGGGCGACAGCATTTCTATAACATCAATTAGGATTAAGTTTAGGTTAACCTCCGTTCTAGTCTCATTCTTAGAGCCTACCTTAGAATATACCAGTATTCCTTCCAAGAGGTTATGCATGCGCTCGACTCGGCTCATAAGCATATTCAAATGCAGCTGGCCTTCTTCGTCAAATTTATCAACATAATCAAGGTAAAGCCATTCTGCCAGGGACCGAATACCCCGCAGGGGTGCTTTTAAATCGTGGGAAACGATGTAAGCAAAATCCTTGAGTTCTCGGTTGCTTGCTTCTAGTTCCTGTAAGAGTTCTCGTGTCTTTTGCTCGGCATAGCGGTATTCAGTTATATCTTCCCCAATGCCTGCAAATCCAGCGCTGCTTCCATTCGGATTAAGCAGCAGAGTATTGCTCCATAGAATCTTCCGCCGCTCGCCGGTTTTGGTTAGAATTTCGCTCTCCCCATAGGCGGGGGCAATTTTTCGTTCTAGACTCTTGTTGATTATACGACGATCCCGGTCACGGATATCGGCTGGAATAAAAGTATCAGCCCAGTTATGACCCAGAATCTCATTTCGATTCCAACCTGTCAATTCGAGCATAAAATCGTTGCAGAAGGTTATATTGCCGTGAGTATCCATTGAGCCAGCCACCAGCTTGACACCTCCCAACATCTCACGAAACCGTCGTTCTGATTCCCTCAGGGCTTTTTCAGCCTGCTTGCGATTAGTTGTATCCACGGCAAGACCAACATAGTATACTGGATTGCCTGCTTTATCTTTAACTGCTGCACCACTGGAGGTGTGCCAGCGCCAGCTGCCATCAAGGTGTTTGACTCGGTATTCTACTCCTTTTTGGGGGTTTCCGGTAGTAAAAATTCTTTCCATAAAGCTTCTACACTGGGAAACATCATCGGGATGAACAAAAGCTTCAAATGAATGGCCTTCCACCTCAGCAATATCGTGCCCCAGGTGTTCTGTCCAGCCGGGTGAAACAAAAGTAAACTTTCCTTCAAAAGATAGTGAATAGATAATTCCGTTGACATTTTCAAACATAATGCGCAGTTCTGACTCGCTTTCGCGCAATCGTTCTTCAATAATCCGCTGCTGGGTAATATCAGTTCCAGCACCTATGACATAATTAGCTGAACCCTGCTCACCAACAAGAAAGGTGAGTGTCCAGCTTATAAGCCGGCGTTTCCCATCTTTAGTCAGCCAGTGGTTCTCAAACTTTTGCTTCAAACCGGGCGAATCCCAGTTGATCACTGGTTTGTCGAAAAAAGATTTGGAATGCTCTATATCTTCCGGGGCCAGCATATCCCAGATAAATTTGCCTTTCACATCATTAAAACTATACCCGGTAATCTGTTCACATGCCTGGTTAAACCGAATGATGGCCCCTTCCTGGTCACAAACTACGATTAAGTTTCCGGCAGTGTCAAGTAAGGCAGCGTTTAAATTTCGTTCTTCTTGCAGTTTGATTTCCGCTAGTTTACGTTCGGTTATATCGGTAGAGATACCGGTCATGCGGCGCGGATGGTTGTATTTATCTCTAGCTACCACTTTACCGCGCCCCTCAACCCATTTCCATTCTCCGGATTTGGTCAAAAGCCGATATTCGGCTTCATATTGTAGGGTATTTCCTTGGAGGTGATTACTAATACGCTTTCTCACGGCAGGTCTATCTTCAGTATGGATTAGGTTCTTCCAGGACTGGAAACTCGGCTTAATCTCTCCCTCGGAGTATCCCAGCATCTTATACCAGCTGGGGCTATAATAAAATCCATCTGTTTCAAAATTCCAGTCCCAATAACCACTGTTACTGCCTTCCAAAACTAAACTAAGGCATTTCTCACTTTCCGTTGCTATTTTACCGGCAGCCTCCAATTCGTTTATGCGCTGTAAGCCCATAGTGGATAAAATTTGGGCTAACTGTGCGTAAAATGCCATGGTTGCTTCCACATGATCTTCAGAAATAATGGGAACACGGCGGAGGGCATCAATATAGGCGGATTCGTCAAAACCGAATTCCTGTGCCTGATGAAGAAAGAATTCCTCATCAGGTGGTTCGGTTAAAAACTGCCCGGTAAAGAAGGTGCCTAAATGATGGTTATCTACCATAATAGGAACCGCACAATCCATAAGACCATTTAGGCATTTGTAGAGTATGTAAGGCTTTTCGAACAGGTGCTCTTTGAGATATTGGTCACTCTGTCTGCACCGACACTCCGTCTGCGGACAAAACCGGTGAAATTTAGTACAAATATCCTGCCAACCTACAGCGAGCAGAATTGTCCCATCCAAATCAACAATTGCGGCCACCATCCCGCTGAAATTATGAAAATTTTCCATAAGCTTTTGCAGCAGCGGTATATCTAAGATCTCATTCAAATGATAACGCAAAGTTTTTATCTCCTTATTTCTCGGTATCGGGTAGAATAACTCCCATATCTGCCAGGCTTTGTTTGAATATATCCAGGGTCTTATTAAAATCGGCACAGGCATTATGAATGTCTTCAAAATCACCTTGCAGGGCAGCAATTTTTATGTGTTCGGCAATCCCCACCACTGTTCTAGCCCCTACAGTTTCAGCTGATCCTTTTAGTTTGTGCGCCAGCTCACCTATTATCTGCAAGTCGGAGTTTTTATTAATCTCATCCACTGCTTCAGTCGAAGTATTACAAAATAATTGAGTGATATCTTGCATGAATTCCCGGTCACCGCCAGTTCGCAAGATAAGCCCATTCTTATCTAAAACACCATGATCTGACGATGTTAGCTGCAGAATAATTTTGTGTAATTCTGTCGGATCTACAGGTTTGGCAATATATCCATCTAAACCCTCAGCCAATAAGTTCTCGCGATCTTTTTCGGAAAGGTAAGTGGTCATTGCAACCACTGGTATATTTTGGGTGTGGCTGTTTTTCTTCATTTTTCTAGTTAGTTTAACCCCGTCAATTTTAGGCATGGAAATATCCATCAATACAATGTCAAAGGTTTCATTGCCTAGAATAGAGAGAGCCTTCATCCCATTAACAGCCGTTTCTACCGCATACCCTTTTTGGGCTAGAAGACGGGAGATCATCAGCAGGTTTACCTGATCGTCATCTACTACCAGTGCTCTTAGAGCCCTTTGGGTATATTCGTTATCTACATCGGTGTCTTTGTACATATTTTTATATCCTCCCCTCATATATCTAACCATCAATTCAGCCGCTTCACAATTTAAGCAAGCTAGTCCTTTTTTTAATCTGTACCATAATATTATCTTTTTAGCAATGATTTTAAAGTATCCAGTAATCTAGTATCCTCTTCAATTTTAGCAATTCCACCGGTTTGCTGATATAGTCGTCCATTCCAGCCTTTAAGCACATCTCTCGATCTCCCTCCATGGCTCGAGCAGTTACGGCAATAATAGGGATATGTCGTCCCATAGATAGTTCCGACTCCCGGATGACCTGGGTAGCCTGAAAGCCATCCATACCCGGCATGTGGCAATCCATAAAAACCAGGGCATAATCATTATTTAGTACTGAATCTATTGCTTCGCGACCGTTAGTCACTAATTGCACCGAGCACCCCAGTTTATTTAATTGAAACTGGGCTACCTTACCTGCAACTGGATCATCATCAACCAGTAAAACGGGATGTGCTGTCTGGAACAAAACTTGCTCGTGATTGCTCACGCAGGTTTGAGATTCACCATAATTCCTCAGTTGATTGTCACAGACATTCTTAGGTTCATTTTCCTTAACACAGTCATCTAATTCACTGGTAGAACGGGTAAAAGGTAATAACAAGTTAAAAGTTGACCCCTGACCCAGCGTGCTTTCAAAGCTAATAGCCCCGCCCATAGCCTCCGCCAGCCGTTTACAGATAACCAGACCCAGGCCGGATCCGCCATGCCTGCGGGTGATGGAGGCGTCGACCTGGACAAAAGGCTGAAACAGCTTATTTTGGTCATCATAGGAAATACCTGTGCCAGTATCAGTAATGGCAAACCTGATAGTTCCTCCGTTTTGATTCTCTTCCTCCAGTGAGACCTGCAAGCTTACTTGACCCTGATCAGTAAACTTGATAGCGTTTGTAGTGAGATTGATTAGAATCTGGCGCAAGCGCACAGGATCACAGTATAAATATGAGGGTATTTCTGAATCGACTAGAGTCTGAAACGACAGGTTCTTTCTATTTGCATCCAGTGTGACGATGCGGATCAAATTATGCAAAAAAGGATTAAGTTCTAATCTGGTATTTTCTATGGTCAGGAAACCTGACTCAATTTTAGAAACATCCAAAATATCATTAATAACTGTCAACAAATGATGACCAGAATCTAATATGGTAGCAGCAAATTCCCGCTGCTGAAAGTCTAGTTCGGTATTCAGGAGAAGCTCCGCCATACTTATCACTCCAGTCATAGGAGTTCTGATTTCGTGGCTCATGTTAGCTAGGAAATCGCCTTTGGTACGGTTAGCGGCTTCGGCAGCTTCTCTAGCTTTTTTCAATTCCTGTTCGGCCCGTTTTCGCTCGGTGATATCACGGACTATACCGGTAATAAATAACTCAGCCTGTAATTTAAAACAGGAAATACTTAATTCAACAGGAAACTCCTGGCCACTTTTATGGCGCCCGATTATTTCAACAGGTTTTCCAGCCAGACCTAAATGCCCGGTCGTTATTGCTAAATGAAGACCTTTCTGGTAAGCCTCATAATATCTTGACGGAGCCAGTAAAGTGTGTAACTCCTGGCCCAGAACTTCTTCAGATGAATAACCAAAAATTTGCTGGGCAGCAGAATTCCAGAAAACAATCTGTCCCTGGCTGTTCACAAGTATTATCCCATCCTGTGCTGACGCAGTAATGGCGCGGAACTTTTCCTCGCTCTGTTGAAGGGCATCTTCCGCCCTTTTGCGCTCAAAAATAGCTCTTTTTCTTTCAAGGGCTTTATCTATGGTGGTATCCAGGATATTAAGATAGTTGCGGTCAGGGTCTTTAATCATGTAATCATCAGCGCCACCTTTGATGGCTTTTACTGCAGTTTCTTCATCACCGGTTCCAGTTGTAACAATAATCGGTATATCTTTTTGTACTATCATATCCATAATGTCAAACAGGTTACCGTCACCTAACGCAAAATCACTGATTACAACATTAAATTCCTCGTTATCCAGTATCTTAGCGGCTACCGATACTGAATCGGCCACAGTATATTCATAGGGCAGGTTTTGTTCTTTTACTGCGCGTTTAAAGGCCATCTGATCTATAAGGTCATCTTCTATTAAAAGAACTTTAAGCCATTCGCTTTTCATCGCAATTTCAACCCCCCTTCCTTATAATTAAATTTCGAGACAATATGACAAAATCCTCTTATTTGTTAATTGAATTAATAATTGGCTCCTAAAGTGGCAAATAATGGTCGCATCTCCGGGCCAAAATATTTCAAAGCTACGCAAAGATTGATAATTGGTCTACAATGGTATAAGATAGTTTAAATTTCACAAGGAGGCTGAAATATGACAGATAGGTTCAGCAAGGAAGGTCTTACTTTTGATGACGTTCTTCTTATACCTGGCCATTCCGAAGTTATTCCGCACGATGTTGATATATCAACTCGCTTGACCAGAAACGTTAGGTTGGAAACCCCTATTATGAGTGCAGGGATGGATACGGTTACTGAGACTAGGATGGCTATAGCCATGGCTAGAGAAGGCGGAATTGGTATTATTCACAAGAATATGAGCATCGAAGAACAGGCTAAGATGATAGATAGGGTTAAACGCTCTGAGCATGGAATAATTACTGATCCTTTCTTTTTATCTCCCGACCACAAGGTTAATGATGCTTTAAGGATAATGGAGCACTATCATATATCTGGGGTGCCGATAACTCTAGAGAAAAAACTGGTAGGTATACTGACCAATCGTGATCTGCGTTTTGAAACTGATTTTGATCAACCCATAAGAGACATTATGACGACTGAAAAGTTAATTACCGCTCCGGTAGGGACGACCATGGAACAGGCCATGCAATTATTGCGCAAGTATAAAATAGAGAAGTTGCCTCTGGTGGATGACGATTATAATCTAATGGGTCTGATAACCATTAAAGATATAGAAAAAACCCAAAAATATCCTCATGCAGCTAAGGACAAGGGAGGCCGTTTAATCGTTGGGGCGGCAGTGGGAATAGCCAGAAATACTCTGGAAAGGGTCAAGGCATTGAAAGAAGCCGGGGTTGATGTCTTGGTGGTTGATACAGCTCATGGACATTCTGAGGGCGTAATTAGAATGGTAACCCAAATAAAAGAAAAATTTCCTGATATTGAACTGATAGCTGGCAATGTTGCAACCGGTGAGGCTACCGAAGCCCTTATAAAAGCTGGGGCTGATGCAATAAAAGTGGGAATTGGTCCGGGTTCAATATGTACCACCAGGGTAGTGGCTGGTATTGGTGTACCCCAAATTACAGCGGTGATAGATTGCGCAGAGGCTGCTAAAAAATATGATGTGCCAATTATTGCTGATGGGGGAATAAAATATTCCGGTGACATTGCCAAGGCTATAGCCGCTGGAGCTGATGTGGTTATGCTGGGGAATCTCTTAGCAGGAACTGACGAAAGTCCAGGTGAAGAAGTCATGTTGCAAGGTCGACGTTACAAGGTATATAGAGGTATGGGCTCTATGGGGGCGATGGCGGAAGGAAGCAGTGATAGATATTTCCAGGAAGACGCGAAAAAACTGGTTCCAGAAGGAATAGAAGGACGTACTCCTTACAGGGGCTCAGTTTCTGAAACCATTTTCCAATTGGTTGGAGGTCTGCGCGCCGGTATGGGCTACTGTGGAGTGGTCAATATAGAAGAATTAAAAACTATCACTAAATTTATAAAAATAAGTAATGCCGGATTGAGTGAGAGTCATCCTCATGATGTGTTTATAACCAAGGAAGCACCTAATTATCAGGTTTTATAGGCATGACACAGTATTTGCTGCGGGTTTTATTGGCGGGAATTATAGGGCTCTTAATAGGTTTAACTAGTACTTCCGCAAATAAGACATTATCCAGTAGAACATTTTCCATCATATGTATGGGATCAGCTCTGATTACCATTACATCAATTGGATTTTATCAAAATCTAGACTTACCATGGTTTGGTGATCCAGGTAGGTTGCCTGCCCAAGTAATATCAGCACTGGGTTTTTTAGGTACTGGTTTGATTTGGGTTACTGAGGATCATCAAGTAGCCGGAATATCCAGCGCTGCATCTTTGTGGATAACGGCTATACTGGGTATGATTATAGGACTAGGTCTTCACAATATTAGTGCATTGGGACTGTTGTTTTTCCTGTTTATATACTGGGTCTCTCATTTGGTAGAAGGATATAAGTGGTTATCAAGGAATAAATAGGCAAAACCGTGGGAGTAATTAGACGGCAAAAATAATTTCGGGGGAAATTTCCCCCGAAGGTGCGAAGTTATCTGAAATTTTGGCTATTCTGAGAAGCAAGGCTTTGTTCCGCAATCTGGATTGCTTTGGTAACCATATTACCGCAATCCCGAGAACTAACTGCGCCCCATCCCTCATTGGCTACGATTCTGTCCACGCCAAGTTCGCGAGCTATTTCGTATTTAAGCTGATCAGACATGATACTTTTTCTTTTCGCCATCTGAAGAACCTCCTTTTTCGTCACTTGCACCTTTATTAGTTTGACTTTTAAGGCTAAAATTGATGCTAGATAATAATTTATGAGATGTAACTTATTGTATAAAGATGGAGTACAGAAATAGTAACTTTATTTTGTATTATTGAATTTATTGTAATAATCAATTTAAACATACGCAATAAGTGCAAATGAGTATCTAATTATCATAATAATTACTTTCCTAAGTGGCACCAATTATAATGGAATTCAGGAGGTTTTACGATGAGATATGAAGGCAATGTTTTCAGACCGCCTAGCGAAGGGAGAAGCTATATACTGCAGTGTACAGTGGGATGCTCACACAATAGATGTACTTTTTGCTCCATGTACAAAGATAAAAAATATCATGTTAGAAGTCTGGAAGATGTAAAAGCAGATATTAAGATGGCCCGCGATTATTATGGTGATTTGAATAAAGTATTTCTGGCGGATGGAGATGCTCTGGCTATGAATACTAATGAATTGCTGGAGATATTAGCAGATATATACCAGAGTTTTCCCAGCTTGAACCACGTGGGCATTTATGCTAGTCCTGATACCATACTGGCCAAAGAAATAAGCGAGCTTACTGCTTTAAAGGCAGCCGGACTTACCATCGCCTATCTGGGGGTGGAAACAGGTGATCCTCAGTTATTAACAGATATTAGAAAAGGTGTTAGTTACGAGGAAATGGTTGAAGCAGGGTTGAAGATCAGAAGTGCGGGGATACTATTGTCAGTTACAATCCTCCTGGGGTTAGCTGGAAGAACACCCAGAGCGGTAGATCATGCTGTTAATACAGCTAAGATACTGAACGAGATGAGCCCAGATTATATTGGAGCCCTGACCTTGATGCTGGAACCTCGGACAGAACTCTATCGTCGTCTGGAAAGAGGAGAATTTGAATTGCCTGGCCCATTTGAAGTCTTAGACGAACTGCGCATTATTATCCAGGGTTTAGAGTTAAAGGATACGGAATTCAGAAGCAATCATGCTTCAAATTATCTGCCTATCAAGGGTCACTTGCCGGAAGATAAGCAGAAAATGCTGGATTTGATTAATGATATTATTAAGAAAAATGATCGGAGCTATTTGCGCCCGGATTACCTGAGAGCGCTTTAAAAAACTCTTTTGCTTTGATGATTAATATATCTTAGGGGGTTATGGTATGGGTTTGTTTGGCAGAAAAGATGAAAACTTGTTTTTGCTTTTTGCGGATAGCGCTAGTATGGTGGTTACAGCAGGGGAGATTCTTAATGATGTGGTTAATGATTACCACGAGCTGGATAAGAAAATGGCTCGGTTAACTGCTATGGAGCACGAAGGAGATCGTATAACCCAAGCTCTGGTGCGCAAGCTTAACACCAGTTTTATTCTTCCCTTCGATAGAGAAGACGCCTTACGATTAGTTCAGACCCTGTCAACTACCCTGGATTATATTACTGGTATCATTGATCGAATGATACTTTATAAAGCCGGGGAGCCGAACAGTATCGTAAAGGAAATGGTAGCCGTTTTGACTGAAGCATTACTATTACAGGAGAAAGCCTTTAACCTACTTGACAAGGTGGAACAAAACAAGAAGGTTATACTAGAATGTTGTGAACAAATGCGGCAGCTAGAACGTAAGCAGGATACATATTACCGCAATGCTCTGGCTGATCTGTTTGAAAATGAAAAGAACGCTGTTGCTGTTATAAAATGGCGAGAGATTTATGAACATATTGAAATGGCCATGGATCATGTAGAAGACGTGGCTAACCTGATGCGGAATATATGTATTAAGTATTCGTAGGGGCTTGTGGCCTCATGGCGACGTAAAAGTATTTACACCTGACATCAACTTTTTATTCTGTGACAAGCTCCAAGCCCCGTTCAAGAGGATATTTTGAACGGGGCTTCTTGCTATCCACACTTTCTCTACCGGCAAGGGGCCGGTTCTTCTTATTCTAGGTGGATGCTGATACCTCTTTTGGGCCGTTCGCCAATAGCTCTAGAAAGAAACCTATATTTCTAGGCTCTAATTAGTCGCATTATTCATATAAATGTTAATTCCTAAAAAGATAAAATGCATTGCAAAAATCACCCATATGGGTGAAGAAAAACCCGCTACTAAATGTTAAGTTGTTAATACATAAGAAAGGAGGTCTGTGAAATGTCTGAGGAATATGATGTCATTGTCGTTGGTGGTGGGCATAATGGCCTTACTGCAGGATGTTATTTGCAGAAAGCAGGATTTAAGGTCGTTGTGCTGGAACGACTGGACAGGGCTGGTGGAGGTGCCTGGACAGAAGAAGCAACTTTGCCGGGCTTCAAACATAACCTGGCATCGCTTTTCCATGGGATTCTTCACATGGGGCCCGTTTACAAGGATCTTGAACTGAAAAAGTACGGGGCAGAATACTTGTGGCCGGATGCGCAGATAGGTGCTGCTTTTAAGGATGGCCGTTGTTTGGTCTTCTACCGTGACCTGGATAAGACTTGCCGAGAGATTGCTCGCTTCTCTAAAAAAGATGCTGAGACATACCGAGGACTCGCTGAGATGTATAAAGTGGTACTGGATAACATAATCACTCCCTGGTTCTTCAACCCGCCGGTAGCACCTTCTGTTAGCGCGATGGCGATGGAAGCCACCGTCGAAGGGCTTGAAATGATGCGCATGCAGCTTTCCAGTCCCAAAAACCTCGTTAATGAGTTGTTTGAATCCAATGAAGTAAAATCACTGCTTTTATCATTCATTAAGGAGTTTGGTGGGTCACCTGATACTTATGGCTTTGGCATATTTGTACCCATGATGTTAGGCGAGACGCATGATCCCCATGGCTGGACAATCTGCAAGGGAGGCTCAGGTAATCTGGGGAGTGCATTCGTAAAATGCCTTGAAGCTTATGGTGGAAAGGTCATGACCAATGCCCATGTGAATAAGATAATGGTTGATGGAAAGCGAGCCACGGGCGTCCAGCTTGCTGATGGGACCGTCATCAAGGCCAGTAAATTGGTGCTAACCAATCTTGATCCACATGCTACTTTCCTTGATCTAATTGGTGAGGAGCAACTTGAACCATCCTTTATCCACTCGGTAAAACGCTTCCGACACGAAGATACAGTGCTATTTACGATGCATTTAGCCTTGGATGAGCCTCTTAAGTGGAAATGTGCTGAGTTCAACCCGGATATCAATCATTGCCTGGGCGTTTTGCTAATCGATGAACCGCAGGAACTATATGATGACTTTGCGGACATTGCCCGCCAGGAACTACCCAGATATCCACGTATGTTTACTGCATACCCCTCGGCAATTGATCCCAGTCAGGCTCCCGAAGGGAAGGGGACGGCTATTGGCTGGCAGTATGTTCCTTATATGCTCCGGGACAATCCAGATCCGGATGCCTGGGATAAGGTCAAAGATGAGTTTGCTGACCGCTGCCAGAAGGTATGGGGATTGTACGTTACAAATATGGATAATGCGGTACTGGAGCGTTACATCATGTCCCCTCGTGACACCGAGCGCCAATGGACCTCAATGGTTCACGGAGGATTCAATCACGGTGAGATGAGCCAGGATCAACTAAATGTATTCCGTCCTTTTGTCGAATACAAACCATACAGGACTCCTTATGAAAACTTATACATGTGCGGTGCAAGTACACACCCAAGTGGCAGTATAGGTGGAGCATGCGGATATAATGCCGTACAAGTCATTGCAGAAGATCTCAGGCTTAAAAAGAGATGGTGGGAGTAAACCTTAAAAAGACTGTATACAAGGAGAGAATATGAAGCTTATAATTATTTCAGATAAAGGCAGCCCCATGATGGTCGTCTCGAAAATCACTCGTAAGGGAAACTCCCTAGAGATTACAGGAGCACTTATGGGAGCTTGGCCTGCTAAAATGTACATCACTACCGAGCAGTTTGGAGGTTTTTTACGCGCCACATTCAGTCCGGGAGTTATTTCTTTCGTATTGCTTTATCCATTCTTCTATATTTCTAATAAGTTTCGGCGCAAAGAAAAGTCCATGAATTGAAGATCGGGATTGTTAAAAGGAGCCGTGCCATCACGGCTCCGGAAATATATTTTTATTTACAATTTCATATAGAAGTTATTTAGGAATGAGGCGTAAGTGAGTGGTCTCGGATACGAAAAATGCTGAGCAATTAGACGTTCTTAATTCATTACATGACCTGATTTCCTCCATTTCCTGCAATCTGGATCTGGAGGAGATTGAGGTTGCGTATTTGCGTTATATTGCCCCGTTAATCCCAGCCCATGCCTCAGCTATTTATTATTTTAATCCGAATAAACCGAATCCGGTTCGCATTGCCGCCAGTGGTGTGGATGAGGATTTCCTGTCTTATTATGAGGTGCAAGGACGTGATCTTGATCCTCTGCGGGCATGGATAACATCAAACCATTCCCCCAATCAATCTCAGCTTCTTTTTGGATTGGAAGGATGGCAACATCATCCCGTATATCGCGTGGTTGGAACAGCTAGTATTGACTATGCAATGCAGTCCCCTGTCCTGGTTGGCCGAGAGATTATTGGGACGCTCAATTTTGGTCGAGAAGTGGCTGAAGGACAATTCACCAGACTGGATCTACAAGCCGTCGCAATATTGAGCAAATTTCTTAGCCTTGCGATTCCCAACTCTTTGGGAAGGTTGAATTTGTCCCAACACCGGGAACAGTTCTGTCAAGCCATGGATAATGTTCAACAGGGGGTTGTTATTACTGATTCGGATCATACGGTACAGTACGCCAACAATGCTGCCCAAGGGCTTGTAAGTCGTATCCTTGGTCCGGAGAAACCTTCCGAGCGGATTTCTTGTTTGATTCGTGAGGGTTGTAAAAACAATTGTAAATCGGGTACCGTAAAGAAGGACAAGCTTGTGGCTCGCTTTTGTCCTGTTCCTGGCTCGCAAATTAGTCAGACGGTCATACTGCTGGATGAGATTGCTCCGATGTCAGAATTATCTATATTACAGCGATTTTTAACTGCTAGAGAGATCGATGTGCTCAGGTTGGTAGAACAAGGCATGCAGAACAGGGATATGGCGGAAGAACTCTGCATTTCGGTTAATACAGTAAAGCGTCATCTAGACAACATATACTGCAAACTCAAAGTAAACTCCCGCACCGAACTTGTTGCCAAAGTATATCGTTTGATTAATTGTATTGAAAAGAATTGAATCCTCGGTTAGATCTGATAATAATAAAATAAATCCCCGTTTCAATGTTGAACGGGGATTTTAGCTTGCTATCGATAATCTATACCCACTTTCTATAGCGGAAAAAGCCCAACATGCTTAGGGATAAGCAGAACATCCCCATCAGGATAAACCATATCATAGACGGGTGTTCGCGTCCTGGAAAATCGACATTCATACCAAAAAAACCGGTTATAACTGTTAGGGGCATCATGATGATGCTGATAATGGTAAGTATGGTTATAATTTCACTGGTACGACCAGAAAGGATGGAGTAATAGGTTTCCATCGAGCTGTTTACCAAGTCCCGATAGGTGTTCACGGTATCAAGGATACTGTTCAGGTTATCTGCCAGATCCAAGTAATAGGGAACATTGTCGTCGTTTACGAAAAAAGAGTAACGCCCTCTAATATTTGCGAAAATTTGTCTCTGGGGAATCAAAACCTTTCTTAAAAGGATTATGGTTCTTTTCAGAGTCAGAATCTCTTCGGTAATGTGTTTATCCTTGCTTGAAAACAAATCGTCTTCCAGGTCGTCAATCCTCTCCCCCAACCTTTCAATAATAGGAAAAGAATCATCCACGATGTTGTCAACGATTTTATATAACAAATACTCGGGGCCGCGATCCATCATATCGGTATCCTTTAAGCTTATGCGAGCTACCTTGCCTACTGCCGAAAGAGCTATGGGATGAATGGTAACGATATAATTAGCGCCTAGAAAAACGTCCAGTTCAATGCTGGATATCTCATCTTCTTCCTCAGCTTCCTCGAAATAGCGCAGGGAATGAAACACGAAGAAGTGATAGTCATCGTATTTATCTATCTTGGCGCGCGGGCTTTCTTGCAAGCAGTCTTCCAAGGCCAAGGGATGAAAATCAAAAATATTTCCGATATAATGCAGCTCACTCTCGGAGCAGTCATATAGATCAATCCACAGGAGATTGCTGGGGGAAGATAACAAGTCGTCAGTTGTAGATAAATCTATATCATGATACATATTGTCTTCCTCATGATTATAGAAATACGTTTTAATCAATGTATAACCCCTCCTTTGAATAGAGGGCTAAATACCGAACCGACGGTGCAATATAACCCTACTATTAATATGGTATTTATTTGCGTAAGTTATAAGTGACGATCGATATGCAGGTATAGGTTCCATTTCACCACCGCCTTTCATGCATTATAGTGTTAGTATGACTAAAATCAGCAGGGAACAGTCTAAGAAGTCCCTAAGCTAATAATATACATTTTTATGCTGAATGTTGTCAATCAAAGCGCCGATTCTGTGAGTTTGGATAATTAGTCTAAGAAATGGAAAAAATGATAAATGAATGGGAGGAACTTGCATGTTTAGAAAAATAATTATAGCTCTTCTGCTAATGATAACTGTATTGAGTAATGCCGCTTTTACGATTAGCTTGCCCCATGCTGTGATCCCGGAAGCATCGATAGTCTATGATGTGAATGGGAGAACAGTTCAAGGGCTGGCAGAACAGAATCAAGTGAATGTAAACCTGGAGGAAATATCGCCTTACTTTTTAAATGCGGTTATAGCAGTTGAAGATAAGCGATTCTACAAACATCATGGAATTGATATAAATGGTTTGCTTAGAGCAGTCTTTATTGATTTAAAAGCGCGTAAAATCATAGCAGGGGGAAGTACCATAACCCAGCAAACTGCTAAAACCCTATTTCTGAGTAATGAGCGTACCTGGAATCGAAAGCTCAAAGAGCTTTATTACGCAACCCAATTGGAAAGGAAATATAGCAAAGATGAAATCTTGACCATGTACTGCAACAGTATTTATTTTGGGCAGGGTGCTTATGGCATAGAGTTAGCGTCGCGAACTTATTTTGGCAAAAGAGCTAAGGATTTGAGCCTGGCTGAAGCGGCAATCCTTGCTGGACTTCCTCAAAGCCCCAATTTTTATGACCCCTATACCAATCCGGAGGAAGCGAAAAAGAGGCAGGCCTTAGTTTTACAGAGGATGCTGGAAGAAGGTATGATATCAACGTCAGAAAAAGCAGCAGTCCTTCAAGAGCCTTTACAATACCGGCGGGCTCAGTTTGCCGATAGTGAAGCTCCTTATTTTGTTGCCATGGTTCGGGACTACCTGCGCGATAAATATGGTGATAGCGTTCTTTACCGAGGAGGCTTGAAGATTTATACAACCCTGGATGTAGACATGCAGAAAGCGGCCAATAATGCGTATTTAGAAGGGATGAAAGCTCAAAACAAGGATTTACAGGTTGCCCTGGTGGCATTGGATGTAACCAACGGTCAAATTAGAGCGATGGTTGGGGGACGTGATTTCATCACGTCCAATTATAACCGAGCTTATTCTTACCGCCAACCAGGATCTACCTTTAAACCTTTCGTTTATTCACTAGCTATTGACCAGGGATATACTCCGGCGAACATGATCATGTGTGAGGAAAGAGAGTTTAAATTAATCACTGGTGACATCTACAAACCAACGGATTACGGCACGGAGCCTTACCACTGGAAAGACTTTACCTTAAAAGAGGCAATTATGATTTCTGACAATGTGGTGGCTGTAACCCTAACGGATCAGCTGGGAGCAGATAAGGCAGCTATGTATGCAGAGAAATTTGGATTCAAGAATATAAAGCCGATCTTGTCTTTGCCCCTAGGCTCCAACGAAGTTAGGCCGATTGACCTGGCGGCAGGGTACAGCGTTTTTGCCAACCAGGGGGTCTACAACGCGCCTTCATACATGCTTAAAGTAGTTGACAAGGATGGAAAGCTGCTGGAAGAGAATCGTACCCAGACGAAGAGAATTGTTAGCCCTGAAAATGCTTATACCATTTCCAATATGCTTACCGGGGTTTTAGAACCAGGGGGAACCGGATCAAACCTAAAACAAAAGGTCGGGAGGGTCGCGACTGGAAAGACCGGAACCACGGAAAACAAAAATGATGCCTGGTTTGTAGGATACACTCCCCAGTTATGTTGTGCGGTGTGGGTGGGCTATGATCAAGGCAAAGCGGCTAACTTATTCGGAGGAGCAGCCGCTGGGCCAATCTGGGCCAGTTTTATTCATGACGCATCAGCTAAACTCCCGGAACAGGATTTTAAGCAGCCGGCGCAGGTGGACTTATTGAATATCTGCTTAGACACCGGTTTGATAGCTACTGAATACTGTCCCCGACCAAGCAATATGGCTTTTATGAGAGATAATGAGCCTCAGGATATTTGTTATCTGCATCAGCCCAACATGGACTGGACAAATAGTGAAGGGCTGTTTGATAGAAATATATTACCTAACCGTTCGTGGTGGCGATTGTGGGAGTAAAAGGTATTGGGACACATCAAGTATACAATATTATTGCTTAAGAGGTATTGCCAGCATACTCAGGGGGAGTTATACTTTGAATGTAAAAACAATATAGAGATGAAACGAAGGCGTTTATTTTTCCTAGCGAGGGGAAAAATAAAGGCTTTTTTCGTTTTTGTCGCATTGCAGTTACTCAAGTGTTGCAATGAAAACCAAATCAAAAGGAGGGGAGTCAATTGAAAAAAATTGAGGTAGTTATCAGGCCGTCGAAGTTGGAAGACCTAAAAGCAGCCCTTGATAAAATCGAGATTAGGGGGATGACTGTTTACGATGTGAAGGGTCGAGGGTTACAGAGGGATCAGAAACAATATTACCGGGGGCAGGAACATTCCATAGATTTATTGCCCAAGGTTAAAATGGAAATCGTTTGCCAGGATGAATCGGTAGAAAACATAATATCAACAATTCTTAAAGTTTGCATGACTGGTAAAATAGGAGATGGAAAAATATTTGTTTATCCTGTAGATAGGATTATCCGCATCAGCAGTCGAGAGGAAGGCGGAGCAGCCCTGTAAATATTATAGTCCTAAAGCAAAGGCGCTTATAAGCAGAGGTATCTACCCTCTGGATATGAGCGCCTTCGACGTTCATGGAAATGTTTTTTACCTGCAGGATTAAAAGCTATAAGCAACGTTAATAAATTATTGGATAGGAATGGGGGATAAGAATGAAAACAAAATGGGGATGGCTAACATCAATCGCAATAATGCTAGTTTCAGTACTAGCACTTCCCGCCATGGCTTGGGCGGCCGATGAACCGGCGATAAGTTCTGGGGATACCTCTTTTATGATAATCTGCACAGCATTGGTAATGATTATGACGCCTGGATTAGCCTTATTCTATGGAGGAATGGTCAGGAGAAAGAATGTGCTCAGCATCATGCTGCAATGCTTTGCCGCCATGGCGCTAGTATCAGTGCAATGGGTATTGATTGGTTATACATTGGGTTTTGGAGCCGATATTAATGGACTGGTGGGAAATCTCCAATGGCTGGGACTGAGTGGAGTAGGAGGAGCTCCCAACGCGGATTATGCCGGAACAATTCCGCACCAGGTCTTTGTACTTTACCAACTGATGTTTGCTATTATTACCGTGGCCCTAATTTCAGGAGCCTTTGCCGAGCGCTTGAGATTCTCAATATTTGTTGCCTTTGTCTTGTTATGGACCACCCTGGTTTATGATCCCCTGGCTCATTGGGTATGGGGAGTGGGAGGATGGCTCCGTACCATGGGAGCCTTGGATTTTGCCGGTGGTACCGTTGTTCATATCAGTTCTGGAGTATCTGGATTGGTAGCTGCATTGATTCTAGGGCGCCGTCGTGAAACCGGAACAGAACCCATGGTTCCTCATCACTTACCTATGACCATGTTGGGTGCTGCCTTACTCTGGTTTGGCTGGTTTGGTTTTAACGCCGGTAGTGCCTTGGCAGCCAATGAGCTTGCAGGTTCAGCTTTTTTGGTTACCAATACCGCCGCCGCAGCAGCAGCGATTAGCTGGGCAGGCGCAGAATGGCTGCATCATGGCAAACCGACTGCTTTGGGCGCCGCTAGTGGTGTTGTAGCAGGCCTGGTAGCTATTACTCCGGCGGCTGGTTTTGTAAGCGCCGCTAGCTCCATTCTAATAGGTTTATTGGTAGGACCCTTATGTTATTTTGCTGTCAGCAAAATGAAGTTTAAACTGGGTTATGATGATTCACTGGATGCTTTTGGAATTCACGCCGTAGGTGGTATATTTGGAGCCTTAATCACTGGGGTACTAGCTTCGAAAGCTATCAACCCGGCTGGAGCGGATGGATTACTATTTGGTAATCCCCACCAGTTATTAGTTCAGGCTATAGCGGTAGCGGCTACGATTGCCTTCGCCTCAACCATGACTTTTATCATATTTAAGTTCTTGAGTCTGTTTGCCCCCTTAAGGGTTTCAGATGAGGACGAGGAAATGGGACTAGATATTTCCCAGCATGGAGAGGATGCATACAACTATGGAGAAATGAGTTCAGCTCACATATAGCTGAAAAGAGTAAGTACATTGTTAGGGTGACAGGGTTGTTAACGCTCAGTTATTCAAGATGTTAACAACCCCCTCCGCCTGACAGCAATATTAATCAATAATCACTGGTGTGAATCCCCTGCATAGTGTGAATTATGCCAGGGGTTTTTGCATGTTTAACCCTAATATATGGTATTATTCTTTTGCTAGAGTAAATAATAGAAGGAATTGAAGCGATAAATAACTAATTATTAATGAAGGAACAATGATGGATGATTTATTTATTCAGGTTAGCATAAGCATATAGGTGAAGAATATTACGCTTGCAGTAAATTTGGCGGGATATTATGAAATTTAATGCTGGCTCATATTGGATGACAGGATTAGATTATGGAACATACAACAGCAAAAACCTTGAGTTTTAATTACTAGAACAGACCTATCATTTCATGGGGGTGTCGATGTTTGGATATTATCAAATACCAGGTGAAAACCAAAGATTTATGTAAAAACTGCAAACCAACAATGTTTAAATTTAGCAGCACGGCTGAAATAGAACCTTTACCAGGGATAATAGGTCAGGACAGAGCAGTTCGCTCACTGGGTTTTGGATTGGATATCAACAATGAGGGCTACAATATATACCTGGCTGGATCTTTTGGAACTGGTAAAACGACCCTGGCTAAAAAAATGTTGAATGAAAAGGCCGAGAGTAAGTCGGTGCCGCCAGATTGGTGCTATGTAAACAACTTTAATAATATGGAGTCCCCGCATGCTCTACAGATTCCGGCCGGGATGGGGCAGGATTTCAAGAAAGACGTTAACGTAAATATGGATATGGTTATCAAGCTTATTGTAAAAGCCTTTGAAGGGGAAGAATTTGAACTTAAGAAAAGCGCTATAGTCAGCACTTTTGTGGAGGAGACTAATCAGATTTACCTGCATCTGGAGGAAGAAGCTCGTGCCTATGGCTTTACCATATCTCGCACTCAAAGCGGGGTGAGCAGCATCCCTCTCAAGGACGGGGAGAATATGAGCCAGGAAGCATATATGGCTATGTCAGAGGATGAACGCTCTGAGTTGATGAAAAAAAGCTCCATCGTACAGGACAAAATCAACGAAGTGTTTCGACAGTACAAAGAAATAGAAAAAATAGTTAAAGAAAAAATTAAAGAGCTGGAATTGGAAACTGCACGCATTGTGGCTATGCCTAATTTTGACAATTTATATGAGAAATATAAGTCTTACCCGGAGATTTTATCCTATTTGCAGCAGGTGCATCAGGATGTTCTGGATAATCTTGATATGTTCAGAACTAGCGAAGAGGATTCTCCTTTAAGCCTGTTGCGGCGGATGGACAAAAGAGCCATACTGAGGAGATATCAGGTCAACCTGATTGTTGATAATTCAAGTCTGCAGCACGCACCGGTTATTTTTGAAACCAATCCTAGTTACTCCAACTTGTTCGGACAGATTGAGTTCGAAAGCGAGTTTGGAGTTCTTACTACTGATTTTTCCAGGATTAAACCCGGTGCCATTCATAGGGCTAACGGAGGATATCTGGTACTGCATGTTTATGATATTATTAAGAATTTTTATGTCTGGGATAAACTCAAACGGATAATAAAGAATAAGGAGATCGTAGTCGAAAGTATTAGCAAAACCTTGGGCCTGGGTAATAGTGAAACCCTGCAGCCTGAAGCCATTCCGGTAGATATTAAGATTGTATTAATAGGTGAACCATTATATTATTACTTGCTCTATGCCCATGATGAAGAGTTTCAAAAGCTGTTTAAAATCCGGGCTGATTTTGATATGGATATGAATCGTACCCAGCGCCATATAAAGGACTATGCGCGATTTATCAGTTCTGTATGCACTAGCGAAAAGCTACGTCATTTTGATCCGGCAGCGGTAGCTAGAGTAGTGGATTACGGAAGCAGGATGGCCGATGACCAGAGTAAACTGACTACTCTTTTTAATAAGTTGGTAGAGATTATTTACGAAGCCAATTGTTGGGCTGGTTATGGCCGGGCCAGTGTGGTCAGCAGCGAACATGTGAGGCAGGCTATAGAAGAGAAGCAATATCGATCCGCCACCATGGAGGAAAAGTTGCAGGAGTACATAGAGCAGGGTACACTTATGATAAATATTAGTGGCAGTAAAATTGGAGAACTGAACGGTTTGGCAGTTTATCAAATGGGGGACTATCAGTTTGGTAAACCAGTACGAATAACCGCTAAAACCTTTATGGGCGAAAAGGGTCTGGTCAATATTGAAAGAGAAATTCATCTCAGTGGGAGCATTCATAGCAAGGGTGTACTGACCTTAAACGGTTACCTGGGGTCGCAATACGCCCAGGATAAGCCCTTGTCCCTCTCGGCTAGCCTGACCATTGAGCAGAGTTACTCAGGTATTGAAGGGGACAGCGCTTCCAGCGCTGAATTATATGCATTGCTTTCAAGCTTGGCTGAGCTGCCTTTGCAGCAAGGGATAGCAGTGACCGGTTCAGTAAATCAGAGTGGGGATATTCAAGCGGTAGGAGGGGTAAACCAGAAAATAGAAGGATTTTTTCGGGTTTGCAAAAATCGTGGCTTAAATGGCCAGCAAGGAGTAATTATTCCTCGCCAGAACGTAGCCAACCTTATGCTGAATGAGGAAGTTATTACTGCCGTAAAAAATAAATTGTTTACCATATGGGCAGTTCAACATGTAAACGAAGGCATAGAGATTTTAACCGGTATACCGGCCGGAAATGCCGAAAAATCAAGTGATTTTAGTCCGGGCAGTATCCACTATCTGGTTAATAAAAAACTGAGTCAGTGGAGCCACAAAGGCAAGTCCACATATGGAGTCGGAGCGAGGCCCGTGTCTGGAAATAGCGGCTTGAGAAGAAGGGCAAGGAGGTAGCGGGGATGAGTAGAATAAGGAGAGCATTTCTTGCAGTGCTGCTGATGTTTATGATTGTTGGAGTGCTAGGATGCAACGTGGATTATAAACAAATGGTGCAAATTGCTAAAAGCCCAGAAGAGACATTAATTAGGGTGCAAATCCAGTTTACTGATCAGAAACAAACCGTTTGTTATGTGAAAAGCCTGGGTCTGGAAGAAAAAGGTCAAATCTATACTGGTGGCTCCTCTTTAAATTACATGTATGACCGGGAAGGCAATATCCTGGGTTCTTATAATTATCAACATGTTATTTATATGAAAATTCTAGCTAATGAAGAGACTACCGATTGATGTAAGATATAAGAAACGGGGACAAACCTTGGGCGGGGACATTCACACCATGGGGACATTTCCACCAAAGGGACATTCCCACCACGGGGACATTCCCTGAAGGGGTGTGTCCCCAAACCTTAATGGTGTGTCCCCTCACCGATAATTTAGTTATAAGGAGATGGATTAGAATGGAACATGTGGAAGCTAAATGTATGCTGTGCGGAAAAAACTATCAACTGGGAGAAGATGATAAGGACTTTAAAAAAATGAGCAACAAAGATAAGCCGGGTACATTTATATGTGATTTATGTGCCAACCGGGTTAGGTATGAATCAGACGAAAACCGAAAAAACCCCAAACCCCAGAATAGTTAGGTTTTCCAGGTCAATTCCAAGGTTGGTACCAGTAATAATCGATCAGCTTTACCCCAGATTTAAAAGCTGCTTTATTGGTGTAATAATTGGTTTGGCCAGCATAGATGTCTACCCAATAAGGATAGTTGCGCCACAAACCATAATTAACGTCGCCGGTATCATTGACTATTAGAGAGTCATACTTGTTACCCTGGATTTCAACGGGTTCAGATAGGTATAGCACAGTTCCAAAGGGAATAATCGGCTGCCTAGCTTCACCACCGGAATTAAGAGGATAACGTGGATGGACGGCTCCCGAACCGAGGAAATATCCTTTGGCAGATGCCGAAGCAGGAGCTCGGGCAGCTTCGGTATAATAAGTGGATTTTTGTCCTTTTACTGAAAATTGGACATACCATTTCGGCTCAACTTTACTGGTTTCTTGATTTTCAGGCTGCACTGTATCCGGTTGGGGAATGGGTTTTTGTTCTGGCTTTGGCTTTCCTTGAAATATAAAGAATACAGCAATGAATAAGACCACTATAATGAGAGGTAGCAATAATATACGCCAATCTCGAACCATCTTGCAGTCCTCCTTCCTGCAGATATTTTGCGCAGATTTTTATTTTTTATGACTAAACGAGGCATCATGGTATAATTACTTTTGAAAATCTCAATCAGAAGGGAGTTCACTTACGTTGGATGCGGTTAATGCTGGTTTGGATGAAAAGCTTTTCGATTACCTGCAAAAATCGATAAAAGAAACTGCTTTTTATAATCTATTAGGCTTGGAATTACAGCTAATGGCTCCGGGTTATGTGGAAATACGGCTTGTATCTACTCTGCAACATGTTAACGGGATTGGATTAATACAGGGTGGATTAATTATATCGATTGTTGATGCCGCAATGGGTAATGCCATTAGAAGCTTGGGAATAAAAGGCGCAACAGTAGATATTTCCACCTCTCTAACCTCTGCAGCCAGGCTGGGAGATACGATAGTTGCCAGAGGCAAAGTCTTAAAGGCCGGTAAGAATCTGATATTTACTGAGGGACAGGTTTATGTTGGTGATAAAATGATAGGGGATAGTAAAGCTACGTTTTATAAAATTCCCGATCTGAACGATTAGTCTCAGGAGATGAATTAATGGAAAACAGTCTGTTTAGATCCAAGGACTATGGTGTGGTTACATTTATTTCAACATCGCAGGCGTTAAAAGCGGAGCGGGTACTGAAAAACGCAGCCGCTAATTTTTTGATTATGCCCACCCCGCGTGAAATATCGACTAGCTGTGGTTTAGCTATTAAAACTATCATCGCTGATCTAGATTCTTGCTATGATATCCTGATCAATAACCGGGTGGAAGTTGAAGCCGTCTATCAGGTGAAAGTGGTTGATGGTAAAACTCATACGGAAAGGATCAATAATGAATAATTATCTAAGCTTGGTGCAAGAATTTATGGAATCAGGCGGAAAAATGGAACAATGCCTGGAGGGTTTCATATACCGGGAGGAACAGTCGCGCTTTGCCAGCGCCGTCGCTCGAGCCTTCGAAAATGATACTTTTCTGGCTGCAGAGGCGGGAACAGGGGTGGGAAAGACCTATGCTTATCTAGTGCCTGCTCTAATCTGGGCGAAACAGAACCAGGATAAGGTGGTCATATCCACTAAGACCAAAGCTTTGCAGCAGCAGATTGTCGATACCGATTTGCCGGAATTAGAAAAAGCCATGGGCTATGCATTGAAATACACCGAGGCCAAAGGACGGGATAATTATGTATGCTGGCATAAATACCAGAACATATTAGCGGGCAGAAAACGACTGGAATCTGGCGAAACCGATTTCATAGAAGCAATATTAAGCTGGGCTGAGCTTACCAAAAGCGGTGATCGTAAAGAACTGGCTTTAAAGCAGGAAATGATGCAGCACTGGGGGCTAATCGCTGCCGATCGAAATAACTGTCAGAGAGAAATGTGCTCCTATCGAGACAAGTGTTTTCGCTTGAAGATGATAAAAAGCATGAATAAAGCTGATCTTATTGTAACTAATCATGCTTTGCTATTATCAAATGTTTTGGTTGATAACAGTATTCTACCCGAGTTTCAATATTTGGTTATTGATGAAGCTCATACCTTTACTAAAGAATCGTTTGAGCGCTTGGCCCATCGTTTTTCTCTATATGATACTCTCAATATTCTGGAAGTATTATATGTAAAAGATAAACGCTCCAAAAAAGGTTATTTATTTCACCTGCGGAGCAGTTACGCCCATCTCAGCGTAATGATTGATGAAGCTGGAATATTGGTAGATAAAGCTATTCAGCTGACCCGGAAAATATTTGATGTCATTGGCAAAGGGTTGAAGTATGGGGATGAATTTAATTTCAGTCATATATTAAGCCCTGGGGATAAAAAACGCGATTGGTTTGCGTATATGCATGAAATTTACCGGCAGGGATGGAAACCTAATATCGACCTGCTGCTTAATAAGTTAAGAGATATAGCAATGGAACTGGATGGGGAGACGGAAGGCGGCGACCTAGTGGGAATTACCAATGCTCTACAGGAAATCGATGATACCGCCTTTATTATAATGGCAGAAGAAATAAATTTTGACGAAAGCATTAGCTGGTTGGATTGCTTGAAAGGTAAAGCGGTGGCAATATGTTCTGCGGCTGTGCATAGCGGGGATAAACTGAATCAACAGCTGTACCCGAAGCTTAAGGCCCTGGTTATGGTATCCGCTACCCTGGCTATTGAGGATCGCTTCGATCATTTCATAGACCGAAACGGTTTAAACGAGTATGCTAGAGATGGGAAAATGGAAACCCTATTGGAACACTCGCCTTTTGATTATCAGAAGCAGGCCTGCCTATATGTGGTAAGGGATATGCCTGATCCGAGCAGCCAAACGTTTAACCGGGAAGTTAATAATGTTCTGGCTGATATTTTTTCGGCCCAGGGTGGGCAGACCATGGTCTTGTTTACCTCCAAGAAGCATATGCAGGAGGCGGCTGCTGAGCTGCGTCCTTTTTGTCAGCAGCATAACCTGAAATTACTGGTTCAACACGAAGACGGAGAGTTTGCCAGTCTAGTGGAGGAATTTAAGGGCCATGAAAATAGTATTTTAATGGGGGTAGAGACCTTTTGGGAAGGAATAGACCTGAAAGGGGAAGTGCTAAAATGTCTCGTCATTGTCAAGTTGCCATTTCGTTCACCATCAGATCCTTATTGCAGTGCCTGGGACAGATACTATAAAATGCAGGGCAAAAATAGTTTTGCCAACTTCATGCTTCCTGATGCGGCAGTTCGTTTTAAGCAGGGGGTAGGCCGTCTGATTAGGAGCGAGGGTGACCGGGGAGCGGTAGTGGTGCTGGATACCAGGTTAATTAACCGCAGCTATGGGGCAGTTTTTAAGAACAGCATTCCCATTAAGAACCTGATCTCACTGCCCAGGACAGAACTTAAGGAGCAACTGGAGCAATGGGTATAAATTATTTGGGGACGATCAAAGTTTTTTTGATCGTCCCTTTTAAACAGTTAGGCAAAAATATATTCGGAAAGGTAACATTTTTCATCATCCCTTCATATCATAAAGTGAATTCAATTAAGATCTTGCAAAAAGCAGGTTTTTGAAAAGCTTTTTAAAAAGGGGTGAATGTAGTGCAGGTTTATTATATTCGTATTCCAAGTTTTTTGAGAGATATCTTGCTTAAAATTTGGGGGTAAACGGGGGAGTAGCTGTCTACTCCTTTTTCTTTGGGCGAGGAGGTTTAAGAGATGCTCAATCTGCGACTGACTATAGCTGGTTTGTTCATTTTATGCGGATTGCTGCTCTTATGCCTGAGTCGTTGACACATTAGGTTTAATTGTTTTTTAAAAAACATGTGTGAGCATCTTATGATGAAAGGGTGAAGTGCTGAGGCATTTCACCCTTTCATCGGTTAATTTTCACTTAGACCGATCCCTAAGATGCCCCCGATGCCACCCGATACGATGCAGGCGGTCAGGGTGTATGCAAATCCTTTAAAATAGATATGAGAAGGACTATAAATGAGCGTAGTTATGAACATAAGGGTAAAGAACATGATGCCCAGGCTTACTCCGCGCACCAATCCTTTGTTGCCATAAGCCTTACTAACATAGCACCCGCCCGTAAAGACGCTGATTACCAGTACCAGTTTAGCTATGGGATTTAGGAGCGTTTCCTTTAACCCGGTATAATAAACCAGTATGGATGCCAGGGTGCAGAGCAGCAAGGCCGTTATTATTGATTTACCCAGCCCTTTCAATTCTATAGGTAATTTTTTCCCCATTAACAACACCTCCTTTGCTAGTAAAATATGTAAGATAAGTTATAAATATGACTGTGCAGATAGATTTATAACTCAACTTGCGCAGTTTACTGATAATGCGCAG
>CAYWFX010000005.1:0-169609 GCA_964457945.1 uncultured Syntrophomonas sp.
ATGGTACTGCAGTTTACTGTGGGAGAGTAGGTCGTTGCCAGGAATTTTATTTTTATTACTACAAGGCTTTGCTTGACTGCAAGGCTTTTTTTATGTGCGCGCCCGGCATGGGCGCAGTCTAACGGGTGAAAGTCCCGAGTGCGGGTTGATAGTGCCAAGCACATAGCCAAGGGATTGCCGGCAGAGGACTCCTTTAGTCCAACTATAGGATTACTTCGCCTTTTAAAAACCCAACCACGTTTGAAATTGTTTTGACAATTCTTGTATGACAGGTGGAAATCCTCTGATAGCTTTGATGACCGTTACATATGAGCAAACAATCACACCCAATTTCTTTTGACACTTCATAATCATGAATGGTGTCTCCTATAAGCAGCACTTCATTTGGTTCTAAACCTAAATTATCCAAAAGGTCTTTTCCTCTTATTATTTTGCTCATTGCATAGTGATTATTTAATCCTACAACTCTTAAGAAATATTCATTGATGTTTAGCTTCCTGACAGAATCGTTTAATTCTTGCTCTTGAGAAGCAGATAAAATTGATTGACTAATCCCTATACTTTTAATAAAATACAATACTTCTTCGACTCCAATATGCAAGTTAAACTGATATTTTTCTGAATTGAATTCTGAAAGAAATTCAATAGCAAGTTTCTCAAACGGTTCTAAATCAAAATCAAACCCAAGCTTAGCATAATAGTCTATAACTGGAAAAGTAAAAATATCTTTATACATATCTATATCAAGCAATGGCAGTTCACGTCTTTTTAACAGGTTGTTCATTGCTTCAATTACAATGTTTACATCATCCAACAATGTGCCATTCCAATCCCATATAACATGCTTGTATCTTTTTATACCATCTGCTAACATGGTCTTTTCCTATCCCCTCAACATCAGTTCTAATGCAATTATACCAGAACATTAGTTTGTTTTGCTATGCCTATCTAAGCTAAGCGCATAGCAGAACCGATGTTCTAAATGGGGTTAAAACTCAAACTTGATTTTAAGGGGGCAGCCCTTGTCAATCACAGCTTTGCAGAGAAATAATTTCTGCTCCATTAGCTAAGGTGGTTCTTTTTCCATCAAAATCTCTAGCATTTTCTCGCGGTTATTAATAAAATTTTTCATTACCTGGTAAGGTTCTGTTTCCTCATAAACGACTTTAGTGAAACCCAGTTCACTGAGTTGAAATATATGAGCATCCGGATAGGCCATTATGATAGGTGAATGAGTGGCGATAATAAACTGGGAATTCGCTTCAACAAGTTGATGAATTCTAGAGAGTAGAGCCATTTGACGAAGCGGTGAAAGGGCAGCCTCGGGTTCATCCAGTATATAAAATCCATGACCGGAGAAGCGATTCATAAACGTTGCGAAAAAGGATTCGCCGTGTGATTGCTCGTGTAGTGAACGACCACCGTAGGAATCTATGATCCTATTTCCCATTCCTTCTTTATCTAATTCTTCTATATTAGTAGCTAGGTTATAGAAGCTTTCCGCACGAAGGAAGAATCCATCTGTAGGTCTTTTGGCCTCTTTTGCTAATCTAATAAATTGGGACAGGTTGGAATGGGAAGCTCGGGTGGAAAAGTTAAAATTATTGGTGCCGCCTTCTGGATTAAAACCCCATGCAACCGCTATGGCCTCTAATAAGGTGGATTTTCCAGTCCCGTTTTCCCCAACCAGAAAGGTAACCTTAGGGTGGAGGGAAAGCGTCTTCAAATTACGTACAGCCGGTAAGCAAAAAGGATAATCGGTAAAGGAATAGATTTTATCACGTAGTAGTTCCACATGTCTAACATATGAATTACTATCAACAAGACTCATAAATAATTCCCTTCAATATATAATACTCCTAAATTCTATCATATAATTTCACATATTTATGAGATAATCCTGCCGTAATAGCCAGGTAAAATAGGAAGTGCAAACAGGGCCCTGAAATATTAATAATTATAAGGAGTGGTAAAAAAATGCAAAAACAGTTTAGGAGAAAATTATTGACCATGGTAGTGCTATGCAGCATGCTAGCAGTTGGGGGAACTGTTCCCGCCTCTGCCGCAGAACAACCAGTACCGGCAACGATCTCAGCAACAATGGCAGTAAGCGCCTCACAGGTGGGATTCAGGCTACTTGATTCGGATGTACACGAACGGACATACCTGGAGATGCTAGTGAAGGCTTATGATTCCGGCAGCTTAACTGAATGGAAGTCAGCCCTGGCAGATCGTACGCGCGTGAACGACAAAATTACAAGACAGGTTATTATACAAGAAGGCGATGTACGTCTGGTGGATCGTACGCGTGTGAACGATGAACTGAGTAGTGGCGGAGAATTTACTGTTACATTACCTGATAGCGTTACCACTAAGGATGGCAAATTATCCATTAATATTAAAGATGGTAAAACGGTCGAGGTAGTTCCATGTACTTCGACCATTTCTGCGGAGGACAAAGTGTTAAACGAAAAAATCAGTAAGCTTTATAGTGAATTTACCGAGGCAGTATCATCCTCAAATGAGGCAGCTATTAAGAAAATTCTTCCCCAGATTCTGGATGACTATCGCGCACAAACTGCTAAAATGGAACAAGGATTGAATAAGGTTGAGAAGTAGGCAGTAAATGAATAATGCGGGAAAGGGCGTAGGAAAAGCCTTTTTCCGCATTTGTGGAGTGAGACAATATGGATTATCGGATTTTCTTAGTGGAAGATGAAGAAGATTTAAACCGGCTTCTCTGCTCCTATCTAATAAAGGAGGGTTGGTGTGTGCAGGGGTTTACGAACGGCAGCTTGGCTAAAGCTGCCATATGTGAACACCCTCACCTCTGGATTTTGGACATAATGCTTCCTGGGGTTGATGGCTACCAACTACTGCGCGAGATAAAAGCTGATGATCCGGATTTGCCGGTTATATTTATTTCAGCCCGGGATGCAGATATAGATCGTATTGTGGGTCTGGAAATGGGGAGTGAGGATTACCTGCCTAAGCCTTTCCTGCCTCGTGAACTGGTTATCCGTACCCGTAGGCTGTTGGATCGGGTATATGCGTTGGGCAAGGACGTTGGAAGTCCCAGCAGACTTGAAATTAATCCTTATATAATTGATAAGGTCAACCGTATGGTTTATCGGGAAGAAATGCCCGTAGAACTTACTTCGCGGGAATTTGATCTGCTAATACTGCTGCTAAATAATATGGGTGTACCCCTGGGCCGCCAGCAGATAATTGACCAAGTATGGGGCAATGATTACTTTGGCAGTGATCGGGTGGTTGACGACCTATTACGCCGCCTGCGCAAAAAGATGGGCGAGTTGAGGGTAGAGACAATATATGGGTATGGTTACAGGATGGTGAAAGTATGAAAAGGAACATACCGCTTTCTGTGCAAATATGGCTTTTCTGCGTGGGAGTTACCTTAAGTATATTTTTGCTGATTGCCCTCGTTCTACCCTACAGCTTACGCAATTTTTTTACCGAGCAGGTATTTGATATTTTGATGGGATCGGAGCCAACCATAAACTGTGCCGTCAGTGTAGTGGCTACATCTGCTAGCCCAATGCCAGTTCAGCCAAGTATTCAGATTAAGGAAAATGAAGAAGATAAAGCAAGCATTGGTCCAATTGAGACTGAAGGCCCAATTGAGATTAAATCATTAATGATTACTTTGCCAGCCAGTGTAAGTGGCAACAATAATGTTGATACATTTTCTTTTTCAGCTAATGAAGGTGACAATAATAATGTTGATGGATCTTTTTCAGCAGTAATACCTACAATAACTACGGCTATAACACCTGCAAGCTTACCGATAGTAAACTATCTAATAATAAATGAAGACATATCTGCAAAAGGTCCATACGAGCTTCCGGAAGGATTTTATCAGGGCATTAGAGATGACGCTCAAAAGCAGATAGCCCAGGTAGCCAAATATTCCCAAGAGATTAATAAGCGTACCCTCTATTATGTTATCCGCAAGAACCAAATTAATGGTCAGGCAGCTTCTTTGGTTTCCTATACCTGGGGTAGTTATAGCGACGACCTGGCTCAGCAGATGCTGGGTCGGCTTACCTGGCTGATGGTGGTGGCGATATTAGGTAGTTTGCTGCCATCAATCTTGCTGGCCCGGCGCCTAACTCAGCCTCTGGTGCAAATGGAAAATCATATGACTCAAATAGCTGAAGGCAATCTGCAGCAACCCATTATCCTAAAGCGGCGGGATGAGATTGGACGCTTGGCCCAATCCTTTGAGCAAATGCGCTGTCGTTTGCTTCGGCAGGATGAAGCTCAGCGAAGCTATCATCAGAACATTTCCCACGAGCTTAAAACGCCGGTAATGATTATACGCAGCTATAGCCAATCCATATTGGATGGAGTATATCCTAACGGTACTTTGGAAGGGAGTTTGGCAGTAATTAATAAAGAGACAGATCGATTAGACAAGAGAATCGGCGATTTAATCTATCTGTCCAAATTAAACTACCTTACTACTCGTGAGCCTGAATGGGTACTTTTTCCGCTCGACCAGGAGCTAAGAGATTGCCTGGAGAGATTTAAATGCCAGCGGGTGGATATTCAGTTTGAGATCCAATTGAAACCTCTAAGCATCAGAGGTGATCGAGAGCAATGGCGCGTGGTATTGGAAAACCTTCTGGATAATCAAATCCGTTATGCCAAACAAGTGATTAGAATCATTTTGGAGAATCATGAAGGGAAGGGGATACTTAGCATTGTCAATGATGGGCCGCTTATTGATGAGGGACAATTATCAAGCTTGTTCGAACCTTTTGCCACTGGCAATAATGGACAGTATGGCTTAGGTTTGGCTATTGTACGTCAGGTGGTCAACCTGCATCAGGGTACGATCAAGGTTGAGAACCTTAAGACAGGGCCATGCTTCCTAATTGAGTTGCCTTGCGCAGCAGAATGATTCAAAAAACGCAAAGCCTCCACATTCAAGTTTTAGTGGCATCCGGTGACAATGACACTCACTTAAAAGTGGAGGCTTATTTATTAGACTATCGTATCCGTTCATAATTATGCCGCTCTAGCTAAAATTCGTTTAGTTTCAAAATCAGTCATGAAACAATTACACCATTCAGAATTAATTTCTTGCTGAGTATGATTGCTTGTTTGCTGAGAAACATCTGGGTAGGATTCCAGTACTATTTCAGCCCAGTCATCAATTATTTGGCTTCTGTTGATATCCATATATAATTCACCTCCTTTTTCGATATTTCCGATTGCAATCAACAATTTATATTGCAAAAAATGTGCCAAGTAATGAATTGCCATGAAATAAGTTTCAATAGTTAAAGCCTTTTTGGGATTATTTTAGTATAAAATGTTTTAATAAGAATACTATTACCTCTTTTATGTATGCTCGAATATCCCATTATATAGGCTTGGCAAAGTTTATTGAAATTTTCATTATTACTGATATTCAAGTAACAAAATCATATAAATAAAAAAGAAAGAAAAGGCTAATTATTATAATTATGCTTGGTTGGAAGAGGGAGAGGTTGGAGGAAAACTGAAAAGTATATCATAATAGGATATCATATTGCATCAAACAGTATCATTTTGCACCATAAAAATTAGTGCTTGACCAAAATAATCGTCAGTTTGCATTGGGATTATTAGGACAAAATACAGCAGAGGTATACAATAAGGTGATACATCCTCTATAAGGTAAGGGGACACACACCTGCGGGGAATGTCCCCTTATATGAATGTACCGTTAGGTGTAGATTTTAGCCGGAGGAATATGTATTTTGTCGGGATTAAACGAGTGCTTCACCGCTTTATTATATAGTTTCATATACTGGGATATGCTGATCAGTGCATGGATGCTAGAAATCCAAAGACCCTGGCTGCTAAAAAGTATGCTCGTTATTACCTATATGGGTTTTCCATTAACATATATTATTCTCACTGCCTTAGTAAGCATATATTTATTGCGGGTGACAAAGAATCGTCCCCTTGTTATAGAGGCTGTATTCCTGAACAGCTGTTTGTTTTCCACTTGGGCGATTATGGAATATTTGAAGCACTGGTTTGGGCGAAGCAGACCTGCAGGTGAAGCATTGACTATAGCTACTGGGTTCAGCTTTCCCAGTGGTCATGCTATGGTATCCATAGCTTTTTACGGCTTTATAGCATACCTTCTTTTCAGCACAAAAAACAAATGGGGCTGCCTGGGTGCAAATGCACTTTGCCTACTGGTATTTATGATAGGATTTAGCAGGATTTATCTTAATGTTCACTATGCCAGTGATATCTTGGCTGGTTTTCTGTTTGGATCAATATGCCTGGTAGTCAATATCAAAGGACTGAATATGACCCGACAGCGTTTAAAAGAAGGAAAATAGAAATGGTTAGCGGGAGTTGTTTTTTCGCCAGGTCTTGTGCGCTTTTCTATCCATTTTCCCTTCTTCGGAGTAGATACGCCGATTTTTTTCCTGTTGACCCTGACCCCCTATATACTCTGATTCCAAACCGCGCGCTACAATTAGGGTATTACCCTCATCGTAGGTTAGAGCTATAGCTTGATTAGACTCCCCATATACTACCCGGTAACCGCTTTCTCTAAGGGAAGTATCCTCCTTTAGCATCTTTCGGATATCTGCCTTAATTACCGCAAAACCACCGCTGCTGTGATATCCCTTGCCATGGTTTAAGACCAGCACATCTACCCCGTGCTTTATAGACCAATCTATATTTTGCCGGGTTTTTTCCCGAGCCTCGTTTAAATTTAATCCATGTAGGTTCAAGGTCTCAATTTTCAACCCTAATAACTCCCTTCTTCTGAAGCAAGCAACTTTTTACAGTGCCATTAAAAATTCTACCATATAAAAGAATCTTGATAAAGAACAGGTGATGACGGTGGGCAGCTTGCATTGCACCTTCTAGTACTTGTTGTTATAATCCTTAGATAAGGAGGGAATTTACTGTGAATCTAGATGAAGTAGACATTCTGTTTTCAGAAGAAGACTTAAAACGGAAAATCAAGGAATTGGGCCAGCAAATCGCGCTTGATTATAATGGGGAAGAACTTTTGGTCATTGGCATACTCAAGGGAGCTTTCATATTTATGGCCGATTTGGTCAGACAAACTGATTTGCCCCTCGAGATAGATTTTATGGATGTATGCAGTTATGGGCTTTCGACAGTGTCATCAGGTGAGGTGCGTATATTAAAAGACCTGGATTATTCAATTGAAGGAAAAAATATTCTAATCGTGGAAGACATAATTGATACGGGATTAACCCTTAACTATATCAGCGAGATATTACGTAAAAGAGGGCCTAAAAGTCTTAAAATATGCTGCCTATTGGACAAGCCATCACGGCGCAGAAGCCCTATAAAACCTGATTATGTGGGTTATTCCATTCCAGATAAATTTGTGGTTGGTTGCGGAATGGATTATGCGGAACGCTATAGAGGCTATCCCGCGGTATGTATTTTAAAACCATCAGTTTATGAAAAGTAGAGGTGCAAAGATGGAAAAAGAAGTAGTATTAGTCCTTGATTTCGGAGGCCAATATAATCAGCTTATAGCCCGCCGGGTCAGGGAGTTGGCCGTATACAGCGAAATGGTTCCTTATGATATACCTTTTGCAGAGCTGCAGGCTAAAAACCCTAGAGCCATTATTCTTACGGGAAGTCCTGCCAGCGTACATATTGAAGATGCCCCGGCCTGTGATCCGCGTATATTTTCGATGGGTATTCCGATTCTGGGGATCTGTTATGGTATGCAGCTGATTGCCGTTCAACTAGGGGGAGAAGTAAAGGGCAGTCAGCTCAGAGAATATGGGCGAACAGAGCTTAACGTAGTTGGGGATGACCTATTATTTAAGGGAATTTCTAAACAAACTCAGGTCTGGATGAGTCACGGAGATTCTATTAATACCATACCGGAAGGCTTTAATATTACTGCCAGCAGCGAAAATTGTCCGGTAGCGGGCATAAGCAATCCTAGCTCTAAATTATACGGGGTACAATTTCACCCGGAAGTTAGGCATACTATCGAGGGACAGCAAGTATTGAAAAACTTTCTCTTTGAAGTATGCAAATTAAAGGGTGACTGGGATCTGAGTGATTATATAGAAGAAATGATACAGGCTATTCGCAATAAAGTTGGGGATAAGAAGATTCTCTGCGGGCTTAGTGGGGGAGTGGATTCTGCCGTAGCGGCTACCTTAGTGCACAAAGCGGTGGGAGATCAACTGGTTTGCGTATATGTTGATAACGGATTAATGCGCAAAGATGAGTCCGAACAAGTAATTAGGACCTTCAAAGACCAGATGAAGATGAATCTGGTCTTCGCAGATTCGGGAGAACGTTTTCTAAGTAAATTGAAGGGTGTCTCCGATCCAGAAAAGAAACGTAAAATCATCGGCGAAGAATTCATCCGGGTTTTCGAGGCAGAAGCTAGAAAACTAGGGGAAATAGATTATCTGGTACAGGGTACGATTTATCCTGACATAGTTGAAAGCGGCACCAAAACTGCGCAAACCATCAAAAGCCATCACAATGTAGGTGGGCTGCCCGAAGATATGAAATTTGAACTGGTAGAACCACTCAGACTGTTATTTAAAGATGAAGTAAGGATTATTGGAGAAAAGTTGGGTATGGCCGAGGAAATAGTATGGAGACAACCCTTTCCTGGCCCTGGCCTGGGAGTACGGGTCCTGGAAGAAGTCACCCCAGAGAAAGTGCAGATTCTACAGGAAGCTGATCATATTGTACGCGAGGAGATCAAGAAGGCAGGTCTGGATCGGGAGATATGGCAGTATTTTGCAGTTCTCCCCCCGGTAAGGAGCGTTGGTGTTATGGGTGATGGGCGTACCTATGCCTATCCCATTATTATCAGGGCTGTCACCAGTGACGACGCCATGACGGCTGAATGGGCACATATCCCCTATGAAGTCCTGGACATTATGGCCCGCCGGATTGTAAATGAGGTTCGGGGCGTAAACCGGGTGGCATACGATATTACTAGTAAGCCTCCCGGGACCATTGAGTGGGAGTAAGAAAAAGAAACCGTTATCAAAGGGTTTATTGTAAGCATAGGCTAGAAAGCGTATCCCAGAATCGATAGGGATACGCTTTTATAATTTATTGTAACTTTTCATGGGAGAGGTTTTGTCATAACAGTAATCCAAACAGAAAAAGCATTACAAAATATAATACTCTGGATTCCAATTGGATTAGCATCGGGTCTATTTATTAGTAAGTGTGGTAGAATACATGTATTTCAACTGGGGATAAGAACAATAAAAATTAAATTGCTTATCCATATTTATTAACTTATAATATAACCATAATTGGATTAAAGTGGTATCAAGATGGAATTATAAGATTATGGGGGATAATTAGATGAAACGGTTTGTATTGATTACTTTGATCATTGCTTTTACATTATGTGTGCAAACGAGTGCGTATGCAACTAACGATGAAGTTAGCGTTTTCGTGGATGGAAACAAGGTGCAGTCTGATGTTCCAGCCATGATGGTAAACGGCTCTACTATGTTACCTTTCCGTGCCATTCTTAACGCTTTAGGAATTTCTGATAACGATATAGAGTGGAGAGAATCTCAGAGTATTGTGGTTAGAGCCAATAATAAGTTTGTTTTTTTGGCTATCGGAAGTCCAGGTGCACTAATTAACCAACAAATGGTAACTCTTAATGCTGCACCATTTATTGTTAATAACCGTACCATGATTCCGGTTCGTTTTGTTTCGGAAGCGTTTGGAGCAGATGTGCAGTGGGACGGCAATGCAGGAGCGGTTATTATAAAGACGAAGAAGTAAAAGCTTCTCAGTAGTGAAGTGCTTCTAATCTAGTTCCATTGTGATAATTGGTCGGGGGCTAAGGATGAAGGATAAATATAATGATTAAGGCGGGGGTATGACTATGAAAAAATGTGTGCGGAAGAAGTTCATATGTTGGATGCTAGTGTTAGCGACTATGTTTTTTGTTTCTGGCTATAATTTAACAAGTGCATATGCAGTTGCAGTTCCAAGCACAGATATAGCAAGTGAGAATGATTATATAAGTGAAGATGCAAGCGCAGGTCCAAGCGCAGTTAGAGCAAGTAGTGAGAGTGGCGAGACGTTTGCAAGCAGTGCTGAGTGTTGCCCACCACTATCTTATAATGGGTTGCTGGGAGAATATTATGATACCGCCAATCCTGATCCTACCACAAATCAGAAATTAGGTTACAAGCGCTTAATCCGTATTGATAAGGCTCCAGAGTTTAACTGGCAAATGGGTTCGCCTGACCCGGTAATAGAGCCCGATACTTTTTCGGTCAAATGGACAGGATTTATAGAAGTGCCAAAGACGGGCACTTATACTTTCTACACTTATTCTGATGATGGGGTGATTTTGAAAATTAATAAACAAGAAATTATCAATCGTTGGGAATTGGTGAACCTTGAATTTACTACTGCCACACCAATAGATCTTACTGCGGGAACAAGATATAAGTTTGAAATGCAGTATCAAGAAATCCCCTTAAATTCTACCGTCTTTCTGTTCTGGCAGTGTGATGGCGGGGAAATGGATCTTGTGCCTGCATCAGCCTTTTGGACAGCGATGAGCGATTACTATTGTTATAATTCTCCTGTATATGTGAACCGGGTTAAAGCTCAGGGCAATGGTTTGAAAGGGGAATATTTTGTTGGAGCAGAAGGAGTCAATTCCAGTCATCCATCTCCGATACTTACGGTGGATGGACAGAACATAAATTTTGAATGGGGTGGTTCTTCACCCGCAGGTGTTCCAAACGATGACTTCTCTGCACGTTGGACTGGTTATATTGAAACAAAATATACCGAATTTGGTAAATTGATGATTGCAGTCGATGATGGTGTCCGTTTATGGAGTTATGATTCCCTTGGACGATGGAGACTATTTTTGGATAAATGGTCACCGAATTCAGATGTTATCTATGAAGTGCCTATTAAAATGCGAGCAGGCGGAGTCTATAAGATAAAAATTGAGTATAATGAAATAGGCGGTGGAGCTACCTGCAATCTATTTTGGAAGAGCGAAGGTCAGGCTGGAGAAATTATTCCGCTTAAATATTTGTATAGTAGCCGTCCTTAATAAGGTGCTATGAAGCCTTCTTTTTAAGAGGGCTTCTTTTTGTTTCTGAATTTCACTTAAACAGAGTATCACACAAAAGCCTAAACAAAATACAAGCTAAAGAAGGGACGGGGACCCCTCTTTAACTTGTATTTTAAAAAGCACCCTAAGCAGTTATAATTTATTAATCCTTATTAGCATATAATGGACCAAGGTCAGGTTAGATTTTACGTGACCCAGGAAATATTTGCCTAGATTAACTGTGAAATTTGGGGTAAGCCGGCCCTTTATTAGTTAAATTGTAGGAGTTTTTAAATAAATAGAAAAATTTAAACATTATCTTCCCAAAACTACAAGTATTATGTTATTATATACGTGTATCGCTATATGTTTTGCTGATATAAGGTATTTGATTATCCTTGCGATAAATGGGTTTACTCATGAGGAGGTTCTATGCTGTAAGGCATGAACTTACCGGGGAGGGGTGGCAGGATGTACAAGAACATTGGCAAGACGCTGTTTGGGTTTAAGCCCAAGGATGTCATCAATGAAATGCAGCGTATTGATTCCGAATACCAGACTAAAATAGAAGCTCTGCAAGCAGAAATTGACCGGGCCAGGGAAGAACTGAAGAAGACTGAAGCTAGATTACCGGAGTTACAGAAACAGTTAGACCACCATCTTAAGCAAGAACGTCAGATTGCTGAGGTAATGGTGACTGCTCAAATAAATGCCCAACGGATAGAGGATCAAGCGCGTGAAAAGGCGGAAACCCTGCTCCAAAATTCGGAAGAGGATTTACGGCGTAAAAACCAGGAACTGGATTTTTTACGGATGAAGGTGAACCGTTTTAAAGAAGAATTTAGAGAAACTCTAGATAACTATAAGTATTCGTTGGATAACATAAAAGAGCCAAATGACGATATGAATTTTGCTCCTACCCTGATTTCCAAGGAAAAACCTGTGGCTAAACCTAGAATGCACGACATTCCTTCCTAAGTTGATGTTAAGCAGTGCTATCAAGGAGGCATGATGTAGGTTAACTATTGTATTACTGAGCATTGGTTTTAAAAGGGGTAGATGGAGATTTTTAATGGGAGCGATGATAGTTCAACCGGAACAGAACATAATAATGCCATAGAATACATAAATAAATTGAATGTAGAACTCAATGAAGCTCTTCGCAATAAAGAATTAGCCCTACTTGAAGTTGAGCGTTTAATAGATCAAATTAGTGCCAAGGAAGCCAAAAAGAAAAGCATTGAGCGTTCCCTGGCCGAAAGCCAGAACATTGCCGCAGAAATCGAAAACATAGCTTACATAAAATCAAGGGCTATAATGGCGGATGCGGAGGCCGTGGTTACTTCTTGGCAAGCTCAACTGGTCTTAATCGAACAGGAGATAGCTGCTATACAGGAGGAACTGGAACCCGATGTACACTTGACTAAGAATACGAGCGAACCAGCACATAATCCAGGCTATGTTGTGGTAGATATCTCTCCGCCTGAAGTAATCGAAATGGATAGCAGCCAATCATGTCTTGATGACAATGCCGGAGAGGCTATACTCATTCCCCCGCAAGTAATTCCAGTCGATAATACTCAAAATCTTTCGGAGGAAATCTATTCCGAGAAGACACCTGCCCGCACTCTGAAGATAGCCGTTCGCAAGGAAAGGCCACAAAAAAACCACGGAGATAATGCCCTGTACAACATGCAGTTGGTTGCTTTTGTAAATGCTCGGCATTTTGTTACCTTTGGCGGTAAAGATGGTCCGGTGCATGCCCATTCCTGGCAGGCTCAGATTGAAGTCCAGGTTCCTGCGGAAAAGGGCGAAGTTATGGGTTTTGCTAAAATATCATCAGCTATTACAGATGCGCTGTCCCCCTATGAAAATACTATCTTAAACTACGTTCATCCCTTCAATAAAATTCAACCCACTACTGAAAATATAGCCATGTATTTTTATAACTGCCTGGAGGATGGCTTAGTGCCATTAGGGCTTAGCTTGGCTATGATGACTCTATGGGAGACACCTACCCGGGGAATTCAAGTGACCAGCCGTAACGTTAGTTTTGATGGTTTGCTGCAAGTTGAGGAAGATGCCGAGCAAACTGCTCTGGAGATGGCGGCCATGCGTGAGCAAGCCGCCGTGGCGGATATAGCATTTAAAGAGCGCATCAGCCATATGTTTGAAATGGTTAAGGTGAAGCGGCCATTGAACTTATCAACTGAATGGGCAGAGGGACCTCTTCGACCTCCTTATTCGTTTGGCAATTATGCTCTTGCTTTTATACTTATAAGTCTGGCCGCATTTATGGTTTATTACAGCATCTTATTTCCTCCCTTTGATCAACGCTTTCCCTGGGGCTCAGATACATGGGGGCATCTATTCAAGGCTGATTATTTATACCATGAGATATTGAAGGGCAATTATTATCCCCAGTTTACCGAATACTGGTACAATGGCACCCAGCCCTTCCGTTACTGGGCGCCTTTGCCTTACTACGTGCTGGCCTTAATGGAGGCCATAACAGGGGACATATTTACAGCCGGAAGTTTATTTGTTTTTATTTGCGCCCTGGTAGGTGGTACTTCCTGGTTGCTGCTGGCTCGCTGGATGGGGATATGGCCCGCTGCCATGGCAGGAATAATATGGGTTTTGTGGCAGGATAATGTGCGGGTAGCGCTATCAGAAGGAAATATTCCCCGTATATTGGCTACGGCCTTACTTCCTTTATTATTTGTAGCTTTTTTGCGAACCATGGGTAAACATAAATCATTTATGCCGCTTATCACTACGGTCATACTAATTCATGCAATTGTTTTGAGTCATGCTATGATTGGAGCGGTTTACTGTGTGTGCCTGTTCTTTTTTGCATTTTTTCTATTTGTTTTCAACGGTTGCCGGGGAAAGGATTTTATTCTCAGTATGCTTCTATTAATAGTCGGTATAGCTACTACAGCCTGGTGGCTGTTGCCCAGTTTGACCGGTGGAATCACCGGACTGGACGTTGATGCCGTAAAAGAGGCGATTCAGTTTATCCCGGCTAATATTTCCCTTAATCCCTTTTTACGTTCCAGCTACCCTGAAAATTTTTACTGGGGAACAAGCGTGCTGGTAGCATTAGCAGTTACCTTCGTTACCTGGCCTTCTAAGCCTGCCTGGGCGAAAAGTCTAGGAATATGTGGGGTTATCTTGATTATCATCACTTTTCCTATAATAAAAGCAGTGTATATAATTATGCCTCTTAGCCATCTCATGTGGCCGCTGCGCTTCACTACCTTCGCTATTCTGGCGATACTTGCCTCTGCTTTGACATTCAAAACTCAGGAGTATAGACAGCCTTTGCTGAAGACTCCATACCTAACTGGTATTATTTTGTTCTGCATATTTTCGACTATGTTGGTTGATAGTTTGTTTTCGCTGCGCGTGTTAGTGCATACTTCATCAAATCATTATGATGTCCTGCAGAGTGCTCAAACTTTGAAAAAAGAGTCGGGTTGGCGCGTTGCGACCATTGACTTGAGCCAGTTGGGGTCGGCGCCATCGTATGCCTTCTCACAGGCGGCTGGTCTGGAACAGGTATTTGGCTGGGCCTGGCAGGGGGCGGTTACCTCGAGAAATATTATGCTCTTAAATACCGGTCTGGAAAATCAGTATTATTCGTTTTTGTTCCGATCCTGCATTGATTTGGGAGCCACTGATTTGGTGGTAAAGGATGACGTGGTGAAAAAACCGGAAGCATTCTGGGCAGCTGCTCAGCTGGCTGGATACAAATATCAGCAAACCTTCAAAGGACTCAGTTTATGGCACAGCCTGGACCAGCCGTATATGGTGGCGAAAAAGCGTGAATGTCTGGTCATCGGTAGGTATGGGGGTACGATAGCCCTGCAATTTAGCGGAGTTGAAATGGGATTTAGCAATGAAATTGACCAGTATTCTCTCAGCGATTTAAAACAATATTCGAAGATTATTCTAAGTGGAGCGAAATGGTCATCCAAGATTAAAGCGGAAAAGCTGATTGCAGATTATCTTGATTCTGGAGGTCAGCTTATCGTTGAATTATCCGGGATGCCAGAAAATGTCCTGGCCAAACAGCCTGAATTTCTAGGGGTTTATGGTGAGCCGGTTACCATGCGGGGTCAGTTTGTAATCAAAGGGAAAGATAAAAGTTATGAACTGGAGCCAATTCCGGTCGATGCTGAGATATGGAGGGCTTTTGTGCCCATGGGACTGGATCAGGTTGAGATGGAATTCGACTATTATGGAAACCAAGCCCCCGTATACGGTTATAAGCTGGTCAACGGAAAAAAGGTGTGGTTTATTGGCAGCAACCTTACCTATCACAGCTTTATGACCGGGGACCCAATGGCTTTACAATTATTGAAGGAAATGCTAGGTATGAATGTGGGTTATGAAAAACCACAGATTATCCCCCTGCAGAATTACCACGCTTCCGAGAGCGGTTACACTATGGATTACCAGATGGATAATGCAGTTGAAGCAATTATACCGGTGGCAGCTATTGAAGGAATGAAAGTTACGGTGGATGGGGCTATCATACCTGCCGGAAAATATGAAAATCTGCTCAGAGTTGAACTGCCTGCTGGATTCCATCAGATCGATATTAGAATGGAAAAGACTCCCGTATACAGGTGGGGTATGCTACTGTCGTTGTTTGCACTTATGGCTCTATTGGCGATCACCTTATATATGACTAGATATATGAATCGTAAAAATACCCCTAAAGCTGAGGTTGCGGCATGAGAGGGTTACTGACTTTATTGGGTTGCATCCTGGTGGTTACGGTTATTTGGTTCTGGCCGCCAGGCTCTTGGTTTGTACAGGACGTCAAGCTGGACGGCCAGTTTGCCGACTGGCGAGGGCGGGTATTTCTGGCTGATGTAGAGGGAGATGCACCTGCGGGGCAGGATTTGAAGGCGCTTTACTGGAGTACCAATCAAAATGAACAACTGCTCTACTTTATGGTGGAGAGGTCCCCCGTGGTGAATACCCGGGACCAGCTGGTGGAACGGCTGTATTTTGACATCAATGCCAACGGTAGTTATAACGATAAAATTGATAAATTTGCTGAGATAAGCTATCAGCCTGATAGGGAGCATTCCGGGCAGGTCAAGGCGGAGTTGTTTTCGGTGCGGGGCGAACTCCTGGGCACATACAGCGGTCCTTGGGGTGAAGGATACCTAGATGGAGGGCAGCGTTTAGAATTCTCTCTGCCAATGAATAAACTGCAGGTATATCCAGCCCAGTCTATAAGGTTCTACCTGGCTGGTATTGGTGCTAACGTGGATAGATTGCCGGATGAAGGGGATAACCAGTGGGCGCCTTTCCCGGTAACGGTAAAGAGTAAATATTCGATAGTCATTGCCTGTTTGACCTGGATGGCTATTACCCTTTTTCTATATCGTAATCGTATCTGGGTTTTCTATTATGTTTGGGGAGCGGTAGGCTTATGTTGCCTGCTTATCTTACTTTTGCATGGTTCCTGGGTGGAGTATCAGTTGGAGCACCAGACCAGCATATTCTTACATTATATTTTGAACTATTTTGGTATAACAACCTACGTATTTGACAAGTCGCCAGGAAGCCTGCTGGTCTTAATTAAGCTAGACAATAACTGGACGACCATAGATATTGATATTGAGAATTCGGGGTTCCTGGAAATATGTATTTTCTTTGGCCTGGCCATATTCTATCCGGTTTATCGGTGGGGTAAAAGAACGCTGGTCGCCTTGAGCGGGGTCATAGCCGTTTATATTATAAATATGATACGACTGCTGGCAGTAATTGTAGCCATTCATACGTGGGGAAGGAATATGACTTTTGTTGCCCATACGATCATAGGACGATTTATCTTCTTTTTATTGATTATAGCTCTTTACTGGACGCTTATGACCAAACCAACCCTAAGAAAGATTGGGGAGGATGTAAAAAATGCTTGAGCAACTATTTGAACAAGCGGTGGGGTTTGGTCTTTTCTGGGGCATCTGGCTTTTAGTGCCCCTTATGATAGATGTTTCGACTACTCTTGTATATTTGATTACCTTTACTATTCAAGATCATAAGCAGGAAGAAATGGTGGATGAGCTGCACTTTTTTCCTTACGTAACCATGGTGGTACCGGTACACGATTCGGCCGAAACCTTGTACAAGTGTTTGCAGTCACTGGCCAATCAGACTTATCCGGAAGATGCTATGGAAGTGATCTGTGTGAATAACGGCAGCCAGGACGAGAGTTTTGACATATTTCAGAAGTTCCATTTTGAGCACCCTGATATGCAGGTAATGTGGAGTTCTCTAGACAGGGCCGGAAAATCTATAGCCTTGAATGCCGGAATATATTCAGGCCAGGGGACTTATATGATAAACGTTGATGCTGATGTATGGCTTGATCCTGAAGCAGTTATGAACGTGGTTAGAACCTTCGAAGCTGATCTTACCCTGGTGGCAGCCACCGGAGCAGTGCGAGTGGATAAGGTTCTGGGTGAAAACTCGAGTTTTATTGATATCATAAACTACTGCGAAGTAATTGAGTACCTGGTGGCTTTTGATGTGGGTAGGCGCTATCAGAATATGAAGAACTCTTTGTTTACGCTCTCTGGAGCCTTTTCTATATTTAGGCGCGATATTCTTTTGCAATCATTTTTATACCAGGAGCGTACTGTCTCTGAGGATACTGATTTGACATTCAATATTCGCAAAGCCCTGGGCAGCAGTCCGGGGCGGATTGGCTTTGTTTCCAAGTCTATTGCTTATGTAGAGGCTATTGAATCCATGCCCCGCCTTTATTCACAGCGGGTGCGCTGGCAGCGGGGAGAGATTGAAGTAATGGGGGCTAACTATGAAAATCCCCCGGGTATTATAGAGGCGGTTCAGGATTTTACCGGCAGGATTCTTATATCGGATCACTCTATAGCATTCTTGAGACTTTCCTGGACATTTTTGCTGCCTTTTATGTATTTCTTGGGTTATCCTCTGCCAACCATTGTTATTGCTATGTTTGGCTTATTTGTTTGCTACTTGCTCTTGGAAATATGTGCTTTTAATGTTGCTTACCGAAGTTCTTCCTCTGATTACCGGGAAGAACTAAAGCGAATATGGTGGGTTATATTCTTCATGCCTCTATATAGATACCTGGTCTACTGGTTTCGTTTGGCTGGAATTATAATGGCTCTGACCGAAAGCCGGAGCTGGAAGGTAAGTAATCCAGTGGAACAGGTGGTAATCGCATTTAAGGGCGAATATAATACAGCGCGGGAAAGAATTGATAGGATGCGGAGGTGATTATAATGAAAGCGGATTATATTTGGTTATTTCTGTCTATTTTCTTGGGAGCCTGCGGCCAGGTTATGTTAAAGTTAGGGGTGAACCAGCTGGGCCAGATTAATTTGAACCGGACGGAAATCTTTCACACCCTTATAAGTATTTTTACTAATCTATGGGTAGTAAGCGGGATAATATTTTTTGTAACCAGCATGATACTCTGGATTAAAGTTATTTCCAATATGGAATTGAGTAAGGCCTATCCCAGTGTCAGCCTATCTTACTTGATTGTTTTTCTATTTTCGGTGTTCTTATTCCATGAGTCAGTCAGCCCGGATAAGGTAGTAGGATTGGTTTTAGTTACTGCGGGGGTGTATTTTTTAAATGTATAGCTAGAAATGAACAGACGTAAAGAACGTAGATATATGGGTTTACACGGCTTGAAACAATGTAAAATTATGGTGTTAGTGGCATGTAAAACTATAAGGGTATATTTTCAGTAGTAGTAGTGCGCTGGAATCGTAAGGGATTAGTTTAGTTAAGTGAAAGGGTGTGGTGATGCTTGGCAGAGTTTATAGTTTCGATCATATTGCCCATGTATAATGAGGAACTCTCAATAGCGCCTCTGCGGGAGGTTTTTGATGGGGACTTGCTGTTACCGACTGGATGTGATCATCGCATTGTGGTGGTGGATGATGGCAGCCAAGACAGCACCCTGCAAATGGTGAATCTATGGGCTCAGGAGAACAGCCGGGTCAGGGTCATATCGCATACCCGCAATATGGGAGTGGGTCAGGCTATCTTAACCGGATTTGGCGAGGCTATCAGAATGAAATCTATTTGTGTAGTTACCATGGATGCTGATGCTTCCCATCCGGGTGACCTGATTACTGACTTGGTCAATGCAGTTCTAAACGAAGGAGCCGATATTGCTATTGCCTCTCGGTTCGCTAAGGGAGGAACCATGGTTGGGGTACCATTCCATAGACAAATATATAGCTTTGGGGCTAGGGTGGTTCTGTCCCTGATTTTCCCACTGCAAGGGGTAAAAGATTATACCGTTGGCTTCCGAGCCTACCGAACCACCTTGTTAAACGCAGCGTTATCCCAGGCCAGTGGATCATTTTTAAAATTCCGTAGCTTTGCAACCAGTGTCGAGATATTATTGAAAACAGCTCCCCAGGCCAGCAAAATCATAGAGGTACCACTGGTGTTACGTTATGACTATAAAAAAAGTCCCAGCAAGTTAAGACTATGGTCTACGATTCGCGATTATGGAAAATTGTTCTTTCTTCCCAAACAAAAAGGCCCGCTGGGGAGAGGGTTGAAGATTGCAAATATAAGTAGCAGGTTTGATGAGGGAGAAGTGATGTAATGCCAGAGACTGATGAAAAGGTATTCATAAGCGTAGTTGTACCTATGTTCAACGAATCAGGCAATATAGAGATCTTCGTCAATCGTATGACCACTGTTTTAGAGAGTCTGGCCAGACCTTTTGAAGTTATTTGTGTAAATGATGGGAGTAAGGATGATACTCTCGAGAAATTAATTGAATTAAATCAAAAAGATTATAGATTTAAAGTTATTGATTTATCCAGAAACTTTGGTAAAGAAATAGCTCTTTCAGCCGGTTTGGATTTTACCAGTGGTGAAGTGGTTGTGCCAATCGATGCTGACTTGCAAGATCCTCCCGAACTAATTGCCGAACTGTTGGAAAAATGGTCGGAAGGATATGATGTTGTCTATGCAGTTCGGACGGAACGAGAGGGAGAAAGCTGGTTTAAGAAAATGACCGCCTTTATGTTCTATAGAACTATATATAAAATAAGTCCAATAAATATACCCAGAAATACCGGGGATTTTCGCGTAATGTCCAGACAGACGGTTGATTCTTTAAGAGAGTTACGCGAAACACATCGCTTTATGAAAGGTCTTTTTACTTGGGTTGGTTTTCGGCAGACAGGTATCACTTACAAAAGGGAACCAAGGTTTGCAGGTAATACCAAATGGAATTATGGAAAACTATGGAATTTCGCTATAGAAGGAATTACCTCTTTTAGTTATCTGCCTTTACAGTGGTCAATGTATTTTGGCTTAATTGTAGCCTTTTTAGCATTTATCTTAGGTAGTATTTATTTGGTTAGAACTCTTTTATTGGGAAATCCAGTACCTGGTTATCCCTCCCTTATGATTGTCATGTTATTTATGGGGGGAGTACAGTTGTTTACTATAGGTATAATTGGGGAATACATAGGCCGAATTTATACTGAATCAAAGCGTCGCCCCCTTTATTTGGTTAGGAAATGTTTTGGGTTGACTCCAGATATTAAGGATTATAAAAAAACGGAGTATCATTTATAGTCCGTGAAAATACAAGGAGGAAATTATGAGTGTTGAGAAAATTAAAGATATTCGTTTTATACTGGCAGTTCCTTTTGTTTATAGATTATTTTCAAATATCGTAGGACAGCCGAACGCTCGTCATGTATATGTAAACGAATATATTCGCCCCGATGAAGGAGATAGAATTCTGGACATAGGGTGTGGCCCTGGAGATATTCTAGAATATCTTTCCGATAGTGTTACATACCTTGGTATAGATATGAGCCAGGAGTATATAGACGCAGCTAGAAAAAGATATGGCCGGCGCGGCAACTTTATATGCCAAAAAATAGACGAGCAAGTTGTTGGTGAAATGCCTTTGTTTGATAGGGTAATTGCGATCGGTGTTCTTCATCATCTTGAGGATAAAGATGCTATGCAATTGTTCAATGTTGCTCAGTTAGCGCTTAAGCCGGGAGGCAGACTGATTACTGTTGATCCGGTATTATTTGAAGGGCAGCCCCGCCTAGAACGCTATTTGGTTTCCAAAGATCGGGGGGAATATGTGCGAAGCGATAAGGATTATAAACGGTTGATACCACAATATTTTAACCATGTAGAAACAGGTATTAGATCTGGCCTTTTGCATATGCCGTATTCATTAATGTTCATGGAATGTTTTAAATAGAATGTTGTCAGGTATTAATGCTTTTCGTATGTCTGTATTGTAATAGGAGTGATTTCTCTGCAATCTCAACCAATCTTGGAAAGGAATAATACTCAGCCTGACTCTGCTTTTAAAGTGCCTACTCCATGGGCATTTAGAGGTGAGCTTGGGTTTGCAGCGGTTATTATTGCTATAGTTATTGTTTGGGCCGTTTGGCCGTTACTAAGTGCTCCGAACAATACCTATCCGGTAACTGTAGATGGACTTGGTCACCTTACCCGGGTAGATTATCTTGGTGATTGCCTGAGAGAATGGAAATGGCCCTCATGGTTCCCTTATTGGTATAATGGGCACACAGTTCTACAATACTACCCTCCGTTATCATTTTGCATAATGGCCTTCATTCAAATATTTTCTGACAATATTATGATTACTTTTAAGGTTCTCGTAGTTCTTTCTCAATTTGTCGGGGCTCTTGGCGTATGGTACTTTTGTTATCGATTTATAGGTGCATGGATTGGTATCTTAGGAGGAATTCTTTATGCCCTGCAGCCGTATTTGTTAAAATCTTTATTGTTGACGGGAGCATTAGCTCAAGGGCCAGTTTTTGCAATAACGCCTTGGCTTTTAGTTTTTTCCGTTATGTTTTTTGAAAAGAGAACATCAAAAAGATGGGTTTTAGTCTGTTTGGGTTCCGCATTACTAATTCTTTCCCATGCAATGCATGCCTACTTAGTAGCATTGTGTTTAGGGGTTTTTAGCCTGGTATTATTAATTGAGAGGAAAATTGCCGTTCAAGATTTTATAATATGGGGTTTTGCTATAGCTCTGGGAGGAGGACTTGGAGCTTTTTGGTCAGTGCCGGGGGTTACTCATCTGGAAAACCCTGCTGTACCGTTTCTTCTATCCGAAGCATGTGCAATTTATGCAGCGACCTTTGAATGGTTTAATCCAGCTAGTAGGCATACAGGGCAATTTTACATTAGTATATCACTATTAGCATTAGCTTTTACTTCCATAATATTAATTAGGAAGAAAAGTAAGAACGCGCATCTCATTTTGCCATTTTTAACAGCTTTAGCTGTAAGTGTGTGCTTATCTTTTGGATATTATTTTCCACTCTTCAAGTTCATACCAATGAATGAATCTTTAGTTACCGGTAGGTTTTTAAGTTTTTCTGCTTTGGCAGCAACAATATTGTGTGTTTATGTTTTTAGAGGGTTAATTACTACATACCAATCAGGCTTTTGGCCTAAAAAAGTAGGGAGTGTTTTGTGCCTAGTTTTTGTCATCTGTATAATTGGGATTGACATTAATCCGCAGTTAATGTCAATTCAAACTAATAGTTATACCGAGTTGAAAGGTGACATTGATTTAATTCCAAATCATAAGGAGGGCTTTGCTCAAGGGCGCTTTACATGGGTGTGTCCTGTTAATTCTGATATCACCTATTTACCACTGTTGAAGAAAATAAACATGGGCGATGGTTGGAATATTGAAGGCAGTCCTCACAACCGGGCAATATGGCAGCACAATATTGCTATTCCCAATCATTGTGATGATTACGTAGTGAAAAATCTGCTATATTGGAATACTCGTTCAACCTTTATTTCTAACCAGTATTCAGGCCTCATAAAAAGCCTGATAAATAATGGGTTTCAAATTCTAAAGACTGATAGCGTGAAGACTATTCTGTTTAATCCTTCACCTTCTTCATACTTCATTCGTGAGGAAAGGGATGCTATTGCCATCGGGTTGGCAGCACGGGGTTTGAATATATATTTCCCCTGGTTGGTTGAGGGGAAATCGGTGTCGCTAGAAGATTATGATTATGAATATCTGCAGCGTTTTAAGCTTATCTACCTTATCGAACCGGATGTTAAGGACTTTAAACAGTTTCAGAATATGGTTAGCGAATTGGCTGGAGAGGGCAAAACCGTTATAGTGTCGATGGGCCGGTCTAAAACCTGGCCCTTGGGAGATATAATCCCATATTGGGAAAATATTGGTTCTGGAGCTGTCCTGGTTCCAACCTCAGGTAGTCCTTTCACCCAGGGTGTTACTCTGGATCCTGATCCCTATGGGCAGGCCCCGGCTATGGGAAATCTGGACGGTGTGTGGATGGAGATGCAGGTAGATAAAAAGCGTGTGCCGGCGATAGGGTACAAGAACATCGGAGGAAATCGGGTCTACTTTGTTGGGATATCTATGGGACAACAGTTAAATTCCACCCATGGGGTAGAGATAAAGGCATTGCTGGAACAAATTATGGATCTGGGACATCCTAACAAAAACTTTGTCCCGACTGCCTTTCCAGTCGCTGGTGCCGAGTGGGGGTATGATGGTTTCAACTTCAATTATAAATCTGAACGGCCTGTTTCGATGCTGGTTTCGGTTACCTATACGCCCCGCTGGAAAGGGAAACTGGATAATTTACCGTTAAAAGTACAGCAGATGGAAAACCTGATCTTGCTAGATCTACCTGCCGGGGAGCATCAAGTATCCATGAATTATGGTATGACCTGGGTGGGATGGTTGGGGATAGCACTATCGATATTTTCTCTGTTACTTGTGATATTTATTTATCGTCGATTTGGGGATCTGGATCGCTTTTTTGCATTCTTGAGTCTGCAGATCAGGCGGGTTGTAGAAGGATTGGGAGCATAGGTATCATACTGTTGCGATAATTGGGGAGGAGTAGGGTAAAATGCCAGGGAGAAAAAACTGGATTTTAACTATAATTTTCTTTGGGGCATTTGGGTTCGCTCTGGGGGTAATATGTCTGTTCATGGTAAATGTACCTGTAGAGGAAATCTTAAAGCGGCAAAAGGTTTCGCAGGTTGTTATAAATATTACTATGAGCGGGATTATTTTAGTCTGGGCGGGGAGCGTTGTTACTGCCACCGTGGCATTTCATCGGTACATTGCTTTGATACCGGAGAGGCGCAGGCTAGCCAGAGTATTACTTTTCCTGCTGATAGTAATTGCCGGGGGGATTTTTGTACTGCTGCTGTCTACGGATAATAAATTAGTAACTACATTCCAAGGCTCTCAAGATAACAGAGGCAGCAAATATATGATTGGGCCCTATCCAGAGGATGAGCGGTTGCAACAACTAAAAAAGGAAGGTTATGAGGGGATCATAAGCCTGCTCAGTCCTACGATTCCATTTGAAAAACTATTGCTGGATCGAGAAATGCAGGCTGGCGAAAAAATCGGACTGCGCATTTACTCTTTTCCCATGCTGCCTTGGATCAGCGGAAATGAGAGCTCGCTAAACGGTATTAAAGAGCTGGTAGGAAAAGAAAAAGGACCTTTCTATATCCATTGTTACTTGGGTAAACACCGGGCGGATCTGGTAGCATCAACCATTTTCGGTGCGGTCGAGATGTATCTTTACCCGGATAGGTTAGAAAGGGGCAGGCTTAATTATTACCAGGACGGGAGAGTAATACTGGGTCCTTATCCCAGCGATGAGGAATGGTTCCATCTGGTGAGACGAGGTCTGGTAAAAGAGATAATATCCTATCTTGACCCTGAAAACAGCGAAGAGGCTCTCTTGATTGAGAAGGAAAAAAAGTTATGTGCAGAGAACGGACTGGAGTTTAAGCTATTGCCGGTGCGTGTTCAGGGCAATCAGGTCACCGGACTGGCAGAGGTATTGGGTCAAGTAGCAGCAAGTAAAAATAAGATTTTCATACATGGTTTTGGGGTTGATGCCAAATCGAAAATGATTGATGCAAGTTTGCGCGGTGGAGTAGCTGTCAGCTCGGTGCTGTCATTGCCATATCAACTGAGTGGGGGAAATACCTACCCGATTAACCAAAATCTGATTCTGGGGCCAAAACTCAATGCCGCAGAGAATGCAATGCTGAAAGCTGATGGTTTTAACTGTATAGTTATGCCCCAGGAAGGTAATTTAAGCCCTGTAGGTGCAAGTAGGGCAATACTTGCTGAGCTTAAGGGCAAAAAGGGTGCTTTTTATATATCCGGTTTCCAGTCGGAAAAAGATTTGGAATTAATCCAACATGTATTGCTGGCCCGTTTTTATGGGATTGATAAGGTAAATATGAGAGTTTCTGGACAGGACATAACTGTAATGGGACGGTACCTGTTAATTGGCCTTATGCCTGGTCCAGAAGAGTTAAATGCACTGGCCCTGCAAGGGATAGCCACTATTCTTTATCCACAAGAGGCGGATAAAAAACCTGATCAACGCTTGCGTGATTCGCAAAAGATGGTGGAAGAGCAGGGCTTGAACTTTCAGATAGTGCGCTACGAAGATGGTAATGTAGATGGGATGCTGGAAGCCGCCAGCCGTGACTCTAATCCTTGCTATATAGCGGCAAATAGCCGACAAAGAATGGAAATCGCGCAGGATATTGAAGCTGCCAAATTAATACAATAAATGTTTGCAATGTGCTAAAATGCATAGTAATTAGATGCTTTGCCATATCTTGGTGCGGGTAAATTCATTATTAGTCAAGGAGGAGTTGTTAATGTCCAGAAGAGTCATATCTTTATTCTTATTTTTAGCAGTTGGTTTGTTGATGGTGTGCGGCAGTGCAACTGCGGCTACCCCTACCGTATTACTCGATGGTAAACCCATGGATTTCAAAGTTTCCCCGATGATTGAAAACGGAAATACTCTGGTGCCTTTTCGTGATATTTTCGAAGGACTCGGAGCTATTGTGGGCTGGGATCAATCTACTGGAACTATAAGTGCAACCAAAGATAGTACTGTAGTAAAGCTACACATGGGAGATACTAGAGCCAGTAAAAATGGTACTGAGATTAATATGGGGGTTGCACCTAAGATTGTTAATGATTATACTCTGGTTCCACTGCGCTTTGTTTCTGAGGCTCTGGGTGCTAGGGTGGGATGGTATGAAAGCAGTTGTTTGATTACTATAAGTCGATCTGATGCAGTGGGAAAAGGTAAAAAAGTAGCATTGACCTTTGATGATGGGCCGGATTCAATTTATACTGGACAGGTTTTAGATGTTTTGAAGAATTATCATGCTCTAGGCACATTCTTTTTAATTGGTGAAAATATGGAAAGATATCCTGAAGTAGTAAAGAGAATTCATGCGGAAGGACACGAAATGGGGAATCATTCCTATAATCACCCTAACTTTAAAGACTTAAGCAAAGAGATGGTACTGAGCGCGCAAATTGAAAGGACCCGAGCTCTGTTTAAAAGCATGGCAGGTGTTGAACCTACTATCTACCGTCCGCCTTATACTTCTATTACCAAAGACCAGTTGGAGTACTTAAATGTCAAAGGATATACCCAGGTACGCTGGAGGGTAAATACCGAGGACTATGATCCCTTAGTAAATACTCCTGCCAATATTGTGGCTCGATCTTTAATATATGGCAAAAACGGGGGTATAATAATTATGCATACTGCCAACGGAGACCGGAGCAATACCGTAAAAGCATTGCCGGTAATAATCGAAGAGTTTAGGCAAATGGGAGTTGAGTTGTGTACTGTTTCCCAAATGCCCTTGGAAAGCTATAATAGCCAGCACTATAACGATATGTAAATGGCTTAGTGGGCCTCACTAATAAAGGACTTCAGCAGGTAGTAGCTCTGTTTCTTGCGTTCATGGGAGTTGGGTTCATTCCAATTTTTCCAGTTATAAGTGATTGCAGGTTGGAGGCTAACTATGCTGGAGTCCTTTTTGTTGGTAGTGGCTAGGTAGATGCCCACTCCCGGTGAGGTGGCGCTGGCAAACTGGGGCATTTTGTAACGGTAGGGATAAGCCCACACCTGATGACTGCTGGGGTCGGTGAAACCAAGCATCATCCAGGGGATACGAAATTCCAGCAGATTTTTACCCGCATAAAAGTCTGCCAGGCTGTTGTAATCGGGAGCAGCCGGGTTGGAGGTGCCTTCCTTCAGTTGGCCTATCTCCACCTCTTCAAAAGGGATCTTCTGCTGGGAAATGGGCAAGAGGAGAGGAAAACTCAGACACAGTTTCCAGGGCAGGAAGATACCATTGTCTTCTGCCTCCCAGGTCGGATTCCAAGCTATCCACCCATTTCTAAAACCATAAAAATAGCTGTGCTGGTCATAAGCGCTGGCAACCTGTAAGCTTGCATTTTTGGGGTCATCAAGGCTTAGCAAGAACTCTGCGCCTTGATTTAAGCTAATCCCAAGGTTACCGATGGTGTGGTTGCCACCCGGTTGAGTATCGAAACCTATGACCAATTTGTCCTCCTGCCAGTTCCATTCCACGGGCCTATCAATTGCCAGATATAGATATGCTTCATCGCTAGTCACCGTAAGTAAGCTGCCATCATCCATCTTACTTTTGGTCAAGTTGCTAATTTTATCCCAATCATCTCTTTTTCCATCTAAAAAGATTTTAGTTTCTATGCCAGGTTCAACTGCCAATAGACCAAAATTTTCTTCATTAGTCAGGCGGTTCAGCCACATAGGTCTTCTGTCGGCAGGTATTTCTAGGTTAATGGTATTCCAGGTAAATTTAAACCACTCGTCCTGCCATGAAAAGAGAATGCCACCTGCCAATCCCGCCCGTTTCATGGCCTGAAACATGGATACCGCCATCTGTCCCTGTTCAGACTCGGTATGCATACCTTGATTGCGTTCCAGGGGTCCACGGTGTGCCATTCCCCGGGAAGAAGGCACGCCAAACTCGGCTACTACCAGGGGTATTCCAGTGTGATGTTTTCTTAATTGGAGTAGATAAGCCTCATAAGGGTCTTTTTGCCCGTTAGCATTGATAAAATCCTGGTAATCCTTCTGGTAGCGTAAACTGTCGGGGTAATACGGGTAGACGTGATAAGCTGCGAAATAGCCCGCTTTCCAATCATCAGTAGGAGATACGTGGATGGGGTCTACTCCTACCCTATCTTCGTCTGGCAGAGGTTCATCCGGGTGGGCGATAGGATCCGTAGTAACCCAGTTTACAAAGGATATCGGGTGTTGCCAGTTCATCTTCATTTCTTCCTGGGCCAGCCGTTCCAGAGAACGGGCCAGCCAAGCTTCAAAAGGGCTGGATTGAGCGGTAGTACGGAAATATTCACCTTTAAACTGTTTGTTATCCGGGTTTTTATTATTGGTTTCAGACACCATGTCCGGGTTCCACTCTGCACCGACCATCCAAGCCTGTAAGTATGGACCTGCGTTCACCTTATAGTCGCCGCTGGCCTTTCCACGTTTGGGGGCAATCTTTCCCTGTCCATATACTGCTCGTACGGCTAGAGAGATTTCCTCATCGAAGCTCTGGCTGATGCTGGGTAGGTAAGCGTTTTTATCTTTAATTAGATCTTCTTCGGGAGGCCATATGCCTTGAATAAACCACAGTTTTTTTCCTGCAGATTGATTATGGTCGACCAGAGCTTTATAAAAATCTGGGGGTAAAACAGTATAAATACGGATTACCTGCACGCCAAGGTCTGCAATATCCTTAAACCAGCGGGCGTAATCTTCATAACTGGGACTCAGCTCGCCTGGAGCATGCCCAGGAGTAGTAGCACCCAGATTTATTCCATACCAAAAGCTTTTATTCCAGGTGCCGTTGGCATAATAAGTAATATCTTCTCCATCGACTCGACTGACAAGCTTTATTTTATCTTCAGTCTGAAAAACATCCTTTTCAGAGCTGCGAAACTTGGAGCAACCAGTCATAGAAATGAGCATGGTAAATATAAGCATTAATGTGCATGTCCGCGTGTAGCGCATCTATTGCCCTCCCTGGCTAACCAACTTACCTTGGGTGATTTTTCAAAAGCTATTATCGGTTAATATTAATGACATGGCAATTTCTTTGAAAACTATTTCTTAATAGTGCTTTCGTTTCTGCTCAGGGGCTGGCTTAAATCCTCGTGTCCTACCAAAGTATCCACTTTTGCGCCGTTAATCAGGATCTGCACCTTTTTTATTCCAGTGAGTTCGGTAAGGGAGTTAACGATAGAGTTCAGAGTCATTGTTTCCCCGGAACTGCCCCCCGGGTGTTTGCTCCTGATTTCTTCACTGAAGTCCACATAAGCTATCTGGTCAGTGATTTTAAGCGAACGAAGCTTCGTTTCCTTAGGAATAGTAGCTATCAGATTTTTGTCGGCAGGTCCGGCGATAAGCTCATTTATGATTGCTGTGGCCACAACTTCAGGACTGGCATCCTTTCGGATTTTGATCTCGCGGATCTCGGGTATTAGGTACATGGCCTGGTTATCAGAGAAATAGAAGGTTAGCTTGGCGGTGGTTAAATTACTTTCATCTCCGAGTTGGGTTTTATTTTGTTCAACGGGAGCTTGCCCTACCGGTGACTTGCTACAGCCGATAACAACCAAAGCGCCTATAAACAAGAATAGAATTAATGAAGTTACTAGAGATTTTTTCTTCATATACTAACATCCTTTCTTCCTAAAGATTAGCATCTGAGTATAACTCTTTTTATATAATAGCAAATTGTAGGAATAATCTTGCATAAAATAATGAAATGATCTAATAAATTTGCAACTAGGTTTAAAAGTCGTTGTTTTCGGTAAAATATTTAATAACAATTTTAATAAGGAGAATGATGCTATGGATTATTCAATAAGACAGCTTGTGGGAGGTATGGTTGCCCGGTTGGATGAACTTCAGAGTGGAGCTGAATTTACACAGTTACTTAACTGTCCCGAACCAGATCTAAAGAAGGAAGCTCTGCGACTACATGAGGAAATTAACGAGCTTAAAGCAAGCCTGGAGAGTATATAATCTTAAAATAGGAATTTAGTTTCATGAACCCTAAAGTTGACACCGACGCAAAGCTTTGTTAATATCAGGTTATAAATGAATTAATGCGAAAGTGTGTCTAGGGTTCCGCATGGGTTCAACATGGACAGGTCCGAGTGACACAGGCGCTACAGCGCTACACCGTATAGGGATAAAAGCCCAGGCGGATAGGTTTCGTTTACGAACCTGTCCATCTGGGCTTAAATATTGTTTTTCTGAAGCGACTTGTTAAATTATTAAAAGGAGTGTGGATAGAATGCCTGTTGTAGGTATTATAATGGGTAGCGATTCGGATCTTCCTATAATGAAGGAAGCCGTCGAGGTATTAGAACAATTCGGGGTTGATTATGATCTTACCGTATGTTCTGCTCATCGTTTGCCCAAGGAGACCGCGGATTATGCTCTGACCGCTGCTGAGTGTGGAGTAGAGGTAATTATTGCCGGAGCAGGGGGAGCTGCTCACTTACCCGGAGTCATTGCCGCTTATACCATCCTGCCAGTTATCGGAGTCCCGATAAAGACCAGTACCTTATCAGGAGTAGATTCTCTTTATTCAATCGTACAGATGCCTAAGGGTATTCCCGTAGCTACGGTAGCCATAAACGGCAGCGCCAATGCAGCTCTTCTGGCCCTGCAAATACTTGCCCTTAAGGATGTAGGTTTACGGGAAAAGCTCATGCTTTACCGACGGAAGATGGCAGCAGATGTCCTGGAAAAAGACCGCAAGCTAAAAGACTTAGGTATAGAAAAGTATCTTCAACAAAAGGGGGATCAGTAATGATTGAGAGGTATACCCTACCTGCCATGGGGGCAATTTGGGCAGAGAATAACAAGTTGGGCAATTGGTTAAAAATAGAGGTCGCCGCGTGCGAAGCTCAGGCCAGCCTGGGCAAGATTCCCCAGGAGGCTGTGCAGGTCATTAAGGAACGGGCTCATTTTGAGGTAGAGCGCATCCAGGAAATTGAGGCCGAGGTTCGGCATGATGTTATTGCTTTCCTCACCAATGTGGGTGAATATGTGGGTGATGAATCCAGACACATACATGTGGGCATGACCTCGTCCGACATACTAGATACCGGCCTGGCCATGCAAATGAGAGACTCGGCGGATCTTATTATGGAGAAACTAGAGAAACTTAAAAAAATTATTGCCGCCAAGGCAGCCAAGTATAAATACACCCTGTGTATAGGTCGTACCCATGGAATTCATGGAGAACCTACCACCTTTGGGCTGAAGATGGCTGTGTGGCACAGCGAAATGGACAGAAATATTGAACGTCTCTGCCAGGCTCGCCAGGTAATTGCCTATGGGGCAATTTCAGGGGCGGTCGGCAATTTTGCCCACCTAGACCCGAGGGTGGAGGAATATGTCTGCGACCAGCTGGGCTTGCAGACCTGTTTAGCATCTACCCAGGTTATCCAGCGGGATCGTCATGCACAATTCATGACTACCCTGGCGGTTATTGCCAGTTCCTTGGAAAAGATGGCGACAGAGATAAGAAACCTGCAGAGAACCGAGATTTTAGAAGCGGAAGAACCCTTCCAGAAAGGGCAGAAAGGCTCCTCGGCCATGCCCCATAAACGCAACCCTATGATGAGCGAACGAGTAGCCGGGCTTTCGCGGGTACTGCGGGGTAATGCCCTGGCAGCCATGGAGAACGTGGCCCTATGGCATGAAAGGGATCTAACTCATTCTTCGGTAGAACGGGTCATTATTCCGGATAGTTGTGTATTACTGGACTACATACTTCAAAAATTTATTGGAGTCATGGAGGGTCTGGTAATATATGAAGACAACATGGCTCAAAATATTGATAAGACTCTGGGATTGATATTTTCCCAGCAGCTCAATTTGGCTTTATTGGGCAAAGGGATGTTAAAAGAAAAAGCCTATAGTATTGTACAGACCAGGGCCATGCAAAGCTGGACTGAAAAACTGGATTTCAAGCAACTGGTGTTAGCCGATGAAAACGTTATGGCTTACCTGGCTCCAGAAGAAATCGAGAAGATATTTGATTTCGGTATCTATACGTCCAATGTGGACTATATTTTCAAACGCTGCGGGTTGGATTAGAACAAAACGATAGGAGGATGAGGTAAATGAAATCAGAGGTAATGCTTTACGAAGGCAAGGCTAAACAGATTTACGCAACGGAAAATGAGAAGGTTGTTTTGATGAAATATAAAGATGACGCCACAGCCTTCGATGGCCTGAAAAAGGGAGTTATCAACAATAAGGGCATTGTAAACAACCGGGTATCGAATCTTCTGTTTAAACTTTTAGAGAAAGAGGGCATTGAGACGCATTTGATTGAACAGATAGATGATCGGAATGTGCTGGTAAAGAGTCTGCAAATAATTCCTGTGGAAGTAGTGGTTAGAAACATAGTCGCCGGCAGCCTCTCTAAAAGGATAGGACAGGAAGAAGGTGTGAAATTGCCTTCAACCATTATTGAACTTTATTATAAAGATGATGAACTACATGATCCTATGATAAATGAGTATCATGCTAAAGTTTTAGGATGGGCTACTGATGAGCAATTGCAGGACATGGATGCTCAGGCTCACAAAATTAACAATATCCTCAAAGCATTTTATGACGGTATAGGAATTATTCTGGTGGATTTCAAGCTGGAGTTTGGTCTTTATGAGGGCCGGGTCATACTGGGTGACGAAATCTCCCCGGATACCTGCCGCTTATGGGACAAGGAGAGCCTGGAAAAACTCGACAAGGATCGTTTTCGCAGGGATTTAGGCAAGGAGGAAGAAGCCTACCAGGAAGTTGTTCAAAGGATAGAAAAAGCTCTCGGCTAGCTATAGTGTTGAGGTAAGATAGACGCTGGCTCTCTAGGATTGTACGCAGATTGATGTGATTTGTGCTGACCTCTACGATATCAATTATCATTTTGTTGAAATAATTGCGCTTAGGAGGTATTGCGGTGTATAAGGCTAACATTTATGTTACTTTGAAAGAAGGAGTCCTGGATCCCCAGGGGGGCGCGGTCAAAAAATCCTTGCATGTACTTAACTACACTGGGGTCAACGAGGTTAGAATAGGTAAATTTATCGAGGTATGGTTGGAAGCTAGGGACCCCGAAACCGCAAAAGCCGAACTGCAGGAAATGAGTGATAAACTTCTGGCCAATCCGGTCATTGAAAATTACCGGGTAGAGATGCTGGAGGGAGAGTAGCTATGAAATTTGCGGTGGTCGTTTTCCCGGGATCAAACTGTGATGCCGACTGTTATCATGTAATCAAAGAGGTGCTGGGTCAGGAAGTTGACTATATTTGGCACAAAGAGACTGCTGTTCAGGGCTATGATGCCTTAATACTACCGGGGGGCTTTTCCTACGGTGATTATCTTCGGACTGGTGCGATTGCTCGTTTTTCACCTATCATGCCCGCTGTTATAGAATTTGCCAATCAGGGTGGTTTTATAATCGGGATCTGTAATGGCTTTCAGATTCTTTTGGAAGCTGGACTTTTGCCCGGAGCCATGCTTAGAAACAGCAGCCTGAAATTCATCTGCGATAAGGTCCATTTACAGGTGAAACGCGATGATACGTCTTTTACCAGACTGCTAAAGCAGGATGAGGTTATAAGCATACCTGTCGCCCATGGAGAGGGTAATTACTTCTGTGATGCAGATACTCTGCTTGAGTTGCAGAGGGAAAAAAGAATTCTCTTTACTTACTGCAGTCCCACCGGCGAAGATGACATAGTTTTTAATCCCAATGGTTCAATAGCTAATATTGCTGGAATTGTTAATAAACAGGGGAATGTCCTGGGTATGATGCCCCACCCGGAAAGATGCTCGGAGCAGATTTTGGGCGGCACCGATGGGTATAAGATATTTGCCTCCATGCTCCAATCCTGGCAGGAGGTGAGTTGCTAGTGGAAGAATTGACATACAAAGAGATGGGCCTCACCGAGGAGGAATACAGTAAGATAAAAGTCATCATGGGCAGGGAGCTTAATTATTTGGAAACTGGTATTTTTTCTGTCATGTGGTCAGAACACTGTGGTTATAAAAACTCGCGACCGCTGTTAAGAACCTTCCCTACTGAGGGGCCGCAGGTTATTCAGGGACCGGGCGAGAATGCCGGGGTGGTAGACATAGGTGATGGACAAGCCCTGGTATTTAAAATTGAGAGCCACAATCATCCTTCCGCTATAGAACCATATCAAGGAGCCGCTACCGGCGTAGGAGGCATCGTTCGCGATATATTTACAATGGGCGCCAGGCCCATCGCCAATTTAAATTCACTGCGTTTTGGCGATCCGAATGACGCTCGGGTTCGGGAACTCCTATCTGGGGTGGTGGCCGGGATAGGTGACTATGGAAACTGTTTGGGTATCCCTACCGTGGGTGGGGAGGTATATTTTAACCAGGTTTATCAGGGTAATCCCCTTGTAAACGCAATGTGCGTTGGTTTGGTAAAAACGGATGAGATTGCCTTGGCAGTTCCAGGCGAGGTGGGTAGTGTGATTATGGTCGTGGGTGCCAAAACAGGTAGAGATGGTATTCACGGGGCTACCTTTGCTTCCGAAGAGCTTTCCGAAAAGTCCAAAGAGAAGCGTCCTTCGGTGCAAGTAGGGGATCCGTTCATGGAGAAACTGCTTATTGAAGCCTGCCTGGAACTTATCAAAGAAGATCTGGTAGCTGGCATGCAGGATCTGGGGGCAGCCGGATTGACCAGTTCCATCGCTGAAACTGTCAGTAAGAGCGGTCGGGGAGTGGACGTGGATGTACTCAAGGTGCCGCGTCGGGAGACTAATATGAGTGCTTATGAGGTCATGCTCTCTGAGTCCCAGGAAAGAATGTTGATTGTTCCCCGACCAGGTACGGTGGGAAGGGTAAAAGAAATATTTGATAAATGGGGTCTGGATGCGGTAATTATAGGGACTGTGACCGAAGGCGGTGCTTTTCGGGTAATGGAAGGTGATAAAGTGGTGGGTGAGGTGCCGGTAATGGAGCTTACTGAAGGCTGCCCGGTATACGTGCGAGTGGCAGAGGAGCCTGATTATTACCAGAACTGCAAGTATTACGACTTGGCTTCGCTCCAAGACTCTAACCCTCAGGAAGCCTTGGAGAAACTCCTGGCCTCACCTAATATAGCCAGCAAGAAATGGATATTCTCCCAGTATGATTACCAGGTAATGACCAATACCGCTCTCGTTCCTGGAGACGGGGATGCGGCAGTGTTACGCATAAAAGGAACTCGCAAGGGAGTAGCCCTGGTTACCGATTGCAACAGTCGCTTGGTTTACCTGGATCCTTATCAGGGAGGGATGCTGGCAGTATGTGAAGCAGCCCTCAACTTAGCCTGTGTGGGAGCTAAACCTCTAGCTCTGACTAACTGTTTGAATTTCGGCAACCCTGAAAAGCCTAACATATACTGGCAAATGAAGAATGCCATTGCTGGTATGAGCGAGGCCGCGCGGTATTTGAATACTCCGGTGGTAAGCGGGAATGTGAGTCTTTATAATGAGACAGCCCAGGGGGCCATATTTCCAACTCCAGTGGTAGGTATGGTAGGGCTGTTGAAGGATATAGGCCGGCGTTGTGACATGGCTTTCAAGGATACCGGAGATCTGATTATTCTTTTGGGCAAGTTCCGGGATGAGCTGGGCGGTTCCGAATACCTGAGTGTTTGTCACGGCCTGGAAACGGGTGAGGTCCCCAAGGTAAATTTGGAGGAAGAGAAAAAATTAATAGAATTGCTGCAGGCACTAATTCATGAAGAACTCCTGCGATCATGTCACGATATTTCCGAGGGTGGACTGGCGGTGACCGTAGTGGAATCAGCTATTAAAGGCAATATTGGCTGTGGGATAAGGATTCAGACTGAGGGTGCACGGGTTGACGGAGTATTATTTTCGGAAGCCCCCGGAAGAGTAGTAGCCAGCCTCAAACGAGATAATATGGATCGGTTGGTACAAGTCGTTATTGAATATGGGGTTGAAATGAGAGTTATCGGTGCGGTAGGAGGAGATAACGTACTATGTGATAACAACGGTCAGGAGATAATCAGGCTGCCAGTGCTTGAAGCTAGCAAAATATGGGGAGGGTCAATAGATTGTTTTATGAAATAGATGATAAATTCCGAGATGAATGTGGAGTTTTCGGGATTTTCATGAATAACCCCGCCAGCACCACCGATGCGGCCCGAACCACTTTTTATGGATTATATGCCCTGCAGCACCGCGGACAGGAAAGTGCGGGGATAGCTGTTTCCAACGGGCATAAAATAGAGCTGCATAAAGGTATGGGTTTAGTTTCTGATGTGGTTAAATCACACCATATTGCCGAGTTGGAAGGGAATATAGCAGTTGGCCATGTTCGCTATTCAACCACCGGAGGTAGTGCACTGGTTAATGCCCAACCACTGGTGTTTCATTACCTCAAAGGAATGGTAGCTCTGGCTCATAATGGAAACCTAATAAATACCGTGGAGTTGAAGAAAAGATTGGAGACTTACGGTTCAGTATTTCAGACCACCACGGATACAGAGATAGTTGCCAACCTCCTGGCTCGCTATTCACAGGATACCATGGAAGACGCCCTGGCTAAATGTATGATTGACATAAAAGGTGCGTTCGCCCTGTTAATCATGACTGAGGATCGCTTGGTGGGAGTGCGGGATCAGATGGGGATTCGTCCCTTGTGTATCGGGAATTTAAACGGAGATTATATACTAGCCTCAGAATCAGCGGCTCTGGATACGGTAGGGGCTGAGTTAGTAAGAGATGTTAATCCAGGGGAAATCGTGGTAATTGATAAGAATGGGCTGCGCTCTCTGCAGGTAATCAAATCGCCCCGTAAAGCCCATTGTATATTTGAATACATTTATTTTGCTCGTCCTGACAGTACTATTGATGGCTTGAATGTAAACCGAGTACGCCGGGAACTGGGCAAGCAGTTAGCCCGGGATTGTAAGATAGATGCCGATATAGTTATATCAGTGCCTGACTCCGGTACCGCTGCCGCTTTGGGTTATGCGGAAGAATCGGGACTTCCCTTTGAAGAAGGATTGATGAAAAACCGCTATGTGGGCCGAACCTTTATTCAACCTACCCAGCAGATGAGGGAACTGGGAGTAAGGTTGAAGCTCAATGCAGTGGGAGAGGTTGTGGCTGGTAAGCGGGTTATTATGATTGATGATTCCATCGTTAGGGGAACCACCAGCAAGAAAATCGTTCAGATGCTTCGCAAGGTAGGCGCAGAAGAAGTACATGTGGTAATCGCTTCGCCACCTACCAAATTCCCCTGTTATTACGGGATAGATACCTCCCGGCGGGAAGAACTTATAGCCAGCACGATGGATGTTAAACAGATTTGTCAATTTATAGGTGCGGATAGCTTGCACTATATAGGTATGGAAGGCATGTTTGCCGCTATGAAAGCCGATGCAGGAATATTCTGTGCTGCCTGTTTCTGTGGTGATTACCCAGCAGGCGAAGAGATGGGAGGTTTATGATGGAGAAGGATGAATTAAGCTATAAAGAAGCGGGAGTCGACATTGACGCTGCCAATCAATCCGTGGAGTTAATAAAAAAATGGACTAATCGAACTAAAAGATCAGAGGTACTATCGGATATTGGCTCCTTTGGGGGCCTTTTTGCCCTTAATTTCGGAAAATACCAGGAGCCAGTATTGGTATCCGGAACTGACGGGGTGGGCACCAAGCTAAAGATTGCCCAGATGCTGGGAGTACATGATACAGTAGGGATTGACTTGGTGGCTATGTGTGTTAACGACATACTGGCTCACGGAGCTGAACCTCTGTTTTTCCTGGATTATATAGCCGTGGGAAAACTTCAGCCGGATATGGTTGAAAAGCTGGTTAAGGGAGTGAGCGAAGGCTGTTTGCAGGCTGGCTGTGCCCTTATTGGGGGTGAAACCGCTGAAATGCCTGGTTTTTATAAAGAAGATGAATATGATCTAGCTGGTTTCACGGTGGGGGTAGTGGATCGCCCTCGCCTGATTAATGGGGCAAGCATTCAAGATGGCGATGTGTTGGTGGGCCTAGCCTCTTCGGGAATTCACTCCAACGGCTATTCCCTGGTGCGTAAAGTACTGCTGGAGAAAGCTGGGTTAAGGCTGGATGAAGAGCTGGATGAACTCGGCCATACCCTGGGGCAAGAATTAATTACTCCTACCCGCATTTATGTTAAATCGGTGTTGTCTTTGCTGGATGAAGTGGAAGTTCACGGTATGGCCCATATAACCGGTGGCGGACTGGCGGAAAATCTGCAAAGAATTATGCCAGCAGGGGTGGGAGCAGAAATTAATGCGGCATCTCTGGAAACCCCGGCTATTTTTAAGTTGATTGCCCGACTGGGAAATGTTCCCCAGGAAGAAATGTATAGAGCATTTAATATGGGCATTGGATTCGTAATGGTTATACCTTCACATCACCTCGATAAAGCTTTAAAGCACTTGCGCGTTAAAGGGGAAAAGGCTATACTTATAGGAGGGGTTAATTCTAGGGAACCGAGGGTCATTATCAAATGATAAGAGTGATGGAACCCAAGCTGCTTAAATTAGCAGTCTTAGCCTCGGGGCGAGGAAGCAATTTCCTGGCGCTATGGGAAGCGATCCAAAAGGGTAAATTAGATGCGGAAATATGCCTGCTTATAAGCGATAAAGAAGGGGCCCCAGCTCTGGATAAAGCCGCAGATGCAGGAATTACCGCCTTATATATTGATCCACGCTGCTATCAGAACCGGGAAGAGTATGAGGCGGAAATCGTTGCTCAATTAGTGGCACGGGACATCGATACCGTTGTCCTGGCTGGTTACATGAGACTGGTGGGCAGGGTCCTTCTGGACGCCTATAAAATGAGAATTGTAAACATTCACCCGGCTCTCTTACCTTCTTTTACCGGGCTGAATGCCCAGCAGCAGGCTTTAGATTATGGAGTTAAAGTTAGCGGTTGTACAGTTCATTTTGTGGATGAGGGGATGGATACCGGGCCTATTATCATGCAGGCAGTCGTAGCGGTATACCCTGATGATACCGAGGCCAGTCTTTCAGCCCGGATTTTAGTAGAAGAACATCAGACCTATTGTCAGGCTTTACAGTTGCTGGCAGAGGGCAGGGTTTTTATAAAGGATAGGACAGTACATATAAGTTAGGGGGATGAAATAACAATGAAGAGAGCGCTTATCAGTGTATCCAATAAAGAGGGAGTAGTTGAATTTGCCAGGGGGCTGGAAAACTTAGGCTATGAAATAATATCCACGGGAGGAACCTATTCCACTTTAAAGGAAGCTGGGGTCAACGTCAGGCAGGTGGCTGATATTACAGGTTTTCCAGAGATCCTGGATGGGAGGGTAAAAACCCTGCATCCGAAAATTCATGGCGGTATTTTAGCGCGCCGAACCCCTGACCACTTGCGTCAGATTGAGGAAAATGAAATTCAACCTATTGATATAGTGGCAGTTAATCTGTATCCTTTCCGGGAAACGGTGAGTAAAAAAGACGTTAGCCTGGAAGAAGCCATTGAGAATATCGATATTGGCGGGCCTACTATGGTAAGATCGGCAGCCAAGAACTATGAAAGCGTAATAATTATTGTGAAACCCGAGTTTTACTGGCCAGTGTTAAAGGAACTGGAGACCGAAGGTGATTTGAGCAATAAACTGAGATTTAAACTGGCTTTGGAGGCATTTACGCATACAGCGGCTTATGATGCCATGATTTCAGCCTATCTAGCCGGAATCGATGGAGAAACCTTCCTGGACAACATGGTATTGGCGGGAGAAAAGGTTTATGAACTGCGCTACGGGGAGAATCCTCACCAGAAGGCCTGTTTTTACCGCAGCATGAATCCAGGAATGGGTCTCGCCGATGCGAAACAGCTAAACGGCAAAGAGCTATCCTATAATAATATCATTGATACTCAGGCCGCATGGTCACTCGCCAAGGAATTTGAAGATAAGGCCTGTGTAATTGTTAAACATACTAATCCCTGTGGAACAGCCTTGGGAAGTACTTTGGAGGAGGCTTTCGACAAGGCCTTTGCTGGAGATCCGCTTTCGGCCTTCGGAGGAATTATCGCTTTTAATCGCCCGGTAGATTTAGATACTGCTCGCAAAGCAGTTGAGCCTTTCATGGAGTGTATTATAGCCCCTGGCTATGATGCTGCTGCTCTGGAATGCCTGCGGGGGAGGAAAAACCTTCGCGTTTTGGAATTGCCTGCGGTAGCTGCAGCTGACTTGCAGATTCGGACGGTGGACGGAGGGTTTGTTGTCCAGGAGTGTGATCAGGGAGAACTGGATATCAACAGCCTAAAGGTGGTTACGCAAAGCGCTCCCAGTGCAGAAGAGCTTAAGGAACTATTATTAGCTTGGAAGGTAGCCAAGCATGTCAAATCCAACGCAATTGTGATAGCTAAAAATGGCATGACTGTAGGCGTGGGTGCCGGGCAGATGAATCGGGTGGGTTCTGCTGCTATCGCCTTAAAAGACGTGGAGAGATGTAAGGGAGCGGTTATGGCTTCAGATGCCTTCTTCCCTTTCAAAGATACGGTGGAACTAGCAGTTGCCTCGGGTATCCGGGCTATTATTCAACCGGGTGGCTCTATCCACGATCAGGAGAGCATTGACGTGTGCAATTGGCATGGTATTGCAATGGTATTTACAGGGATACGCCATTTTAAGCATTAAAAATATCTGGTCGGAGGTAGGTTCATTGTGGGTAAGAAGATACTGGTTATTGGGCAGGGCGGACGCGAACATGCACTGGTCTGGAAGTTGGCGCAGAGTCCTCTAATTGAGAAAATATATGCTGCACCGGGTAACCCCGGAATGAGAGACCTGGCTGAGTGCATTGATATTGAAGCTACTGACATAGAAGGCTTACTGGAATTTGCCAGGAAGTCAGATGTCAGTCTAACTGTAGTCGGGCCAGAAGCTCCGCTGGTAAGAGGCATAGCTGATAGATTCCGTCAGGAAGGGATGTTAATATTTGGCCCAACTGCGGCCGCAGCTCGCCTGGAGGGAAGTAAAGTCTTCTCTAAAAACCTGTTTAAGAAATATGGCATTCCTACGGCTCGCTATGAGGTCTTTGCTGATGTTATGGCAGCCCAAACTTGTGCGCGTTCTTATATCTCAGCCGGTCAAGCAGTGGTTATTAAAGCAGATGGATTAGCAGCCGGTAAAGGGGTAGTGATAGCTCTTAGCCAAGATGAAGCCGATGAAGCTATTCATAGCATCATGCAAGATAAGAGCTTTGGTGAAGCTGGCGACCGGGTTGTTATTGAAGAATGCCTGGTGGGTGAGGAATTAAGCTTTTTTGCCATAAGTGATGGACATGGTTTTGTTTCTTTATTGTCAGCCCAGGATCACAAACGGGTTTTTGATAATGATGAAGGACCTAATACTGGTGGGATGGGAGCTTACACTAATCCGCCTTTGTATACGGAAGAATTGCATCAGCGCATCATAGCTGAGGTAATTAAGCCAACTATAGAAGCAATGCAAAAAGAAGGATGCCCCTACCAGGGGGTGCTTTATGCTGGCTTAATGGTTACTGACGAAGGTCCTAAAGTTCTAGAGTACAATGCTCGATTTGGTGACCCGGAAACTCAGGTTTTGATGCCCATGATAAAAGGAGATTTGTTTCCGATTCTGGAAGCCTCCGCTGTTGGCAGCTTGAAAGGTTATCAGGTAGAAATTAATTCCGGAGCCTGTGTCGGAGTTGTTCTGGCATCTGGCGGGTATCCGGCAACTTATGAAAAAGGAAAAATAATTACTGGTCTAGAGAGATTGGAAGCCGAAACCATCGTTTTTCATGCCGGAACAACCCTTAAACAAGGTCAGTTGCTGACTGATGGAGGGCGGGTTCTAGCGGTAGTATCTCGGGGAGATTCCATTGCGGATGCTATACAGAAGGTATATCAGGAAGTAGAGAAACTCAGTTTTGAGGGGATACATTTCCGCCGTGATATAGGCCGCAGAGCCTTGCGATAGGAGGAATGGTATGAGCGACAGCTTAAAGCCTTATTTAAAGTTACTGTTAATAATAATCGTGGGAGTTATGTTGTACTTTGTGCCTACTCGAGAGTTTTTAAAGTTAACCTTCATGCTGGGTATGCCTTTTGTATTACTGATGGGCTTTATGGTTAGGCGGCCTCGCTATTCAATGGTCTGGAATATCTGTGCGTTAGGCCTCTTAGGGGTATTGGTTTTATATGCTTATTATCTCGTACACCTGCCAGAGCGGGTTCAGGTGCGGGAGATAATAAGCAGTGGAGCGGCCCTGGTGGCAGAAGGTCAGTATGATGCTGCGATAGAAAAATTTGCGGGCTTGGAGAAGCTGGGTAAGCCGGAGCAAATGAAAGAGAAGATCAGTGAGGCGCAGATTGAAAAAGAAGCCCACCAGCAGTTGGAAACAGCCCGGCAGCTTATTGAGACTGGAAAAAAAGATGAGGCCAAGAGGATTATTGAGGCTCTGCCCCCAAATACTAGAGCTGCACAGGAATCTCGCAATCTTAGGAAAAGTTTAGAATAGAATAAGGGTGGTATTTTCATGGTGATAACTCTGGAAACGCTCAAAAACAACCAGTTAATTACTGATTATCTGAAGATGGGTAATGCTTATATTGGAAATATGGGTGCGCTCGAACATAACTTGCACCATGCCGAACTTATATCATCTCTGTGTGAGGAAATCCTTAATACTCTAGGCTTTTCAAAACGGGAGGCGGAATTAGGTGCTATAGCAGGTTACCTGCATGACATAGGTAACCTGGTCAATCGTTACGGGCATGGTCTGTCCGGAGCTATAATTGCCTTTAATGTGCTCATGGAGATGGGAATGGAAGCGGAGGAGATTGCTGTTATTATGGGTGCTATTGGTAACCATGAAGAGCATGCGGACGGCAAACCGGTCAATAATATAGCGGCTGCTCTGATATTGGCTGATAAATCAGATGTCCACCGTTCCCGGGTAAGGAAGACTGATTTTGCTACCTTTACCACCCGAGACCGGGTAAACTACGCGGTTACCAAATCTAAAATTCAATCTAATGCTGAAGATAATACCATTGTGATGAAGTTGGAAATAGATACCAGTGTTTGCTCGGTAATGGAATATTTTGAGATTTTTCTAACCAAAATGCTGATGTGCAAGCATGCCGCGGAGCATCTCCAATGTGAGTTGAAGATTATGATCAACGATGTTCGTCTGTTGTAAAGACTGGTCACGGCAGGGAGGGATAAGGATGGATTTTACACCGAATTGGAAGGAACCTAACTGCGATCTATTGGTGCAGGCTATTTTAAGTTTGCAAAATGAAGAGGATGTTTACCGTTTACTGGACGACCTCTGTACCATAACAGAGATTAAAGCTATGTCCCAGCGTATCAATGTTGCCAAATTACTCTTTGTCGAGACGACCTATAATGAGGTGGCGAGGGAGACCGGTGCTAGTACGGCCACGATCAGCCGGGTAAAACGGTGCTTGAATTACGGTGCGGATGGATACCGTAGAGTACTAATCAAGATGCAAAAGGAGTCAGGACATGAGAAATAGAGAAATTCCTAAAGGATTACGCGATTTATTGCCGGATGAGGTGAAAACCAGAAGAAGTCTGGAAAAGAAGGCTAGTCAGATATTCACTTCTTTTGGTTATGAAGAAGTGATTACTCCAACATTTGAATTATTAGAGGTTGTAGAGGCGGGAGTTGGGGGGAATACCCGCGAGAAACTCTTCCTGTTCATGGATAGGGAAGGGGGAATCGTGTCTTTGCGTCCAGAAATGACGGTATCCATAGCGCGCCTGGCAGCCACTCATATGCAGGATGAGGCATTCCCCCGCAGGCTTTATTATTCAGCCAATGTTTTTCGTCATGTTCAGCCGCATTTAGCTCAATACCGGGAATTCTGGCAGATGGGAATAGAACTGTTGGGCGCACCGGGAGCTTGGGCTGATGCGGAAGTAATTAGCCTGGCAGTCAAAGCGCTGCTTGATTTCGGTTTGAAAAATTTTAAAGTTAGCCTTAATCAGATTGGCATATTTAATAGCTTGCTGGATGATAGTGCCATTCAGTCGGAAGATAAGGCAGTTATAAGAAATTTGGTGGAGAAAAAGGATCTGGTGGAACTATCCCGCAGCTTAGATAAGCTGCCTATCAATGATCTTTTAAAAGATACGATTGCTAGGCTGCCGACCTTGCATGGCGGTCTGGATGTGTTGAAAAGCTTGCCCTATATAGAGAAAAGCCGGAATGCGGTAATGGCGGTAGAAGAACTGATAGAAGTATATGCGGCCTTGAAGAGCCTGGGAGTTGAAGAACATATACTTGTGGACATGGGCGTATTAAGAGGCTTGGATTACTATACGGGTGTGGTTTTCGAAGGTTTTTCACCGGAGTTGGGTTACGGCCTCTTAGGCGGAGGACGCTATGATAAGCTGCTATCGCAATTTGGATTTCCCTGTCCCGCCACCGGATTTGCCTTGGGAATGGATCGTCTAGCCCTAGTCTTGAAAAATCAGGAAGAGGAGCCTACACGCTACATAGTGGGGGGGACTAACCTGCAGGTGATGGTACAAAAAGCAGATCAGTTGAGGCAAGAAGGTAAGATTGTAGAACTAGACGTAGAGGGCCTTAGCCGGGTTGCTTTACAGGAGAAGCTGGCAGCTTGTCCTCATTATATTATTATTTATCTTGATGCTGAGTAATTAATCAGGAGGAAAGATTTATGCAAGAAAATTGTTTGACTATTGCTCTGTCCAAGGGTACTTTGTTATATCCGACAGTGGGCTTGTTGGAAAAGGTCGGACTACCGAGTGATGGGGTTGTTTCTGAAAGTCGCAATATGGTATTTGATTACCCAGGTGATCCCCGCATCAAATATATTATCTGTCGTCCCTCCGACGTACCTGCCTATGTGGAGCATGGAGCAGCTGATCTAGGTATTGTAGGTAAGGACGTAATTGTCGAACAGGGTAAAGATGTATTTGAAATGGTGGATTTGGAATATGGCTACTGCCGGTTTGTGGTAGCGGTTCCTGCTGAAATGGGCGGTATTTCTCTTAAAGAATTGAATTATAAACGTGTCGCTACCAAATTTCCTCAGGTCGCGGAAAGTTTTTTTCGGCGGCATGGCCTTCAAGTTGAGGTTATAAAGCTGCATGGTAACATAGAACTGGCTCCCTTGATGGGTCTGTCAGATGTCATTGTTGATCTGGTATCATCGGGTCGAACCCTTCGAGAAAATAACCTGGTTGAACTGGTAAGCATAATGGATTCCACCACTCGCTTAATCGGAAACCGGGTCAGTTATCGGACTAAGTATGAGATTATTCAACCCTTGTTAGAAAAGATACAGGGAATGATAAAGGGGGAATAGGGATGAAGATTAAGAGAATTAATACCGCTGCTGGCGGTTTACAAGCTTTTTTGCTGGCCGGGCAAGTGGATATGGGGCAGTATGAGGCGGGGGTACTTGAAATCGCTAGCGAGGTAAAAAAACAAGGTAACCAGGGAATATTTAATTTTACGGAAAAATATGACGGAGCCAGTATAAACGAAGAAAATTTCTTGGTTAGTGAAAAAGAGATAGAAGAGGCCTGGGAACTGGTGGATGACGATTATGTCTTCGCCCTGCGTAAGGCCATTGATAATATTAAATCTTTCCATAGTAAACAGTTAAGGAACTCCTGGATGGAGCCAGATGCGAAGGGGAATATCTTAGGCCAGTTATACCGTCCTTTACAACGGGTAGGTATTTATGTTCCTGGCGGCACTGCAGCTTATCCATCTTCGGTCTTAATGAATGCCATCCCGGCTCAGGTAGCGGGGGTAGAGGAAATTGTGATGGTAAGTCCTCCCGACCGAATGGGCAAGATGAACCCTTACGCTCTGGTCGCAGCTTCGGAACTGGGACTAACCGAAATTTATAAGATGGGGGGAGCACAGGCTATTTTCGGCTTGGCCTGGGGAACTCAAACCATTAAGAAGGTTGACCTTATCAGTGGGCCCGGTAACATTTATGTTACCATTGCAAAAAAGATGGTCTATGGCGACGTTAACATCGACATGCTGGCTGGCCCCAGTGAAATTCTAATTGTAGCAGACCATAAGGCAAATCCAGTTTATCTGGCAGCCGACATGATGTCTCAGGCCGAGCACGATGTCCTGGCTCGCAGTATCCTGGTGACTGATGATGCCGAGCTTTTGGATAAGGTTGAAAAAGAAATAGACAGGCAAATAGTCGATCTTTCCCGCCGGGAAATCATCGAGAAAGCCTTGACTGATTTTGGTGCTTTTATTCTGGTTGCAGATATCAATGAAGCCTGCGCAGTTGCTAATCTAGTGGCACCCGAGCATTTAGAATTGATGGTAGACAAGCCTTTTGAGATTCTGAGTAAAATCCGTAATGCTGGTGCAATTTTCCTGGGGAAGAACACCCCCGAACCGGTCGGCGACTACCTGGCAGGCCCCAACCATATACTGCCTACCGGCGGCACGGCTAGATTTTATTCTCCGGTAACCATAGATACATTTATGAAGGCCTCCAGTATTATCTATTATTCCCAGGCTGGCATGGAAGAGGATGCCGATGACATTATTAAACTAGCCCAGGTGGAGGGCCTGACTGCGCATGCCAATTGTTTGCAGGTAAGAAAGGGGAGTTAGCATGGGGGATCTACCCAGAATAGGCGAAATTAATAGGAAGACTCGGGAGACAGATATTTTTGTAGAATTGGAACTGGATGGCAAAGGCGTTAACCAAATCGATACTGATATTAGCTTTCTCAGTCATATGCTGACTTTATTATCAGTGCATAGTCTATGTAACCTTAAAATTACCGCTCGGGGGGATATGGAAGTAGATGACCATCATACGGTGGAGGATATAGGTATATGCCTGGGAGAAGCTATTAAAATGGCTTTAGGAGAGAAACAGGGGATCAATCGTTATGGGGAAGCGATCGTACCAATGGATGAAGCCCTGGCCAGAGTAGTTATTGATTTATCGAATCGGCCTTACCTGGTTTATGCAGTAAATGTCCCAATGGAGAAATTAGGGGCACTCACTACGGAAAATATCAAAGAATTTTTCCAGGCTTTGGCTAACCATGCGGGAATAACTATACATATTGATTTGCTGCGAGGGGAAAATTCCCATCACATCATTGAAGCTGTTTTTAAGGCGTTTGCTCGCGCTTTTAGAGCTGCCATAACCTTCGAGCCGGGTATCGAAGGGGTATGGTCCTCCAAGGGCAAACTATAGGGAGGCGTGAAAAATTGATAGCAATCATTGATTATGGTATGGGCAATCTGGCCAGTGTCAAGAATGCCTTTTTGAAGCTGGGTTATGAAGCCTATACTACCTCTCGCCCTGATGAGATATTAGCTGCAGAAAAGGTGGTTTTGCCTGGAGTGGGAGCATTTGCTGATGCGATTCAGAATTTGCGTGACTTGGGCATTGATAGCGCTATTCACGAAGTGGTAGACAGAGAAACACCACTCTTAGGGATTTGTCTGGGGATGCAGCTCCTTTTCAGTGAGAGCGATGAAAACGGGATATATCAGGGTCTGGATATAATAAAGGGCCGTGTGGAGAAATTTGATCTTCCTTCTGGCCTTAAAGTTCCGCACATGGGCTGGAACCAAATAAAGATAAATCCGGACAGTAATTTGTTGAGTCAGATTCCTGCGGAAAGTTATTTTTACTTTGTGCACTCTTATTATGTGGTTCCCGAGGATGAAGCAGTAGTTGCTGCAAGAACTGATTATGGAATAAATTTCGTTTCAGCGGTTGAAAAAGGGCGGCTTTTTGCTACCCAGTTCCACCCCGAAAAATCGAGCGAACGGGGACTTAAAATTTTAAAGAATTTTGGAGAATTGTCATCATGATTATTTATCCTGCCATTGATTTAAAGGATGGACAGTGTGTGCGCCTGGTGCAAGGCAAAAAGGAGAACAAGACAGTCTATTCAGATACACCTGGCAAGTTAGCTGCTTCATTTCAGGCTCAGGGAGCAGAGTTTCTGCATGTGGTAGATCTGGACGGGGCTTTTGAAGGCAGTCCCCGCAATCTGACGGCTATAAAAGAAATTGCCGCCTCTATCAGCATCCCTTTTCAGGTGGGCGGTGGTTTGCGCAGCCGGGAAGATGTGGAGCGACTTTTAGGTATAGGTGCCAGTCGGGTGATTATAGGTACCCGGGCAGTTACCAGCCCGGCATTCATTGCCGAACTACTGGCCGACTTTGGTCCGGCCAAGGTGATACTGGGTCTTGACGCCCGGGACGGTATGGTAGCTATAGAGGGCTGGGTGGAGAAATCCAGTCTACGGGCCATGGAATTTGGGAAACAAATGCGGGAGATGGGGGTTGAAACCGCTATCTATACAGATGTTTCCATGGATGGTCTTTTGCAGGGGCCTAACCTAGCATCTATTAATGCCATGGCTCTTAGCAGTGGGTTGAAAATTATCGCCTCGGGTGGGGTAACCAGCGTTGAGAATATAAAGGCGCTTAGACAGATGGAGAGTCTAGGGGTAAGTGGTGCTATCATAGGTAAAGCTTTGTACGATGGTAAGATAAGCCTGGAAGAAGCACTAAATGCTGCAAAGTAGAATCTGCCGACCGGAGGGAAGCCTATAATGTTGGCCAAAAGAATAATACCCTGCCTGGACGTACATGCCGGGAGGGTTGTAAAAGGAATTAATTTTATAAATCTAAGAGATGCGGGTGATCCGGTGGAGTTAGCGGCCTATTACGACCGCGAGGGAGCCGACGAACTCGTATTTCTGGATATTACCGCATCTTCGGAAGCAAGAAAGACCATGCTGGAAGTAGTCCGGAACACGGCCCGAGAGGTATTTATTCCCTTTGCCGTGGGGGGAGGACTGCGAAGTATTGATGACATCAGGGATACGCTTAATGCCGGTGCGGATAAGGTTTCCCTAAACTCTGCGGCCATTAAGGAACCATCTCTCATAACGGAGGGGGCTAGAAAGTTTGGCAGCCAGTGTATCATCGTAGCGATAGATGCCCGCAAGAGGGAAGGGGGAGGCTGGGAGGTATACATAAATGGTGGCCGAACCCCTACCGGGATAGATGTGCTGGAATGGGCTCGTAAGGTGGAAGCTTTGGGAGCGGGAGAAATACTGCTTACCAGTATGGATAAAGATGGCACCAAAGATGGCTACGACATTCCCCTGACATCTGCGGTGAGTGACGCTCTTTCCATTCCAGTTATTGCATCAGGCGGCGCGGGCAATCTGGAACATCTTTTTGAAGCCTCTACAGATGGTCAAGCGGATGCTGTCTTATGTGCATCTATTTTTCATTACCGGGAATATACCGTGCAGCAAGCCAAAGAATACCTAGCGGGAAAAGGAGTGGCGATAAGATTATGATAAATAAAATTAAATTTGACGAGCGGGGTTTAGTTCCCGCTATTATACAGGATTATCAGAGTGGTCAGGTTTTAATGATGGCCTATATGAATGCGGAATCTCTGGAAAAGACCATAAGTACCTCGATGACCTGGTTTTACTCGCGCAGCCGGCAATCCCTTTGGAATAAGGGGGAGACTTCCGGTCACGTCCAGACAGTGAAAGAGATATTATATGACTGTGATGAAGACACCCTATTGATTAAAGTAGAACAGCTTGGGGCCGCTTGTCATACAGGTCACTATTCCTGTTTCTATAGGAATGCTGCCGGGGAGGAAATTGCTCCGCAAGTGTTTGATCCGAATAAGATATACAGCTCCCAGGCGAACTCGGGGATACTGTATGAACTCTACGATCTTATTATAGACCGAAAAGAGAAGATGCCAGAAGGCTCTTATACCACTTACCTTTTCGATAAAGGGCTGGATAAGATTCTGAAAAAGGTGGGGGAAGAGAGTGCCGAAGTAATTATTGCATCTAAAAACCGCGATAAATCAGAAGTAATTTATGAAAGCTCGGATTTACTTTACCATCTGCTGGTACTCCTGGTGGAACAGGGAGTAGCATTGGAGGACATATTTACGGAGCTTAAATCCCGGCGATAATTTAGAGGCTTAAGATAAAGAACATAAGCAGAAAATGGGGCGGCTGTACGGTCGTCCTATTTTCTGGGATTAACCTGTTGCTCTGTTTGTGGTATTATAAAGGGTAGTGAGTATTGATAAGTGAATTGATGAAAGCGGGTAAAAGTTATGGCTGATAATTTGGTAGGTCTTAATGAACAGCAGCAGGAGGCAGTTCTGCATTTTGATGGCCCATGTATGGTTCTTGCAGGTGCTGGCAGCGGTAAGACCCAGGTTCTTACCCGCAGGATCAGTAACCTGATAGATAACGGAGTTCACCCTGATGCAATTCTGGCTATAACATTTACCAATAAAGCTGCTCAGGAGATGCGTGCTCGGGTAGCAGCCCTAATTCCTGATTATAATGGCCATTGGATTCAAACTTTCCATGCTGCCTGTTATAAAATTTTGCGTATGGATATTGATCGCTTAGGTTATGAGAAAAACTTTGCCATCTTAGGTGAAGGGGAGAGCAAGACCCTTATAAAGGAGATCTTAAAAGAAGAAAATGATTATGAGAGCAAGCCTGATGAATTGCTTTATATTATTAAGCAAGCTAAAAACAGCCTGAGGGATGCGGAAGGTTATTTCGGAAACATGGATGCTTCACCGCTTTCAAAGGACAAGTATTACCGAATATTTAGGCTCTATAATGCCCGCCTAAAAGATTTTAATGCGCTGGATTTTGAGGATTTGATTATCTTAAGTATTAAATTGTTCAAAGAAAATCCGGACATCCTGGAAAAATATCAGCGACGGTTTCAGTACATCATGGTGGATGAATACCAGGATACCAACTATGCCCAGTATTTATGGGCCAACCTCCTGGCCGGCAGGCATCACAATATTTTTGCAGTGGGTGATCCCGATCAGTCTATCTATAGTTGGAGGGGGGCTGAACCCGGTAATGTCAAGAAATTCTTAAAAGACTACCCTGATACCAGGTTGGTCAAGTTAGAAATGAATTATCGTTCCAGCAAGCAGATTCTTGAGGCTGCTAATGCTGTGATTAGTAATAATGCTGACCGGGAAGAAAAGAATCTCTATACCGAAAACGAGAATGGCGACAAAATTATTTATTTCTGCGCGGGGGATAGCTTCCAGGAAGCCCAGTTCGTGGCTAATACTATTGCTGATCTCGTAGATCGAGAAAGCAGAAGTTACAACGAGTCTGCTATTTTTTACAGAACTCATGCTCAGTCACGCATTATTGAAGAAGCTCTTTTGCGTAAGTATATTCCCTACCGCATCATTGGGGCTCGCAAGTTTTACGAAAGAAAAGAGATCAGGGATATCGTGGCCTATCTAAAGCTGGTCTGCAATAAAAATGATCGCTTAAGTTTCCGCAGGGTTATAAACATTCCTCGTCGAGGTATAGGTGATAAGACCATAGAGAAATTGGAGGAGCATGCATCAAATGAGGGTATGCCCATCATTGAGGTTTTGAAAGATGCCATGGCGATTGTAGGCATAAGTAAGAAAATGGCCACTACGCTGGAAGATTTTTATGGTATGATCACCTATTTCGGCAATCTCCATGAATCAGGTGCTCCGGTGAAAGATATCCTGGATCAGGTCATGGATATGAGCGGTTATGTAGAAGATCTAAAGAAAAATAATGTAGCTGAGGCGCAAAACCGTATAGAAAACCTGCAGGAACTGAGGTCTTTGGCGGTAGAGTTTGAACTGGAGGGCATTGAAAATTTGGATGATTTTCTGGCTCGTATTGCATTGGTACAAGATACCGATGAGCTTGATCACACTGATTCAGTAGTCTTGATGACATATCATGGGGCCAAGGGCTTAGAGTTTCCAGCCGTATTTATGACCGGAATGGAGGAGGGGGTTTTTCCCTCCTATCGTACCGAAACAGTAGAGGATATGGAAGAAGAGCGCAGGTTATGCTATGTGGGGATTACGCGTGCCCGGGAAAAGCTATATCTTACCAATGCGGTTTCTAGGCTGTTATATGGTTATGAGCGGAATAATCCCCCTTCACGATTTATTAAGGAGATACCGGAGGAGTTGATTGAATCACCCCATGAGAAAAAAAGAGTGGGTGGTAAGCTCTTTGAAGGAGATACTGTGATCCATAAGAAGTTTGGAGTGGGTACGGTTTTAAAACTAGCGGAAAATGAAATTGCTATTGTCGATTTTGAAAGAGCTGGAACCCGTACGCTACGTTTAGACATGGCTCCTCTGGAGAAGATAGTATAGAGAGTTGCATGAGCCTTTAGCAAAGTGAGGAACTGGATAAACATGAACGCAGCAGAGAGAATCAACGAGTTGAGAGAGCAACTGGAATATCATAACCGGAAATACTATGAGGAAGACTCACCAGAAATCAGTGATTATGAATACGATGATATGTTGCGAGAGCTTGAAACCCTGGAAAGTGAACACCCTGAATTGCTCGTGCCAGAATCCCCTACCCAACATGTTGGCGGAAGCGCTAAGCCTGAGGCAGGCAAGAAGATCCGCCATGATGTACCCATGCTTTCCCTGGAAGATAAGTTCTCCCGCGAAGAAGTCGTTGATTTTGTTGGCAAGATGAAACGAGAGCTGGATGATCCTGCATTTATTGTGGAACCTAAGATTGATGGTCTATCTGTTGCATTGAGGTACAGAGACGGAGAATTTGTACAGGGCATTACTCGTGGTGATGGAATTAACTACGGGGAAGACGTAACTGCTAATCTGAAAATGATAAAGTCCATCCCACAGACATTATCTGAAAAAATCCCTTACCTCGAAGTGCGTGGTGAGGTCTATATGGACAACGAGGTATTTGAGGAGGTCAATGCGCGCCAAGAGGAAGAAGGGAAGAAAATATTTGCAAATCCCAGAAACTGCGCGGCGGGTACCTTGCGAATGTTGAATCCCCAAGTGGTTGCCGAGCGTAAGCTCTCAATTATAATATTTAACCTTCAGGCTGTTCAAGGCAAAGAATTTAAATCCCACGCTGAAACCTTGGATTGTCTGTCTAAACAAGGATTTCAGGTCTCGAAGTACACAATATGCAGAACTGAGGACGAGGTATGGGAAGCCATCTGTGCCATAGATAATACGCGTGGAGAATATTCTTATGGTTTAGACGGTTCAGTAGTCAAAGTTGACAGCCTCTCAGATCGTGAGAAATTGGGTGCTACTTCTAAAGTGCCGAGATGGTCAATCGCATATAAATATCCCCCCGAAGAAAAGCAAACCAAGGTACTTCATATCGAGGTTAACGTTGGCCGAACAGGACGATTAACTCCCTTAGCTATTTTAGAGCCAGTTAGGTTAGCCGGTACAACGGTATCTCGTGCTTCACTTCATAATCAGGACCAAATTGACCGTTTAGATGTCCGTATAGGTGATACTGTCATCGTTCGTAAAGCTGCAGAAATCATTCCGCAAATCATAAGCGTTGTAAAAGATAAACGTCCTGACGGAACTTCACCCTTTATTATTCCTGATAAATGTCCGGTGTGCGGTTCATCTGCAGTTAGGGAGACTACTAATGAAAAAGAAGGTTCCGGTATTCTCTGCACTAATGCAAATTGTCCGGCCCAACTCGCCCGACTTTTAATTCATTTCGCATCTCGGCAAGCCATGGATATTGATGGCTTGGGCCCAGCGGTGGTCGAGGTGCTTCTTGATAAAGGATACATAAAAGACCTATCAGATATCTATTATCTTAAGGATCGCAGAGACGATCTCATTAGAGACGCCATCACAGGCAGAGCCAATGCCAAGAAGTCTGATACATCAAAGAGTACCGATAAACTTCTCGCAGCCATCGAGCGCTCCAAAGACAACGATATAGATAGATTAATCAATGGATTGGGGATACGCAACGTGGGCAAATTTGCGGGAAGCCTATTGAAAAACAATTTTGTAGATATGTTTTCCATTGCCAATGCTAGTTTCGAGGAACTTATGATTTTGGACGGCTTCGGCGAAATAAGTGCGAAAGCCATAGGGGATTTCTTGGCCCAGCCTCAAACTAGGTATATCCTGGAGCGACTTCAAAAGGCGGGCGTTAATATGAAGTCAAAAGCCGTGAATAGTTCAAGCGATAATATATTCGAGGGTTCGACCTTCGTTATAACCGGTACACTGCCGACCATGACCAGGGATGAAGCCATTGAGATGATCGAAAAACATGGCGGAAGAGTTTCCGGAAGTGTATCCAAGAAAACGACCTATCTTCTCGCAGGCGAAGAAGCCGGCAGCAAACTTACCAAGGCCCAGAGTCTGGGAATAAAAGTCCTTGCCGAAGAAGATCTTATGAATCTGCTCAAATAGGAAACCGAATAATTGAATAAAGAAACGGCGTGGCTGACATTTATGATGGCCACGCCGTTTTTCGTTGCATTATAGAAAATTAGCAGGAAATTCCATAATTAATGGCGAATAATGGTAAAGAGAAGAATGGAAGCTGACTTGTTGGCAGATTAGGAGTTGATTATGGCGGAAATATCTTCGAGGGTTTTGTTACGCATAGGTCTGCAGATCGTTGGGGTGCTTACAATTATTACTGGCATTTGCCATACAATAGCGACCTGGGGAAATATCCCTTCCATTCAGGGAATGATGCCCACGGGCATGATGGTGGTAAGTATTTTGATCCCTCTAGTTACCCTTGCAGCAGGAATATTCCTGGTTATTGGCACAAAATCGTTAACAGAAAAGCTTTACCCAGACAAGGAAGAAAAACTCGATTCATCCCAGGATATTTTCAGTTTATCCATGAAAATAACCGGTATGGTCTTACTTGTCCAAGCCTTACCCGATGTTGTACAGATACTGTCCTCTTTAATTTACATAAAAGCCTCCAGCCCGGTAATGAACAACTCAGGACAGTTCCAATTCATCTATACAGAACTCGTCTCAACATTATTATATTTTGTTTTTGGGTGGTATTTACTCAAAGGCGGGCAGTTGTTTGTACGCTTGGCATTTCATCATGACAAAGATTAAAAAGAATTACAGGTTAATTCATTAGGTTAACTAATGTCTAAAACTAGAAGATGAAATAGCCATTGAATTTAATGAGCCTGAAGTTAATAAAGATAAACTGGTTTCTGAGCATATAGTTGAAGTTAAAGGTGATGAGGCGAAAAGCATGGGATTTTATCTTAGGAAATCAATTAGTCTGGGTGGTGTAAGATTTAATCTTTCTAAATCTGGTGTAGGAATGTCAGTTGGTGTTAAAGGATTTCGTGTAGGTACAGGTCCGAAAGGCAACTATGTTCATATGGGAAGGCATGGACTGTACTATAGAATGTCTTTGGATAGCAAGAAAAATCAAAATGCATCAAGCAATCAACAACAAAGATACAGTAATGAGCAACCTGAGGAGCTGAATTTGGCGTTTAAAGCGATTGAAACCGAGAATGTATCAAAACTAGTTGATGCAACATCTGAAGATTTATTAAAAGAAATCAATGAAAAAAATACAAAGATTCTACTTTGGCCATTCTGCTTATTGGCGGCATTTATTTATCCTCCAGTGGGATTGTTTTTGGGGATAATTCTTGCCCTTCTTATTTATAATTTTGTTGATAAGCTGAGAAAAGGTGTTATTTTGATGTACGATATAGACGAACATACTGAAAATAATCTACAACTGTTTTATGATTCTTTTGAAGAAATGAAAAATACACGAGCCAAGTGGAATATTAATGCCGAGGCAAAAACTAATGATTATAAATATAATTCTGGAGCGAGTAGTATTGTCAAGAGGGCGCAGACTAGTTTTTTAAATTCATGTCCGAATTATGTGAAAAGTAATGTGGAAATTCCATGTATTTTATTGGGAAAGCGTAAGTTATACTTTTTCCCTGATAGGGTACTGGCATACGATGGAACTCAGGTAGGAGCCGTTAGTTATAATAATCTCGAAGTTAGTGTGAGAAATCAACGCTTTATTGAGAGCGGAGTAGTTCCGTCTGATGCAACCATAGTGGATTATACTTGGCAGTACCTAAACAAAAATGGAACACCTGATAAACGGTTTTCAAATAATAGGAAGTTGCCCATTTTACTGTATAGCGAAATTGACTTTACCAGTAGTAGTGGGCTAAATGAGCGGATTCAGCTATCAAAATCGGATGTTGGGGAAAAACTAGCTAAACAATTAATGGTGTTAAACAATAGTGTTAACTTCAACATTATGAAAGATGAATATCACAATTAGAAAATCGTAATCAATTGAATAATCATACTTTCACATTATCCGTATTTCCATAGATGTTATCTTTTTGTAGGCAAAACTTATAATGATCCAATTATTAATTAGGGGATATATGCTATATGATTGATCCATTATCACGCCTCTTGCGTATTAGAGACGATGGCACAGGTAAAGGCAGGGAAACAAATTGTAATTTCGCGGAATTTGAGAGAGAGGACGCAGTAATTCTCCTTGGTGATCCAGGAATGGGAAAGACAACTCTATTCAAAAGTGCTGCTAAAGGCAATTACATAACAGTTAGAAATTTTATTGTAAATCCTCATGCGATATCAAGTGAGGTTCTCTTCATTGATGCCCTTGATGAATCTAGAGCTATTGAAAGTGGACAACTTACTATAGACCAAGTTGCCAAAGAATTATGCTGTTTGAAAAAACCAAAGTTTAGGTTATCATGCAGAGCGGCAGATTGGTTTGGGTTACAAGATCAAGACGTTATCAGAGTAGCCAGTGCATCTGGACGTGTAGTAGTTCTTGAGCTTCGTCCACTTTCCTGTGAAGAAATTCTTGCTGCCGTACGGGAAAAAGTTTCTGATCCTGAGGTATTTGTATATGAGGCAGAAGCAGCAGGACTCAAAAAATTGCTTGGCAATCCACAAACACTAGAACTAATAGCACGAGCATGGGGAACTAATAAAAAACCACGTAATAAGTTTGAAGTTTTCGATATAGGTATCCATGAAATGCTTAAGGAAATGAACAATTGGCACGTTTCACGTGGCGCCAATGTTCCCGATCTTAGTGATTTGAGAAAAGCTGCTGGTGCAGTAGCCTCCACAATACTTCTTTCTAACTCTGTCGGTATTTCACGCATGGAATCAGAGGATGACGACACCTATGTTAGAAGTACAATTGTGCCTCATAGGCCCAGAAGCAGCATTGATATTGTTTTAAAGCGACGAATTTTCATTTCACCGGAGGCAGATCACTTCCAACCTATTCATCGCACAATTGCTGAATTCTTAGCGGCAGAGGACCTGTCTAATAGAATCCTGAACGGCCTTCCAATTGATCGAGTGATGGCGCTTATATGTGGTATTGATGGAAGACCGGTTTCATCTCTCCGGGGCCTTTTTGCATGGTTGATGTGCAAGCTTAATGATCAAGCAACGGATTACGTCAATCGTGACCCCTATGGAGTAGTTACATACGCTGATGCCAGCGAGTTATCTCCATCCGCACAATGCGCTGTTTGCTATGGGCTTCAGGAGCTTAATGATCCATGGTTTCTAACCTATGAGGATGATCATGGCTTTTTCCGGGGGCTTGCCAATCCGACTACAGCAAATATAATAATCGAACTGATCCAAGGTCCCGCTACTGAGATCCATTTGAAAATTGCCATGCTTGAAGCAATTACAAATAGCATTGTGAATATAGCTGTTGGAGCAAACCAGATTATTCGAAACATGGTGTTAGAGAAGCATGACAACACATGGCTTAGAACAACGGCATTAAAGGCTTTCTCTAAATTAGTCCAGAAAGATTGGGAGTCGCTGGAGGCTCTAGATTATGAACTTGCCCACTCAAACGATGATCATGCTGCCTCAAAAGTACGTGTGGATCTTCTACTTATGACTTTAGAATTTGGTGATTTGCCTCAGAGAATACTGTCGATTATGGAACAAGCTAGTTCTGACAGGAAGGCATTACGAGTTTTTGGTCACTTTTATCCTTTGATTTCACTGCCATCAGATGCAGATTTGGACGAAATACTCGACGGAGCATCTCAAGTACTTGGACATAAGGGCATGGACCATATTGAGATTCGATCACTTTTCAATAAATGGTTTGTTCGACGTCTTGAGAATGCTACACCAATAGATCCTGCTCAGTTAGCCCGTTGGCTTCAAAATCTTCAGGGCAAGCTGGATCGTGATCCTGATAAGACGATAGCGTCCCTGAAAGCAAGGTTTCAAAAGAAGCTGTCACTTTTTACAGAGGTATTCGAAATATTTGTAAGAGCAGTTAAAAATGAAAATCGGTCATTCTGGCTTTTTATTGCCCATGACCTTTGGAAACTGTTGCCTTTAACTGTATGGCCTGTACCCCAGAGCGAGTTCTTTTTGACTTATGCGGAAAAGGAAAATAATCCGGAACACGCGGCAGATCTTTTCCGTATGTATCTGTCCTGGTTTCCACATGAAGGTGCATATTTTTCGCTTGCTGAAGCAGGTTTTAATTTCTTAAAACGGCGTCGTGATGTCGCGAAGGTACTTGGAAAATGGAAAAGCTGTAAAATTGAAAAATGGAAAAAAGATCAGTGGAATAGAGATAAAAAAGAGACCAATAAGCATTTGATGAACAAAGCTAAAAACATTACGTACTTAAAACCGCGCCTCACAACCATTCGAAAAGGATTGGAGGAACATGCACTTGCATGGGCGGCTATGGTATACCTGGGTTTTGATTACCAAGTTGATAATAATTGTGATGCACATGAACGTCTGGTTAACGTTACAAGCAGCGAGATTGCTGATGCCTTTATTGAAGGATTTATAAGGTATATAGAAAATCCAAACCTTCCTAAAAAGGAAGCAATAATTAAGAGTTATTACTCTGGTAATATAACTAACAACCATATGCTATTGAGATTATCTATCTTCTTGCGTATTAATGAAGGCATGACCATATCTGAAGAAGTATTGCCTACTGGTATTGTGGCCGTTGTCACTAGTACACATATCGGTGATGAAGTGTTGCCAGGTTACGATGATACTCTACAAGAATGGTTTCTTACACAAGTAATCGAAAATCCAAACATTTCGAGGTCAATATTAACCGAAATTTGGAATTGTCATACGAAGAGCGAAAATACTTTTTTGCCAAAATATTATGAGCTTTTTCACAATTCTGACTGTCAACAATTCCTTGCTTTATTATCAGCCAACGTCTTACAAAGTAGCATTATTGACGATCATAACACAGTTAGTAAACTCGTCTCGGTTCTCTTACTATACGATCATCAAACAGCCCTAACAATTGGTAAGATAGAGCTTACTCGAAAGGAGTTATCGTCAGAAGTTCGAGCTATTTGGGGTACTGTTCTTTTCGTAGTTGATCCGAGTAACTATCTTAATCTATTGAGAAACCTTATGTATGAATCAAATACGGTTCTATGGGAAGTCATTGAATTCCTCAGAGGTGACCGATATGAAGAGAGAAGGACTGTTAGTCTCACACCGGTACAGAGGTTAGAAGTCATCACGCTGGTGGGACAACGTTTTTCCAATATTGGACATCCAACTAGCAGTTGGAGTGGTAGTCGAAATGTATGGGATGCTTCAGAATTTGTTGCGAATCAAGTTAAGCTATTATCAGATGATAGTTCGCCAAATACTGACGCATATCTTTATCAATTAGAGAATGACAAAGGATTGGAAAGTTATCGTGACTTTATTAGGCATCACCGAGCACTACACCAAAAACAGCAGCGTGAGTCTAGCTTTATATTTGCGTCTCCTGAGCAAGTCGCAGAATCTATTTCAAATTGTGCTCCTGCCACGTTAAACGACCTTTTATCCTATATAATGGATCATTTACATTCTCTCTCAAGGGGATTAAGGCTGACCCAGAGAGAGAGATACCGAGCTTATTGGAATGAGAACGGTCTCAAGATCATCAAGCCGAAACACGAAAAGGTTTGTTCAGGATTATTGGCAGAAGATCTTCAAAATAAAGTGCAAGCACATGGCCTTATTGTGACAGTGGAGCATCATATGATTGACGAAAAAATATGTGATTTAGTGGTTTTACAGGGAAGCGAGCGGCTCTTACCGATAGAGGTAAAACACCACTATAATGATGAGCTTTGGAATGCATGGTCAAGCCAGCTTGATAGTTTATATACTCGGGACACAAACGCAGGAGGACTAGGAATATACCTAGTTTTCTGGTCAGGTGAGGCTAAAGACCGAATGATGCCAAAACTTCCGGGTGGTATCAAACGCCCAAGTAATGCTTCAGAGCTTGATGAGGCGATTGAGTCTCTAATTCCGGAAAAAGATAAGCACAGGCTACGTATTGTTGTATTCGACATTTCAGGGCCTTGATATAAATGAATAGTCTGTTTGTGGGAGATGTAAACGAACTTCGCCAAATCCACAAGATGGACAATATGCCTGTAACTTGCATTTAGCGCAAACAGCATATAAGGCTAATAATGTGAAGTTGGCTTTCAGATGAATTACAATAAGTATTAGTTGATATACGAACAGTACAAAGCTAAATTGATTGGAGGGCGACATGATAATATATCGCTACATGCAATAAGCCTTTATTTATGCTCCCTTTCAACATTATTTTTAATTGCGGGAGCAACGGTAGCCGTAAATCCACACTCGCTAATCTTCTTCACGGAGGTATTTCATTCGGTAGTCATTAACAGATGATGAGCATGTCGATTGTGGCCTTTCAGACGCTTGACGTAAACGCCTAATGATTTTGAAAATGGGGTAAATGTAAGTGAATTTAATAAAATGGACAAAAGATCATAAGATTTGGGCTGCGATAACTGTAATTGCTTTATTCTTTCTTCCAATCTTAATAGTACATAGCTTGTTTGAGATAACTGCCCCTTGCGAATGGCTTGTCGCAGATTGGAAAGCTGGAGAAATTTTAGCCTATTGTGGGGCTGTATTAGGTGCGGCTGTAACAATTACGGCTGTTGTATTAACTATAATAACTACACAGGAAAATCAAAAAGGTGAGCGGAAATTATCTATCAAGCCTCATCTGCAAACCGGTCATCAACCTGTTTTTGATAGTGAAAAAGCAATAGCGCAAGTAGCCAATAGAGCAATTTTTGTTGTGTATCCGCATGATGAAAACGAAGGCATTAGCAGCAGTTATGAGCCGCCATATTTATTAAGAAAATCCGTAAATAATGACCTAACAAGAGAGATAATTAGCGTGCTAGATTTCTCGCGAAGGTGCTACATAATTCAATACAATGTATCAAATGTCGGTGCTGGAAATGCAGTGAATATGTCTTTTACAATAAATGATGAAGCTTTTATTCAGCCATTTTCGCTAACGGTGAATGATACAAAGGTGTTTGTGATTTTACTCAAAGCAGAATTGCTGAAAGATAAAACACGCTCCATTGGCTTCAAATTTAAGTATCAGGATGTTGCTTCAATGGCACGATATGAACAGCATGAAACAATAATTTTGCTTGCAGAAGATAATGGTTCGTTAAATTCAAGTCAAAATATGAATGATGTTATATCTGAACCTAAGGAAATTGAAAGAGCAACAATTGTGGTATAAGCTTCCTAGTATCCATCAGGTTGTTGAAAACTAAATTGCTATTTTAAATCGCTCCACTTCAAGTCGAATATAAGTCTAGATTAGGGAAGGCGATATGATTATTGATCCAGCCATTTTGATGGTTTTCACACAGACTACCATATTTAGTGCTACGCAGTCTGTTAATGATGTGTAACAAGAATAGACTCATTTGTTATCCGTTTTCTTAGAAATTTCATCAAGTTTATCGTAAATATTAGATAGCATTATTAGGACAAATCCTAGCATGCAAAAAGTGATTATTTCTTTAGTAACAATGGCTACAATGCTCAAGATAACCATAATAAGTGTATTCAAAATTATGTTGTTGAAAATTTTCATCATTTAAACTCCAGCTTACAAATATACCATTATTTATATAATACACCATTTGTTAAGAAGAAGTTACTGCTAATTACAATGATAAGGCGCAGTACTCGTTATCAACATTGATTATGGAATAGGTGCCATAGGCAACTGTTGATAACTCCAGGTTCACATTATCCATATACCATGTGCCGTAAATAGCAATTTTAAATTGCCCATTATGAGCACAATTATGTTTGCGGAAACTGAAATCAAAGGTGAAAGTCATTTGTTATGGCTATAATGCGTAACGATTATAGATGACATTCCGTCTGATTAAATGGACAGTTGAAATTAAGAAGGATTGACCGGCTCAACGACTTAAATGCAAGAACATAAAAATCTATAAAATCATAAAAGGTACATTATCACTAAGAAGTTTAGGGGAGAAAAATGAAACCAGACATTGATTTAGAAAATCCAATAGTAAAACAGGCTATAAAATATTACCGAAATAAGGTAGTTAAAGCTCTTGAAGTGTCTCAAAAAGTTGAAAGTGCAGTTATTCCAATCTTCCATGTACCTAAATTTAGAAATAAAATGGTACAAATTGCATCAGGGGTCTTAGTTAAAATAAAAGAAGAGTATTTTGTTTTTAGTGCTTCCCATGTTTTTGATAACATGAGGCAGTATCAGCTATTAGTTTCAGATGGCACAGGGGGTGCAGTACAGTCAATCGCTGGCGATCGTTTCAGCAGTATCAAAGGGAAATCGGGTACACATTCAGACGACCCTATTGATGCTTCGGTTTTTCATATCCAATCATCGATTTCAACTACATTAAAACAATATGCTATTGCGTTAGATGATTTTGATTTATTTCCCCCAGAAAGCAACAAATCAATTTATATCGTTGCGGGGTTTAGAGCTAAAAAGGCAAAGGTTAGAGGAAATACCGTACGTTCGGAACGAGAAGGGTTTCCTTCCATGGAAATAACAAATCAACAATATTCACAGCTAGGAATTGATTCTAAATATCATATTGCATTAGCTGGTGAGGATCAAATTTTGTTGAATGGTAAATGGGAAACATCACCTACACTGAGAGGGTTTAGTGGTGGGGCAATTATTAGGGTTGATGGGATATCAATACATAAAGAAGATTCTGATACTTCAAAACAATTGTTAACTGGAATTTTCATCGAACAGCGCAAAGAAAAAAACAATGAAATAGGTGTATTAATTGGAACTAAAATAGGTGTCCATCTTGGCTTGATTGACAAATTTATCCCAGAATTGACTGCTGATTTATGGGCGCATTGATAGCAATGCACACCCATCCTGGGAACGAAAACCACCAGAAACCTTTTGTTGTGTCTTACTCATTCGGATGTCCCGTTCGGCCAAATTATTATCAAACGGAACCTCCGGTATGGGTTACACCGGTGTAAACTGGGATGGAACATTGTTTTTGTAATGCTTTGTTAGAATAAAGTGGACAACTAAAATTTAAACTACCCCATGATTTCCAAATTTATGTGAATGATTTGCCTATTTAGAAATGAAAGGGGCAAGTATATCGTGTTTAAGATTCTTATTGATACTTGTGTTTGGTTAGACCTAGCTAAGGATTATCAGCAACAGCCAATTTTAATGACACTTGAAGAACTCATTCAGCAGGGAGAAGTTGAGCTTATTTTGCCACGTACAGTAATCGATGAATTTTATCGTAATAAGGCTCGCATTGTCCAGGAAAATAGCAGAAGCATATCTAGTACTATTAAACGAGTTAAGGCGGTCGTAGATAAATTTGGTGACCCACAGCAAAAACAAATCGTAATATCAAATCTAAATGACGTTGATCAGCGCCTCCCATCCATATCGGAATCGGTTGAGGATACAATTAGCAGGATAGAGATGATATTTTCTAATACACCTATAATTGAAATTCCCGATTCAGTAAAGATTAGCGCCGCTCAACGTGCAATTGATGAGCGTGCTCCATTTCACAGACAGCGTAATGGTATTAACGATGCAATTTTAATTGAGGTTTATGCAGAAATGGTTAAGGCTAAAACCAAAACTCGATGTAAATATGCATTTATATCTCACAATACTAAGGATTTTAGTCATCCAAGTGATAGCAATATACTACCGCACCCTGATAGCGGATTATTTTTCAAATAAATCATTTTATTTTATTAAATTGAGCGATGCACTACGTAGTATTAATCCTGATTTATTTGATGATTCTATTAGTGATCTGGAGTGGGTTGAAACACCTAGGAAATTTAGCGAAATTGTTGAAGCAATTGAAACGCTATTTGATAAAGTCTGGTATAATCGACATCAGTTTTTAAAGGAGCAAATTAATGAAGGTATTGTCAAAATAGTTGATAAGGAGACATTCCCCATAAAAGATCATAAAACTCGTCCGATTCAAAAAGATATTTGGGAAGGTGCATTGAAAGCGGCTGCAAAAATCGAAGCAAGATATGGATCAGAGAACCTTGGACCTTGGGATGATTTTGAGTGGGGTATGATTAATGGTAAGCTATCTGCATTGCGCTGGGTATTAGGTGATGAATGGGATATGTTAGATACTTAAATATTAAGCATAAATCGGGCGGTTGCTGGGGGAAACTCCATGAGGGAGATCCTAAATGAGCACTCCATTATTCCATATACCTATTAGGCTAATAACATGAGTGCTTGGAAATATGGGATACGAATTATTATATTTTAAAAAGGAGCACATATATGAATATTACGCTTCGAATAGAGGACGAGAAAGATTTTAGAACAATAGAAAATTTGACTAGAGAGGCATTTTGGAATGTTTATAGACCAGGCTGCAACGAGCATTTTATTTTGCACAAATTGAGAAGTTCTCAAGCATTTATAAAAGAACTTGACTTTGTTGCAGAACTTGGCGGAGAAATCGTTGGAAATATTGTATATAGTAAAGCTATCGTTGTAGATAATGCAGGTATTAAGCAAGAAGTAATTGGATTTGGACCAATTAGTGTTTTACCGTCCTACCAAAAGCAGGGAATTGGTGCAAAACTAATTGAACATACTGTTGAAATTGCAAGAGAAATGGGGTTTAAAGCCATTATTATTTTTGGAGATCCCTCCTATTACCATCGTTTTGGATTTGAAAATGCAGAAAAGTATGACATACATACAGAGGAGGGAGAAAACTTTGAACCTTTTATGGCAAAAGAATTGTATGCTGGAAGCCTGCAAGGAATAATGGGCAGATTTTTTGAGGACGAAGCTTTCAATGTAAACGAAGAAGAATTTGAATTATTCGATAAAGAGTTTACAGCAAAAGAAAAGAAAGTTACTGATACACAGTTGTTTAAATAGCATACGATTGGCAGATGCGGCTTTGTCCCGTTTGGATTGTCTGCCGCATGAATTTGTGGTTTTTGAGGATTCGTTACATGCGCTGCTTACCCTGCTGAATACGGAATTCATTGGTTGGGGCGTGCATGATGCTTCTGCGGAGGCGGAACTGGATCAGGTGCAGGAAATAAGAGACCGATTTATATGAAATTTCGCAGAATTAATTAGTGATATAGAGAAGGTATAAATACGCACACAAGGGAGACACAAGGGGACGCTTCTTTCGTCCGTTTAAGCACCTTATGTATGTGGCGGGAGATGAGATGAAAGGTAAGCATGTTTATTAATAAAACAGGAGAGCAACCCCGGTTATGGGGAGATAAACGCTATCATAATTTAAACTACCATCTACGGGAGAAGTACGGAGAGAAAGTATCTAAAATCTCTTTAGATGCCGGTTTTAGCTGTCCCAATCGGGATGGCTCACTGGCAAGGAATGGCTGCGCATTTTGCAGTGATCGTGGATCGGGAGATTTTGTGGCGGCGCCGCAGGAGTCTCTGACTGAACAGTTTCGACAGGGTCAGGAAATAATGCGAAAAAAATGGCCGGGGCAGAAGTATATTGCCCATCTGCAGGCTTTTACCAATACCTACGCACCAGTTGAAACCCTCAGGAAAACATATCAAATAGCATTGGCGCAACCCGGTGTGGAAGGAATAGCTATTTCTACCCGACCTGATTGTTTACCGGAAGAAGTCCTGGATCTGTTAACTGAGATTAATCAAGCGACCTATCTTTGGGTGGAACTAGGTTTGCAAACAATTCATAAGCGTAGCTCAAATATGTTAAATATGCATTATGATTATGATGATTTTATACAAGCACTTAATGGATTACAGCTGAGAAAGATTGAAACCTGTGCTCACATTATCCTGGGACTGCCGGGTGAAGAAGAAGAGGATATGCTAGCAACAGCTCAAGCCCTGTCTTCGTTGCCCATTCAGGGCCTCAAGATTCACCTTTTACATCTAATGAAAAATACTCCCCTGGCAGATATCTACGCCCGCCAACCTTTTGCATTTTTAAAACAGGATAACTACGTTAAACTGGTAGTTAATATTTTAGAAATTTTGCCTCCCCAGATGATTATTCATCGCCTGACGGGTGACAGTCCAAGGGACTTAATTATAGGGCCAACCTGGAGTTTGAGGAAAAGGCAGGTACTTAATGATATTGATAGTGAATTAAAATTAAGGAATAGCTGGCAGGGGAAGTACTACTATTCTAATTCTTGTTTACTCAATGAGGTAAATAAAACAAATCCATAAAATTCCAGCTACAGTAACTAAACTCGGGTGAAATCCCACTATGAACGTTGATTACCGAATTAAATACCCGTGGTGCAAATTGGAAACAATAATGTATTGGTCACAAAAACAAGGATATGAGCTTATGCAATTCTGTACTCAGCGATTAAAAGAACAAGGGTTTGACAATGCATTTCTTTGGGTCCTAAAATATAATGAACGGGCTATACAATTTTATAATAAAATAGGTTACATCAATGACGGCGCAACCATTGAAGTTCCGCTGGATGACAAAATTCTCACCAATTTACGCTATTGTATAGCTTTGCGGTAATTAATATTTGAGCTGTTTTGTCTGGGATTGGTTTATACTATCTTTACGTAAAACATTAAAAATGGAGGAAGAAAATGAACTTTATTGGGCTTGGTGACCAGGAGATAGAAATAGAAGCATTAAAGTTTAAAATTCTGGTTAATGTTGAATCAATATAGGGGGAAAACAGAATGAAATTTCTAGCCGTAGTGCAGAGAGAATTCCAGGAAAATGTGCGCAACCATAAATTCATATTTCTGGTCATGTTTATTTTTGGCGGCATTTTGATGGCATTATATACGGAGGTCGGTCCCACAGCCAATTCCAAAAGCGTGTTAGATCCATTTTTTGAACTGTTTGCGATTTTATGCCCATTAATCGGAATATTTTCGGCTATGGATTCGGTGGTGGGTGAAAAAGAAAAGGGCACCCTGGAATTAGTCTTGTCGAAGCCGATTTCTCGAACCAATTTGCTATTTGGAAAATTCGTCACTTATGTACTTATTATCGTGCCACTGCTGGTGGCCGAACTGGTTATAGCCTATTTCTGGGCGCAGTACTCAGGAATTTCAACCCTGCGCTGGCATCTCGACATGCCTCCCTTCACACAATGGATGGCAATGGTAGGAATTGTAACTATGGTTAGTATGTATTATGTAGCCTTAACCATATTAATCTCTCTTTTTGCTCGGAGTACTGCCACCGCAGGTTTGATGGGGATAGTTTTCATGGCTCCTGCTCATCCCTTGGGAGGCGAGTTTCTGCGCATAGTAGGGACGATAGTGGGAATTAATGATTTTGGACAGGTGCCGGTACTGATCCGCTGCGTCTTAAGTGTGTTTTCTAAATATCAGAAGTTCGCCATGACCAGCCCGCTTGATGCCTGGATATGTGTAATCTCGTTGCTGCTCTTGACAGCTTTTCTCTTGTTCCTCAGCGGGCAAATATTTAACCGTCAAAATATTACTTTTAGGATGTAAGGGGGAAGAGATATGAGTATAAACGCAATAGAAGTTAAAAATCTGAGCAAGAGTTACCGCAAAGTAAAAGCGGTTGATAATATCAGCTTTAATGTAAAAGCAGGCAGTTCCTTTGGTTTACTGGGACTTAATGGAGCCGGGAAAACGACAACCCTCAAAATGCTGGTTAGCTTGATTCAACCAGATAGCGGTACCGCGACGGTATCAGGACATGATATTCGCCAAAAGCCGATGGAAGTCCGTCGGAGCATCGGCTACGTTTCGGAGAACCCCAGCTTCTATACCCGAATGACTGCTATGGAAACATTGCGTTATCTCTGCAAGTTGCTGGATGTTCCCGACAGTAAAAGGGAACAGCGTATTGAAAGTAATTTGCAGCTAGTGGGGCTTACGGATAAAAAGGATCTTTATATAGGCGGCTATTCGCGGGGCATGAGACATCGTCTTTCCTTGGCCCAAGCCTTATTGTCAGAACCGGGAATACTATTTCTGGATGAACCTACTCTGGGATTAGATCCCCTAGGCGCTAAAAACATGCGCGATTTAATTAGCCGGCTAAAAAGTGAAAAAGAGGTCACTATCGTGATGTCATCGCATGTGCTGCCTGAAGTGGAGGCCATATGCAGTGAAGTAGGTATTTTTGACCATGGCAAATTAATTGCTCAGGATAGCGTGGAACACTTGCGCAATACGGCTAGCGATACAATCAATTTAGAAGTGGTATTAATCCAGCCCACGGAGCACTTAGTAAAGAACTTGCTGGAATTGAGTTTTGTCAATGATGTAAAAATGGAAGGGAACCGCCTTAAAATAAATGCACGGAAAGAGGGGGAAATTCGCCCTAAAATATTAGATGCGATCTATCAATTTAACCCTCAAATTCTCTCTTATGGCATACAGGAAAGCAGCCTGGAGGATATACTCTTAAGGATATTAAAGAGATAGAATGACATTGATACGCCTCCCGGTTTGACCGGGGGTTTTTTGGATTTGCGGGGAGGGAAGATATGAGCCAACTGCTTTTGCTGGTGGAAGATGAGGAATCACTTCGATCAATGCTGCGGGAACATTTTATATCTGAAGGCTTTCAGGTAATGGAAGCCAGGGACGGTCAGGAAGCCCTTAGAATATGGGGTGAACATAAGCCTGCCCTGATAGTCTTGGATATTATGCTGCCTGTTTTATCCGGTATCGAGGTGTTGAAACAGGTAAGAAGCCGGGATAATACCCCGATTATTATGCTGACAGCTCGTGCTGATGAGGTGGATAAGCTCTTGGGCCTGGAACTAGGGGCGGATGACTATCTTAGCAAACCATTTTCTCCCCGGGAGCTAAGCGCTCGGGTGCGCGCCATCTTGAGGCGTTCGCAGCGAGGAGATAACATCCTCCAGACTTCCTTCAATACACTTACCATTGATATAAGTCGATTTGAGGCTTATTTGGGTGCAAATCTTCTACCCCTTACCGCTACCGAGTTTAAGATTCTCTCCCTTTTAATCGAGCACCCAGGTCAGGTTTTTTCCCGCCTGCAGATTCTGGAACGAACCCTGGGCGATATTTATGAGGGTTATGAAAGAACTATTGATACCCATATAAGCAATCTGCGCCGTAAAATGGAAGCGGTTTCTTCCCAGGATGTAAAAATCAAAACTGTGTACGGGGTGGGCTACAAATTGGTGGAGGAGGAATAGGAATGAGCAGACTGGGCTTAGCTGGGCGCATTACGATAAGTCTAATCCTGATTGCGGTCATTTCGACCAGTTTATCAGGCATTATGACCCTTTTCGTAACCAAAAAACAATTCGCCGGCTATGTAGACCAGTATAACAAGGTATCCGTTCGGCAGTGGTCTGATGCGGTAAATTCCTATTACGCAAGTCAAGGCAGCCTGCAGGGTGTGCAGGAAATCATAACGGGATTATCTGAGCTGGGCATGAGGAAAGGTATGGGGAATAGACATGGTAATAATGCTAAAGGCATGGGCGAAGGACGAAGGTTAATTATAGCTGATGTGAATGAAAAGGTGATGGCTGATTCAGAGGGGACGTTGCTGGGACAAATGGTTGATGAGCGGGAAATAGGTTTGACTGCTTTTCCATTAGTAATAGATGAGGATAAAAGAATCGGTACGCTTTATCTGGTCAGTCCGTTAACCGCGGGTATTTCCAGCCTGGAAAACACTTTTATCAGTAATATTACCACTCAGGTCATTGTCACCATTATTATGGTGGCTTTACTGGCCCTATTTTTAGGTTTGCTGTTGGCCCGAGAAATTACCTCACCTCTAGGGGAGCTTTCAGTGGCTATTCACCAACTGGCTCAGGGAAAGCTGGCGGTAAAGGTACACCCGCATGGTGACCACGAACTAGCCTCCCTAGGTCGCGACTTTAACCTGATGGCTGGTAAGCTATTGGATCAGGAACAAAACCGCCGCCGTTTCATGTCAGATATAGCTCATGAACTGAGAACTCCGCTTACGCTGCTGCGGGGAAGGCTGGAGGCTTTGCAGAGCGGTAAGCTGGAAAATTGCGAAGAACTAGCCAGCAGCCTGGTAGACGAAGTAATCCGTCTCACCCGGCTGGTAAAAGATTTGGAAACTATAGGCCTGGCAGAAAGCGGGGCTTTACAACTTGCAAAAGAACCAGTCGAGATAAATGATTTGATTGAGCGTCTAACCCCTCTGCGGCTAGCGATGGAAGAGGATAATATTCATTTCCAGGTTTCGGTCGATAATAGGGTGAAACAAGTTATGGCTGATGCTAACCGATTACTGCAAATATTGATTAATCTGTTAAGCAACGCCATGCGTCATACAGAAGCAGGCGGCGAGATTAGTTTGCATATTAAAGAGGAGAGGGGTGGCATTATTTTTTCTGTCCAGGATAGTGGGACGGGAATACAACCAGAACATATTCCTTATATATTTGATCGTTTTTACCGGGTCGATGAGAGCCGTAACCGGGAATTAGGCGGTAAAGGACTGGGTTTGGCTATTGCCCGTAGTTATGTCGAAGCTCATGGCGGCAGAATCTGGGTGGAAAGCCCACCTGGTCAGGGAGCCTACTTCTACTTTTCAATACCTCGCTGAACAACCGGGAGGAAATCGATTTAACCTTTTATAGAATCGTTCCCCTGTCACGCGCGGGTTTCATACCATGACCTCAAGGTGAAGCCCTAGGGCGGAGGGGCCTGCCCCGGTGGGATATGCTGTCTATTTTAAAGGGCCGAAGTGTCTTTCAACTAACTGCAGTAGCAGCTATGGGAATTGGGAACTTAACGTAAAATGTAGTGCCGTTTGAACTGGTATCTATTTCGATTTTGGCATTGTGCCGAGCTGCTATCCGGTAGCAAACTGCCAGCCCTAAGCCTGTCCCTTGCTCTTTGGTGGTAAAGAAGGGCGTACCCATCTTGTCCAGCAACTCAAGGTCTATCCCGTTACCTTCATCCTGAACGACTAATACCACTTCTTCCTTTTCTGAAAATGTTCTTATGGTTACGTCTCCAGGCCAAGACATTGATTCCAGCCCATTATTGACCAAATTGAGTATTAGCTGACGGAGTTCTTTCTTATCCAGGAGCAGATGAGGCAGATCATGTAATTCTAGCTTTATATATTGATCTTTACTCATAGCCTTGGCCAGAATCAGCGGTAATGATTTGCTGATTATTGTATTGAGATCTGTAGGCTTCATATCCACCATTTTATTCTTGGCCAAAGAAAGAAACTCGGTGATTATCGAATTGGCTCTGTCCAGTTCTTCAATCATTAGATCAAAGCATTCCATCTCTTGATGGTAATCTTTGTTCTCCCGTAAAATTTGCAGATAGCCGCGTACGGCGGTCATGGGGTTTCTAATTTCGTGGCCTATGCTGGCTGCCATTTCTCCTACTAGATTGAGCCGATCCAAGCGGGTCATTTCGACTTCCATTTGTTTAAGCTCAGTTATATCTGTTAGTACGCTAAGCAAACATCGTTCGCCATCGATATAAAGACCTTCGGCAGAAAGTAATCCTAGTCTTTGTTCTCCGGCTTTCGTGCAAAAATGAATTTCCATATCCCGAACGGATTGCTTCGCCAAAATCCTTTGTTTTACTAGAAAACGTTCCGCAGTATTCGTCCAAAATCCCAACTCTAACGAGGTTCGATCCATTGCATCTGCCTGACTATAACCCGTTATGCTGCAAAAGCCATGGTTGACCTTAATGAATCTTCCATCCTTCAGGGTTGTAATAGCCATTATGATTGGACTGGCATTAAAGGCTTTGGATAAGCATTCCTCCGACAAACGTAATGCCTCATCCATTCGTTTGCTTTCGGTAATGTCTCTAGTCGTAAAAAGTAGATGTGCTTCACCATCTATGTCGATTATCTCTCCTGAAAGATTATAAGTCCGGAGTTCGCCAGATTTTACCCTTAGCTCCAGTTCCAAGCCCCGAATACTTCCGTGTTCCTGGATTTGTTTTGACAAATTGTCTCGTTCTTCAGGAACGACCCAGACGCCTAATTCTTGGGAAGTACGCCCAATAGCCTCCTGTCTTTCATAACCGGTTATTCTTACAAAGGCATCATTTACTTCAACATAACGCCCTTCATTTAAAGTGCTAATTGCCATTAGATCAGGATTACACTGAAAAGCTTTGAAGAACTTTTCTTCTGATTGACGTAAGGCGGATTCAGCCTGTTTGCGGGATGTAATATCAAGAGTTGTGCCAGTCATACGCAGGGGCTGACCTGATTCATTCCTTGATATCACCTGGGCGCGCACTAAAACCCACTTCCACCCACCGGATTTGGTCAACATTCGGTATTCATCTTCATATTTTGCTGTTCGTCCCTCCAGATGTTCATCAAGCACCTTCATAACGGCGATGATATCATCGGGATGAAGGTGCTTTTCCCACGTGCGGTAGTGTGGCTCCAGTTCCTCCAGCGAGTATTCAAGCATCTCAGCCCAGCGTGGACTGAAATAAGCTTCACCCGTTTCAATGTTCCAGTCCCAAAAGTAGTCATTACTGATCTCCCAAACTAATCCCAGGCGTTCCTTATGCTGTCTTATGGTTTGGTCTGCTGATTCCAGTTGGCGTTTTCGCTCTAACCCTATATTGGCTAAAAACTGCCCCAGCTGTGCGTAAAATACCATGATGAATTCTATATAATATTCCGGGATTATCGGAACTCGGCCGAGCGCCTCCATGTAGGCTGCTTCGTCAAATCCATACTTCTGTGCCTGACGGCGGAAAAAATCCTCATCAGGAGGCTCGTGCAGAAGCTGCCCGATAAAGATCGTGGCCATATGCTGGCCTTCCACGATGATAGGACTAGAATAATCTATAAGGCCATTTAAACAAGTGTAACCAACGTAAGGTCCATCGTGCAGATGAGTGGCTATGTAGCTGTCGCTTTGCTTGCACCTGCAATTGGTCTGGGCACATACACGGTGAAACTGGGTGCATATATCCTGCCAGCCTGTCCTGCTCAGGAGATTATTATCGCTATCAATGACAGCATTGCTTATACCGGTAGCTGCATAAAATGAATTCATTAATTGTTGAATAAACGTAATGTCTACCAGATCCGAGAATAGATATTTCATGGAGTGATTAACTGATTGTTCCTGCTCAGGCCGGTTTGAAACCAACACTTCTGCCCTGCTAGTGGAGAACCACCGGCTGGGTGATGACCATTCGGAGTCTAGATAAATGCGGGATTGATCTTTCTGAGCAAGTCTTAGTTCAATATTTTCCTGTCGCAGTTTAGCCAACTCGTTTAAGAGTTGATCTTTTGTCATGTTTTCATCCTTCACCCGGACGACCTCCTAAAATTCTCATTTATGCCTGCTTATAAAAATAGCATATAGCTTTGGAAAAAAATGTCGAAAATGGTATGGGGCCAGGTTCTTTTGCCAGATATACTAATTGAGGATTTGCTGGGGGTTATATTTTCGATTCGTTTCACCATTTACATGTTCTAGCTATTTCCGCTTCCTCCAGTCCTCCCACTCGACCATAACCCTCACACATATTTTATAATGCTAGAAACCAATTCGTTGCCATAGGCAAGCCAAGATCGAATGTATACGGTACATTCACCTTTACCTTGGCCGTGTGCTCTTGTCAGGATAATGCTGATAGCATAAAATAGAAAAGTCATCTCCCAAACTACAAGGAGATGTTTTCACCATTATAGTTGGGGGATGTCTTTTTGACTGGTACGATCATTAATGCCAGCGTTATAGTTTTGGCTGGGTTGGTAGGATTATTTTTCCGCAGGGGGATACCTGAAAACATTAGCCGTACCATGCAGGACGGATTGGGGTTACTCATTCTGGCAATCGGAATTCAATTTGCTTTCAAGGCAGAGAGTTTGGCTGTGGTAGGCGTAAGCTTAGCAATAGGGGCCGTATTAGGTGAGTGGCAGCAATGGGAGGGCAGGCTGGAAACGTTGGGCCGAAAGCTGGAAAAGGTTTTCGGGGGCGGGGATAGCCAGTTCGTAAAAGGCTTTGTTTCTTCGACCCTTCTTTTCTGTGTAGGAGCCATGGCAATCGTTGGGTCTTTGCAGGATGGGTTAACCCATAATTACGAAATTCTATTGGTCAAATCGATGCTGGATGGAATCTTTGCCATGATATTCGCTGCCAGTATGGGGGTAGGGGTGCTTTTTTCCGCCCTGCCTGTTTTGATTTACCAGGGTGCCATTAGCCTGGGAGCCGGTTATATTAAACCTTTGCTCACCGATCCCATGCTGAATAATATTACTGCTCTCGGAGGGGTTTTAATTGCCGGGATTGGATTTAATGCCTTGGGGATTACTCGTATTAAGGTGGCCAACCTATTACCCGGTCTTTTCTTAGTTCCACTGCTAATGGCACTTATCCAGTACTTCCCTTGGTAAGAGTTGCTGACGAAAGGTCGGTTATTCATAGGGCAAGGCAGATAGGCGTAAGGCAAGAACCTTTCCCACCTGCACATAGGGTCATGGCAAGAATCCGTCCTCAAATTCTGCTAAGAGGCAGAGGCCAGACAAGAAAAATCCCCAATTTGCCCGAAAAATATTAGATGAATGGGTTCATTTTTGGTATAATGTTGAACATAAATGTTTTAACAGGCAAGGAGGTAGCGGTATGGCATTAACCATGAAAGAAGTCGAGCATGTGGCTATGTTGGCCCGGCTGAGTTTAAGTGATGACGAAAAGAGGATATTTGGTGAACAATTGAGTTCTATTCTCAATTATGCAGATACCCTGAACGCCCTTGTCACGGATGATGTTGAACCCCTGACCCATATTTTGCCGGCCTTTAATGTCTTCCGGGCCGATGCAATAAGACCTAGTATGCCCCGAGAAGAGATGCTTGCCAACGCGCCTCTCGCTGAAGAAGGTCAATATAAAGTTCCTAAAATAATGTAGAGGGGGTTATCGGCTGTGGAATTATATGAGTTTAGCGTACATGAATTGCAGGAACGATTAACCCGTCGGGAGATATCTTCCGAAGAAATAATAAAATCATTTTTTACACGTATAAATAACGTTGAGGATAAAGTGAAATCCTTTATAACTCTGACCGAAGAACTTGCCCTGCAAAAGGCTAGAGAAGTGGATAGAGCAGGACAATATAATAGTATCGCTGGTATTCCGATGGGCTTGAAAGACATTTTTTGCACTCGGGGCGTAAAAACTACCTGTGGCTCCAAGATATTGGCAAACTTTGTTCCTAAATATGATTCTACTGCCTCTCGCCGCTTAGATGAGCAGCAGGGGGTTTTAGCAGGTAAGTTGAATATGGACGAATTTGCCATGGGTTCTTCTACTGAAAACTCGGCTTTTTTTGCAACGCACAATCCCTGGGATCTGGAAAGAGTACCGGGGGGATCATCCGGCGGATCAGCGGCGGCAGTGGCAGCAGGCGAAGTGCCTTTTGCACTGGGAACTGACACTGGCGGTTCCATAAGACAACCGGCCTCTTATTGCGGGGTGGTGGGAATGAAACCTACTTATGGCAGGGTATCTCGTTGGGGGGTCATTGCCTATGCCTCATCATTGGATCAAGTAGGAGTATTCAGCCAAAATGTAAAGGACAGCGCCTTGATTATGAATATTATTGCTGGGCACGATCCTCTGGATTCAACCAGCGCTGCCATAGATGTACCGAACTATTCCAGTTATCTGGATGGTGATGTGAAGGGCCTGCGGATTGCCTACCCCAAAGAATATTTCCAGCAGGGGGTTGATGATGCAATAAAAGAAGCCATTAATAAGGCCTTACAGAAATATGAAGAATTAGGAGCTATTGTAGAGGAGGTCTCTCTTCCTCACAGTGAGTATGCTCTCCCGGCTTATTATTTGGTGGCCCCGGCAGAAGCCAGTGCTAACCTGGCTAGATTTGATGGGGTGCGGTATGGACACCGAGATTTTGAGGCCGAAAATGTCATTGACATGTTTTCTCATTCGCGGGCACAGGGCTTTGGAGATGAAGTGAAAAGACGTATTATGCTGGGTGCTTATGCTTTGAGTTCTGGTTATTATGATGCCTATTATCTTAAGGCCTTAAAGGTCAGAAGATTGATCGCTAATGACTTCGATAAGGTATTCCGGGATTTCGATGTTATTGTATCACCTACCACCCCGACGACTGCTTTCAAATTAGGAGAGCAGTGTGGAGATCCGTTGACCTTATATATGAATGATATTTTGACAGTGCCTGTTAATATGGCAGGATTGCCGGGGATTTCTATACCCTGCGGATTTGACCGTGGTCTGCCAATAGGCATGCAAATAATTGGTAAGGCATTTGATGAAGGGACCCTGTTTAAAGCAGCATATGGTTTTGAACAGAATACCATCTACCATACTATGAGACCGGAACTGGGGGTGAAATAATTGAGTAAGAATTATGAAACTGTAATCGGCTTAGAGGTACATACCGAATTGAAAACCCAGACGAAAATATTTTGCTCTTGTTCCACCGCTTTCGGGGCTGAGCCGAACACCCAGACCTGTCCGGTCTGTGCCGGATTTCCGGGTGTATTGCCGGTATTGAATGAAAAAGTAGTAGAACTAGCTATTAAAACAGGTTTGGCCTTACATAGTGAGATACCCGAAATCTGTAAATTTGACCGCAAAAACTATTTTTATCCTGATTCCCCCAAGGCTTACCAGATATCACAGTTTGATATGCCGGTATGCAAAGGTGGGTACTTGGATATAGATGTAAATGGGCAGAAAAAGCGAATTGGGATAACCCGCGCTCACATGGAGGAGGATGCAGGCAAACTGGTGCATCAGGGAGATATTACGACTACTCCTTTTTCTCTGGTAGATTTGAACCGCTGCGGCGTGCCTCTTTTAGAAATCGTTTCTGAACCAGATATGCGGTCTTCCCAAGAAGCAAGGGCATATATGGAAAAACTGCGTTCTATCTTGCTTTTTGCCGGGGTTTCAGACTGTAAGATGGAGGAAGGCTCCTTGCGGTGTGATGCTAATGTGTCGGTTCGCCCCACCAGTCAGAGGGAGTTCGGAACCAGAGCGGAGATAAAAAACCTAAATTCCTTCCGATCACTGGAAAAAGCCATTGAATACGAAGTTCGAAGGCAAATTGAAGCCCTGGAAGATGGGGAAGAGATAGTACAGGAAACCAGAACCTGGGATGAAGAGAAGCAGCTTACCCGTTCAATGCGTTCCAAAGAAGAGGCCCATGATTACCGCTATTTTCCGGAACCTGATCTGCCTCCTTTGCAGATAAGCAAGGAGTGGGTGGAAGTAATAAGAGCTAAAATGCCGGAAATGCCAGAACAGGCACAAGAGCGGCTGGTTAAGGATTATAGTTTGCCCGAGTATGATGCAGACATATTAACATTAACTCCGGAAAGCCTTTCATTTTTAGATCAGTGTCTGAGTCAGTATCCTGATGCCAAGACTGTATCAAATTGGATGATGGGAGAATTAAGTCGTCTCTTAAATCAGAACAATCAGGAAATAAACGACTGTAAATTAAAACCAGCTGACCTGGTGCAAATGCTAAAGCTTATCGATGATGGCAGTATTAGCGGTAAGATGGGTAAGACTGTTTTTGAGGAGATGTTTTCCAGTGGTAAGAGTCCGGACTTGATTATTAAAGAAAAAGGCTTAGTACAAATCTCCGACGAAGGGACGTTGCTGCCAGTTATTGAGGATATTGTAAAGGCTAACCTTAAGGTAGTAGAGGACTATAAAAATGGCAAGGATAAAGCATTTGGATTCTTCATTGGGCAGATAATGAAGTCTACTCGAGGGCAAGCGAATCCAGCGCTGGTCAACAAGTTACTAAAAGAAAGATTGGATAGTTTGTAATCAAAATCATATTACAAAAAAGGAAAAATGTATTTGCCATAATGAATGAATTGCGCTTTGCGCCAGGGGAGGTATGTATATGGATTGGACACTTATGAACCGAGATTGGTTCTTGGAACCGAATGCCAAGATAAACATCGTAGATACTACTTTGCGGGATGGGGAGCAAACGGCAGGAGTAGTATTCTCCAATGAAGAGAAACTCAGAATTGCCCGTTACTTGGATGAAATAGGCATTGACCAAATTGAGGCCGGGATACCGGTAATGGGTGGCTTTGAAAAAGATTGTATCAAAGAGATCGTAAGGATGGGCCTAAAAGCCAGCATTATGGCCTGGAACCGGGCAGTGATAGAGGATATTAGGGAATCTATTTGTTGTGGGGTTGATGCGGTAGCAATATCCATCAGTACTTCTGATATTCATATCGAGCACAAACTGCAGACCACCCGTAAGGCTGTTTTAAAACGCATGGCTGATGCGGTCATGTTTGCCAAGGATAAAAACCTATATGTTTCGGTTAATGCTGAGGATGCTTCCCGATCGGATATTGATTATCTGACTGAATTTGCCCTGATTGCCAAACATGCCGGAGCGAATCGCTTGCGTTTTTGTGATACAGTAGGTACCTTGAACCCCTTAACTACTTTTCGATATATCAAGACTTTGCATGATGCAGTAGGCTTGGACATAGAAATGCATACCCATAATGATTTTGGTATGGCTACTGCTAATTCCCTGGCGGGGATATATGCAGGGGCCAATCATGTGGGAGTGACCGTGAATGGACTGGGGGAAAGGGCTGGTAATTCCTGCTTGCAGGAAGTGATTATGTGTATGAGACATTTAATGAAAATCGATGTAACTTATGATACGACTCTATTTCGGGAGGTAGCGATGTATGTTGCTGAAGCTTCCGGCCGGGCTCTACCGGTCAATAAAGCGATTGTAGGTGCGAATATATTTGCCCATGAATCGGGGATCCATGGGGATGGAGTTTTAAAAAACCCTCTTACTTATGAGGCTTTTCTTCCCGAAGAAGTAGGACTGGAAAGACAGATGGTAATTGGCAAACATTCCGGTTCAAATTCCATTAAGGCCAAGTTTAAGGAATATGGAATTGCAATTACTGAAGAGGATGCCCAGGAAATATTAAGCGGGTGTCGGCAGGTGTCAATTGATAAAAAAAGATCGTTGTTTGATAAAGAAATTGTTGGTGTTTATAAAGATTTGTTGAGAGAGAGGGAAAAAAATTGAGCAAAACCATCGCTGAGAAGATATTATCAACTAAGAGTGGCCAGGATGTCAGGGCGAATGACATAGTAGTGGCTGATCTGGATTTTGTGATGGGCCAGGATGGAACTTCCGGGCTGGCTATTCAAGCCTTTGAGGAGATGCAGGCTAAGCAGGTTTTTGATCCGGCCCGCGTTGCTATGGTCATCGATCATAGTTCACCTAGTCCGTTGGCAGGAGTATCGGCATTGCATAACCAGATGCGTGTATTTGCTGATGAACAGAAGATAAATTTTTATGATATTGGGGATGGGGTTTGTCACCAATTGTTACCGGAACAGGGGCATGTCGTTCCTGGTAATCTGGTAATTGGAGCTGATTCGCATACCTGTACCTATGGAGCAATTAATGTATTTTCAACCGGAGTAGGTTCTACCGATCTAGCCGCGGGACTGGTTTCGGGCAAGCTGTGGTTCAAGGTTCCGGAAACCTTTAAATTCATTCTCAACGGCAAGCTGCCAGCCGGGGTTTACTCCAAAGACCTCATTCTTTATTTAATTGGCGATGTCACTGCTGATGGAGCTACTTACATGGCGGCGGAATATGTGGGTGAGGCCATAGATGCTCTTTCAGTAGAAGCCCGTTTTAGCATTAGTAACATGGCGATTGAAATGGGAGCTAAGTGTGGCCTGATGGAAGCGGATCAGAAGACCATTGATTGGGTGAAAGCTCACAGTAAGAAAGAATTTACGCCGGTTAAGGCAGACCTGGATGCTGTCTATGCGCGGATAAAAGAATATGATGTATCCAAGCTGGAGCCTCAGATTGCCAAGCCGCACACGGTAGATAATGTATGTCCTATAAGTGAAGTGCTTGGGACTCCTATACAGCAGGGAGTTATTGGTACTTGCACCAATGGCCGGATGGAAGATTTGCGCATTGCAGCTAGCATTCTAAAAGGTAGAAAGATAGATCGGCATACTCGTTTAGTGGTGGCTCCCTCATCTCGTCAGGTGATGTTACAGGCTATGCGGGAAGGGCTCATTGAAACTTTTGTGGAGTCTGGCGCGGCGGTAGTAACTCCAGGTTGCGGACCCTGTGTAGGAACTCATAATGGTGTACCGTCAGATGGTGAAAATGTTATTTCCACTGCCAACCGTAATTTCAAAGGCCGGATGGGTAATCCCACATCTTTTATATATCTGGGCTCGCCCGCTACAGTAGCAGCGTCAGTATTGAATGGCAAGATTACTGACCCACGTGAGTATTTAAAATAGAGGAGGATCATAATGGATTTACAGGGCAAGGTTCACAAATTCGCAAATGATGTTAATACCGACTATATTATTTCCGGTCGTCACAAATTTAAGACATTAGACATGAAAGAGCTAGCCAAGCATGTTATGGAAGATCTGGATCCAGAATTTTATTCCAAGGTTACACCCGGTGATTTTATCGTAGCTGGCAATAATTTCGGCTGCGGATCTTCTCGGGAACAGGCTCCATTAGCAATTATTAATGCTAATGTCAGCGCAGTTATTGCTAAATCTTTTGCGCGTATTTTTTACCGCAATTGTATAAATACCGGACTGCCATTAATTGAATGTGACACAGATGGCATTGATGAAGGGGATAAACTCGAAATTGACCTTGGTGCTGGAATCTTACACAACTTGAGCAAGGGCACAGACATTGCTATTACTCCCTTGCCGGCAGTTATGCTGAAAATTCTTAACGATGGCGGCTTGGTAGAACACTTCAAGAAATATGGCGGATTTAATTTCGATTAAAGGCACAATAGACGCTGAAATATATAGAATAAATGGAGGTACTTATATTGTCTTCAATTCAGGGAGAAAAGATAACAGTTAATAATGGAGTGCTGAATGTTCCAGATCATCCTATTATTCCATTTATTATAGGAGACGGAACTGGGCCGGACATTTGGGCAGCGGCTTCACGGGTCCTGGATGCAGCGGTGGATAAAGCCTATTCAAACCAGAAATCCATTGTCTGGAAAGAAGTACTTGCAGGGGAAAAAGCTTTTAATATTACTGGGGAATGGTTGCCGCAGGAAACTCTGGATGTCATTCGTGAGTATTTTATCGCTATCAAAGGGCCTTTGACTACCCCCATAGGAGGCGGTATACGTTCTTTAAACGTAGCTTTACGACAGAACCTGGACTTATATGCCTGTGTTCGTCCGGTCAATTATTTTAAAGGGGTACCTTCGCCGGTAAAACGTCCTGAAGATGTGAACATGGTAATTTTCCGTGAAAACACTGAAGATATTTATGCTGGCATTGAGTTTCAGGAGGGGTCTGCAGAAGCGAAAAAGCTGCTGCAATTCTTACAGGATGAAATGGGGGTAAGCATAATCCGTTTCCCCGGCAGTTCTGCCCTAGGCGTTAAACCTGTATCCGAGGAAGGCAGCAAACGCCTGGTGAGGGCAGCTATTAAATTTGCCTTAGCCGAAGGAAGAAAGAGCGTTGTCCTGGTACATAAGGGCAATATCATGAAATATACTGAAGGTGCTTTTAAAAATTGGGGCTATGAAGTGGCTGAACAGGAATTTGGGGATCAGGTTTTTACCTGGAATGAATATGATCGCATTAAGGATGCAGAAGGGGCGAAAGCCGCGGACAAGGCACAGTCAGAGGCAGAGCTAGCAGGAAAGATTATTATTAAAGATTCCATCGCAGATATATTCTTACAGCAGATATTAACCCGTCCGGCAGAGTTTGATGTAGTAGCTACGCTTAATCTGAACGGGGACTACATGTCCGATGCTTTGGCAGCCCAGGTAGGTGGAATTGGTATTGCCCCCGGAGCCAACATCAATTATTTGACCGGGCATGCCATATTTGAAGCTACGCATGGAACCGCACCGAAATACACGGGACTTGATAAAGTAAATCCGTCCTCAGTTATCTTATCAGGTGAAATGATGCTCCGGCATTTGCAATGGAATGAGGCTGCTGATTTAATCATAGCTTCGATAGAAAAAACCATTGCCAGTAAGGTTGTAACCTATGACTTTGCCCGCTTGATGGAAGGGGCAACCGAGGTTAAATGCTCTGAGTTTGCGGATGAGTTAATAAAAAACCTTTAGAGTCTAATTAATAATGAAAATTAGATAATTTTTACCAGGGAACAAAACCTGACGAAGTCTAGTGCGAAAAAGGCCGGAGTAAATGACTAGTTTATTTTCTATAGTCCCTTAACACGACCAAATAAAAAGCCGTTCAGGCAAATAGCCTGAACGGCTCATTATACTAATATATACAGGATGTTGGTTTTAGGGGAGGAGAAGCAAATTAATAATAAATTCAAGGAATCATTACTGGATAAAAACACATTTTCTGTAACGTGGGAACTGGTTCCCGGCCGGGGAGCACATGAAAAGCTTCAAGAAAGTGCTATCATTTCTGCAGAACAGGCCGCAAAAGATGGTAAAATTCATGCCCTTACCATTACCGATAATCCAGGCGGGAAACCTGCATTATCGGCTGCTTACCTCGGGATGGAAATTCTAAAGCTGGGGATTGAACCACTCGTTCATTTTACTTGCAAAGACAAAAACAGGAATCAGATTGAATCTGAGCTTTACGCGATGGATCGAGCCGGCATCAGAAATCTCTTGGTGATGACCGGTGATTACCCAACGAACGGATTCAAAGGTCGTCCTAAACCGGTTTTTGATCTGGATTCTGTGCATGTTATGGATCTAATTGCCAATATGAATAAAGGATTGGAAATTCCTGATTCGAAAGGGATGACTTGTCATCAGCCCAGCGATTTCTTTGCGGGTAGTGTTGTTTCGCCCTTTAAAGCTACTGAAGCTGAACTTTTAGGACAGTATTCTAAACTCAAGAAAAAAATAACGAATGAAGCCAGCTTTATTGTGACGCAGTTAGGTTTCGATGCCCGTAAATTCCATGAGGTTTTGCAAATTACTAAGAGTTACAACCCCAATATACCTGTAATCGGTAATGTCTATATCCTGCCGTTTGGTGCGGGTAAAATAATGAACTCCAACCAATTGCCGGGCTGTGTGGTTTCCGACCAGCTATTAGCTGAACTTGATCAAGAAAGGACTGCCGAAGATAAAGGTGTAAGTGCGCGTTTACTTCGGGCTGCTAAAATGTATGCCTTTATGAAAGGCATGGGTTTTGATGGAGTACACCTGGGAGGCCATAATATTAAATATGAACAGGTTAAATATATTATTGATAAAGGTGAAGAACTCAGCGCCGGCTGGATGAAGTTAATACCTGAATTCGATTATCCACAACCCAATGGATTTTATTATTTTGAAAAAGATCCGAATACTGGCCTTAATACGAATAAACAGGTTAATCGCACCAGCCTGCCGGTTGACCTTCCAGTGGGACTTAATTATCGTTTGATGCGTTTCATCCACCAATTATTTTTTACTCCTGACAAAAATCTATTTCCCTTAATGAGCGATTATTACAACGGTGTTAAAAACCCAAGAAAATACACATTTGAGCATTTCCTCAAAGTAATCGGAAACGGCTGCCAAGATTGTGGTGATTGTGCATTACTGGATATTGCTTATCTCTGTCCAATGTCAGGGTGCCCGAAGAATCAACGTAATGGTGCCTGTGGCGGGAGTTACGATGGTTGGTGTGAAGTCTTTCCTAATGAAAAGAAATGTATCTGGGTTAAAGCGTACTCGATGCTTAAGGCTTATAACGAAGAAAGTCAACTGGAAACCATGTACGTACCTCCGATTAACTGGGATTTATATCAAACATCTGCTTGGTATAATTACTACACAGGCCGGGATCACTCGGCAGCAATCAGAAAAAATAAATAGATCAATATGGAAAAGCTCAGTGGAACTAGTTATTTTCCTTTGCCCACTTGCGCGTGTTTACACAACTTCGCAGTTTATCTGGGTATGGCACTGTTGCGCGATCGCTGTAATTTGACTATATAACAAGGACATTCTAGAATAGTTTTTATCCACAGTGGCTTTTTCAATATAGGCCGCCAGTTCTGATATCTGCATAAAGCCATACATGCCGGCAGTGCCTTTGAGGCCATGACTTATGCTTTTTATTCCTTCCAGGTCTTTCATATCTATCGCTTCTCTTAAATCATTTAGCATTTCACCCATCATCTCAACAAATTCCGGTAGGAGGTCGCTGATTAATTGCTGGGAAAGGGAATCAGCATTTTTTCCTTTAATGAACTGGTTTTTTAAAAAAGCTCTTATCTCTCGGACTAGGACATCTGATTTGAAAGGTTTAGCCAGGTAAGACGAACAACCACAGGCCACACATTTGTCACGGTCATTGCTCATGGAGTTAGCAGTGATAGCGATAATGGGAAGCTGATCCCAGGCCCGGTTCTCTCTAATGATGCGGGTTGCCTCATAGCCATCCATGATAGGCATTTGCATGTCCATCAGCACAATATCAATGTTTTTGCGCTGCATTAGATTCAAGCATTCCAGGCCGTTATTGGCGATAATAACCTCAAAGCCATAGTTTATTAACATCTGGGCTACCAGTTTTTGATTCAGTTCGTTATCTTCCACTAGCAATACAGTAACTGGTATAAATTCTGCGGATAACTCGTCAACCGCAGCAATAAGTGGATCCTGGGCTAATATAATTTCATTTTGTATATCGAGGTCAATTTTCAGGGGGATTTTAAAGCTAACGATGGTACCTCTCCCCTCCTGGCTTTGCACCCAAATTTCCCCTTCCATCAGATCAATAAGCTTTTTGCAGATATAGAGCCCTAGGCCGGTTCCACCAAAGCTCCTGGATGTGGAGCTATCTACCTGGGTAAAATAGTTGAAAATGCTTTCCAGCTTGTCCTCGGGAATGCCGATACCGGTATCGGCTACAGAAACTAGGAGCCAGTTATGGTCTAGACTAGTTGTTTCCAGACTGGCCGTGATTTTAATCCCACCCCGGAGAGTAAATTTTACGGCATTGTATAAAAGGTTGGCGATCACCTGGCGTAATTTTATATGATCAAGTACAGCCGTATGGGGAAGATTCTTGTCGATATCTAGCTCTAACAAAAGTCCCTTGCTGTAGAGATCTGCTTCAATAATAGCGGTCGTTTTTTTGAGGACTTCATACAGGTTGTTTGGAGATGGATTTAGCTTCAACAACCCGGTTTCAATATTCGATACATCAAGTATATCGCTAATAGTATTTAGGAGTCGTTCTCCACACTCTTTTATGGTATTTAAGTTGTCGAGTTGTTGGTGGCTCAAATTACTATGTTCGAGTAAGTCAACGGAACCTAATATTCCTATCATAGGTGTACGTAGTTCGTGGGTTATATTGGCTAAAAAGTGGCTTTTGGCAGCATTGGCGGACTCAGCATTTTGACGAGCCTCAATTAAGTCACTGATATTGTATGAGATGATAAGCATTGATTCTACTAGATCCTCTTTGAATAGAGGGTGGAAGCGGTGCATCATGGTTTTTTCTACACCGTTCATCGATACCATCCGCTCTTCCTCCCATGTCTGGCCTGTTAGTAAACAATCCTTTATTAACTCCATCCTATTGGGCTCGAAAGGTAATCTAACAATTGTATCTTTATCGAGAATGTTAAAGATGGACCTGGCTTTTTGGTTACAATAAGCAATTTCTCCATTAAGCGTTATTACCATGATACTATCCTGTACGTTTTCAAGAAGTGAGGCCTGAAACTGGAGTCTTTCCTCAATCAGTTTCTTCTCAGTAATGTCAATCAGATTAGATTCAATTTGGTCAGTTTGGTGGTTATATCGTGCATATATTTCAAAATCCCGGAGGGATTTATCCTGGCAAATTAATTGGATTGGGTAGCCTGATACGATTCCTTCTTTGGTAAGTTTGATCTGGAATTCGAATCTAGCATCAGGATTTGCCCAGAGAAAAAGCGCTGGGCGTTCTAGTAATTCAGAGGAGTCTTTGTAACCAAGCATACTTGCAGTTTTGGCATTAAGAGTCAAAATTTCTGAACCATCAATATTGGTAGTAATTAGCCCCACCTGGGCCTTATTATAAAGAGCACGGTATTTTTCTTCCGAGGCCATTAATTTTTCCTGCATCATGATTTCTTTGCTAATATTGGTGGCAATCACCATTTTGCCTTGCAGTTGATGGTGATCATTAAATATTGGAGAGGATTGGGCATTGACGTAGATTATTTCATGAGGAGAAAGAACCAAGCGAAAGCTGTAGCTTGGCTGGCTTTCTTGTACGCTTGATAAAAGATGGGATATTCTGTATCTGTCATCAGGATGCAGCCAATCTATACAATTTGTCCCCACGAACACCTCGGGGTCAAGTCCAATCTGTTCCTTAATAGCGCGATTCATAAAAATAATATCGCCGTTAGTATCTATTATATAAATGACATTATAGGAATTTTCAATCATATGTCGGTATAAACGTTCTGATTCCAGCAGGCGTTGATGAATATCTGTTTTCATTTTTAAAGTAGAACTTATGGCAGTATGTGAAAAGTAATTGTAGTTAAGTAAAATAGAACTTTCACGATAAACATGCAAAAAAATTAAAACTAAAAGTATAGATGCCACCAAAGGAAATAGGATAGTATTGAACATAGGATGAAAGGGTTTAAACACAGGGTATACGTCAGAAATTCCCTCTATCCATGTCAGTACGACAAGAATAATTATAAACCACAAGGTATGGGTGAATAATTTATTGAAAAAACGTGTAAGCATATGGACATCTCCTTCCATGAAGCTTTAAATAAAGACAAATATTATAAGCGGCAAGAATAGAATACAACATCTGTTTCGAAAAAATTGTTATATTATGGGATTGGTTAAAAAATATTATGAAAAATTTCTAGCGAATATGGTCTAAAATTGATTTAAAGAAGAGATTACCGTAGATTTTAGAAAAGCAAATATCAATTACGGTTATTTACCAAGGAAAATGAAAGATTTTATCAAAATATACGTATGTCAAGATAGGATGTTTTTCTGATCAATTTTTTACTAATTGCAGGAATTGTGGGTGTATAAGGGGAATTTATCTATATTACCTAGGCGGGGTAATGTAAGGATTCAAAAAATGAATTTCGATAGGGAGAGGTGTAAAGGTTGATAAACAGGTTTAAATATAGAGGGGTCATGACGATAATGGCTCTGCTGGTGATGGCAGCTTGTATCTTGGTGGGGGGACAAACTCCGGCAGAAGCAGGGCAGACAGTAAAAATATTTATTGATGGCAGGGAAGTACCCTCAGATACTAGCCCGGAGGTAATTGCAGAAAGAACTTATGTGCCAATTAGAGTTATTAGTGAGAATCTAGGGGCTAAGGTTGAGTGGAAGCAGGATACAAGGCAGGTCGTTGTAAATTGGCGGAGTACGTCTACTTCCTCATTACCTCCAGCTAAGCAGGGAGAGATTCAAATCATAATAGATGGACAAGCTCTCCTTATCCCTACGGATTATGGTAAATCTTATGCAACTAATGGACGCATTATGATTCCGCTTCGGGTTGTGGGAGAAGCCCTCGCTTGTGAAGTGAAATGGATAAAAGAATCTAACACTGTAGATATTAAGTCGAAAACATCACTCCCTGTTATTTCGGTAAATGTATTGCCCTCAGAAAAGCAAGCATCTTTAGATGCTATTAAGCCATCGAATACTTCTGATATTAAGATACTCACAGTGGCTGCAGATAATCAGTTACTAAGAGACTTGGCGCAGTATAGGACAAATCTAAAATTAATGGACGGTTCGGTAATTAATTCAGAAGAATTAATGAATAAGGACGCTTTCGCATATAGTGCGGAGCAGTTTGCAGTCTTTAAAACGTATCGTGACCAGTTGGCCAAGTATCAGCCAACTGTTATTCTTCCTACCGGTGAGCTAATAAATGCCGCGGATTTAACTATTACGGGGAACTCCTATTTAACTGCTGACCAATTAAAGAAGTGGATTGTCAGCGAAACTCCAAGGATAATGGCGGGCATGACTGCAGAAGGTCTCCAATTTAGACCTATCCCGGAATTAGCAGAGCTGTACATAAAAATCGGTGCACAGTATGGGATTAGAGGAGACATTGCTTTTTGTCAGGCGGCGAAGGAGACCGGATTTTGGCAATTCAAAGGTGATGTGCAGCCGTGGCAGAATAATTATTGCGGTCTATGGGCAATTGGCAGCCCGTTAACTGGAGAAGAATCATTGAATGGGGCTGACTCAAGCCTTATTCGGTTTGAAACAGGAGTACACGGCGCGATCTTTAAATCACCAGCAGCAGGAGTTGAGGCTCATATCCAGCACCTTTATGCTTATGCTACCAAAAATCCATTACCACCTGGTAAGGCATTGATTGATCCTCGTTATTCCTTGGTAAATCGAGGAATTGGGCCAACTTGGATAAAGTTAAATGCACGCTGGGCAGTCCCTGGTATAACCTATGGACAAAGTATTTTAAGTGATTATTATAAGAAGATATTGTAGTTGGTTGCAACAGCAGAAACAATAAAGCAGGCACCTAAATGATGGCGCCTGCTTTATTCATTTACAGATCTAGATTACTATTTTTTGGCTTTAGCAGCTGCAGCTTTAATAGCTACCCCTTTGTTGTGCAGAGGGCCAAAGGGTACCCCTACTGGAAGTACGGTAAATCCATAATGGGTATTTAGTACTGTGGCGGCTACCCCATAGAAAGATACGATGGATATTAAGATTTCGGAATAAGCGGCCAACAAATGCCAACCATGTCCACCTACTAAGTTGTTCATGAACAGACCTAAGAAAAGAAAATCAATTAGGGAGAAAATTATGAACAGTACCTTGTTGGCTCCCATAGATCCGACCGTCATGATCATCGTAAAGACGAAATAACCAAGGAAAGCATAACCCAGCTGATGAACATCAAAGGTGGCGCCTTTAGCAATAGTACCGGTAGTTTGCATCCACCAGGTCATCCCCACACCAAACCAAAATAGTCCATAAGCGCAAAAAGCAGTAGCCCCAAAGGTATTATCGTGTTTGAAATCCATTATACCAGCCACGAACTGAGCGGTAGCACCCAAAAAGAGCGCCCAGGGAATCATGTAAGCTACGCCCATTGTGAGTTCTAGCTTTTGAGAAGAAGCGACCAAGGTAACAATTGCCAGACCAAATAAGCCTAGCGGTGATGGATTAGCAACCAGTTCTTGTATGTGCCCCGAGACTTTCATTTCATTGCCAGTTGACATAATAACCTCCTCATAAATATAAATATAAATAGTGATGTAGACAATTATTATAATAATTCCTACCTACGCTAGATATTGACCTCCTCTCCATAGAAAAATAAATTGAACATTTGTGAAATTCGACACAATTGTCAGAAATCCTGTTTTTGGGGAGAGAAATTTTTGGAGTTAAATTATCCCAGAAGTAAGGACTTGGCGGATAATTATTTCCCTTGCCACATTTGCAGCAAGGCATAGAGGCGAAATAAGGTCATTTCGGTCTGAGTTGTCAGGGGTTCCTGGGATTCCTGCTTGGCAGATAATAAATGATTCTCAAAATCATCTATTAGTTTCGGCTGGCAATTATTGTTTTTCATCATTTCAAAAAGCTTTCCTTGACCGACTAGTAGACGGTTATGAAAGTCAATCGGTGTCGATAAAGTTCTATCTGTATTATCCGGATTCAAATCAAGAGCCAGAGATGCAGTCGCCATATCTAAATAAAGGTTCATTCGTTCTGGTAAGTAGCTCTTAAGACTGTCTATTTCTAAAATTAAGTTTTGCCTGGCTGTTTGTTCGTACTGGCTGGATCCATTGCTGGTATCAAATTCGTAGATATGGAACTTGACTCGGTTGGGGTCGGCAGCTAGGTTATATATACCCGAACTATCTAAGGTCAGTAGTTGGTAACTAGCTCCACACTCCAACTCTAAATTAGCAGTATCAAAAGGAATCTTCACTAGCTCAAAAGATTCTTCGCTGGGGTTAACTTTCTCTATGTATAATTCATATGGGTATATTAAGTTCATCCGGTAAGAAGGATGAAGTTTTTTATCTCGATATCCCCATGATAAACCATCTACAGTTGCAAATTGCAGATTTTGTCCGGAAATGATATTTACTTCTTTAGGGAGAGATATTATTAATTCGTCTAATTCCAGGGGATAGGGACGCTCTTCTTCCAATAATACAGAGTCTAATTTCCACCCTGCGGGGGAGTAAAAGCCTATTAACTCAGCTTCTTTTTGTGCCTGGGCCAGGCTGCCTGTAAATTGCTTTTCAAGGGTAATGCCAACAGTATCAATTATACTGAGAAAAGCAAAATGAAGTTCGGCCTCATTAATCTGTATCACCATAATATCACCAGTCATTGGGAGGTGGGGATTCTGCAAATTATAACCATGAACAATGGCTAACGGCTGGGGTATGATGCTTACTTCCGGAAGTCCTAATACTTCTTCCATAACACTTATTATTATTCTATGGGTATTGAGGTTTAATATGGTCGGAAATGATATTGCGGCCGACTCCACCATAATACGGCTCGGCAAGATGTATTCCCGGTAAAGGTGGTTAAGGTATTCTCTCACACCATCACGATCCCGAAAGGATTCAGCGGTAGTATAATTGAAACTTGTCACCCCAGGAATCCTTACCCTGATGCAGGCATCCATAAGTGGCTTGCCTTTTTCCCAGCAGGCCAGGTAGGTATATTTATTTCCAAAGTCTATAGCTACGTGCATGCAACTAACCTTTCTTGGATAGGATTACTTTAGGGATTAGTTCTTCCTGTAAATCGTCCAGATTAATAATAAATAGGTCTCCTTCTTCATATAAGATTTGAGTAGAGGGAGCATTTATTTCCTGGGTTTCAAAGGGTATTTTATCCGTCAGGTACAAATAATCGGGGGGGAATAGCTCACCGACCTGCAAAGGTATATGATTAATTCGCAAGTTCATATCCTGAAAATTACGTTTTATATTACGAGGGCTAAGCGATTTTAACAGTTCTTCCTGCATGCCTAAAAGCAGTTCTAAGTGGGAATCAAGCATATCAAAGGACAGTTGGTAATGCCCAGCGGTCTCTAAAGAGTGCTCGGCTTTTTCGTCCAACAGGTCTATGCGGCTTTCCAGGAGAGCAATTTGGTTTTTTAGTCTTTCAATTTTTTCCAATAGTAATATACCTCGGGGTTTAACATTATTATCGATTTGCAGCTTCAAAAAATGGTAGGCTTCAGAAAGTATCTGCTTGCTGCGTTGACTATGATAATGGTAATCGGCCTGACTTGAAGAAGATAGAGTGTTAATCAATTCTTCCAGGGGTGGCAGAATGCGTGAGCAATAGGCTGCCAATTCTTTGGGGTAATCTAGATCCATACGGGTTAAGACGAATGCATTGGCAATTAATTCGTCCCAGCCTCGGGATTTATATAACAGGCTTTGTTCTAAGAGATATAGCAATGCGCCTAGCCAATCTTCAAACTGTCCGGCCATCTGACTGGCGTGCTTAGGGTCATTTTTTTCACCGTACAGCTTAATTAATTCCATGTAAAAATTAAATATTTTTTGTATGTACAGTTTATACCACGAGCGTATAGCAGGAGGAACTTTTCGGTTGTCCCAGGAGACATCTATTTTATCTAGTTCTATTTTTACGGCCCGGATAGCTTCCTTGGTGGGCGACTGATTTTCTTGTAGTTTCACCAGCAGTTTTATAGCTAGTTGCCAACCAGCCATTAGCCGCTTTAGATCACGGTCTACCTTTATATCATCTGGTTCCAATCCGTTTATGAGGTTAGCTACGGCAGCATGAGCTGGATAATGGTTTAGGGCATCCAGCAGCTTTTTGTCTTCCAGCAGGGTTTGTAGCTTGCCCAGCAGATCCCGGAAATCAGTCCAGTCGTTAACCAATTCCTTTAGAATATAGAGCAAATCCACAATCCGTTCGTCATTTCCTGGGTAGGATGCAAGCAAAAGCTGCCTGGTTTCCTCGCGCTTGACTTTCAGGATTGCGGAAATGCTTTTAACCCTATTAAATAAGAGTGCATGTTGCTTAATACTAGTAATAATATCGCTTTTTAGCGTTTCTTCCTGCCGGCCAATATGATATAGGGAGCGGGTATCCTCTTCGATTATTTGCCTATAGAGAGGAAAAAATCTATTGTGAAAACTAGTATAGTAAAAGGCATTTAACTCCAAAAGATATTCGTCCAGATCTTTAAGGCTGGAGCAAACAATGCTAGTATCTTGGCTCTGAGTAAGTAATTCATTCTTTAACTGCAGAAGAAAATGGTCTAATTGATGTGCATATTTTTTTTCGTCTACTGCGGGAACAAGCATTATAACACCCCCATAAATTGGCCTAGAAGCAACTGTTTATGTAAATGGTTGTTTCTCTGTACGTTATTACGCTTAGAAGTATCTTTTATCGAAAGTTTTTCTAGAGAAAACTCTTGCATGGCTGCAACGATTAATCTCCCTGCATTTCTGGTGTTCTTATCGACCAAAGGGCCTAATTGCTTAAGCACCTGTTCATTAATAAATGGCGAACCGGGTATCCATTGAAAAAAATGTTGGTATTGCTTAAATAGGTGAGTTGCGGATTCCTGATCCAAAATCATTCTTTTTTCTTGTTGCCATAAACGTAGGAGTTCCATTATAACCAGAGACTCATGAGGCAGCGCTGCTGCTCTTTGGTCCATAGCCAGTCTTAATTTAGTTATATCTTCGTTGCTTGCATTTTCGCTGGGATTCTGTAGAAAATGGGCCACTAGATCATCCGGTCGGTAATTTAGAATCTTGCCAGCTTTTTGGGCAAGTTCATAGCGGGCGTATTGGTGGTATCCTTGTAGATTAGCTGCTGTGATGGTATAGATGTCAAGATATAAAAGGGAAGCTGGGTCAGGATTGAAACCGATGAAAAGACTTCTATAGAGCTCTAGTGCATAGCGGTGGGGATCTGCCGGGTTGACCAGCAGGGTGTAAAAAGGCAGAGCTTTACGAAGTAACTGGTTAATTTGTTGGCAGTAAGGATCTTCGTTGCATGGGAATAGCGCATCTTCATCTCCCTGGTATTTAACCAACTCCATGAGTATTGCCAGGCAGTCAGTCAAAAGTCCTGCTCTAAAGAGCATTTCTGCGCCATCTAGTAGTGACTCAATTGATTCCGGGTGCTTGGTCTTTAAGTGTTTTATGGCATCAGCTATAATCTGAATTTTATCACCATAAATAGTGGGATAATCATTAGTTGGATTCAGAGGCTTAATAAGGTCGTAATGCGACTGCTGTTCTTGTTCTGCTAGTTGTGCCTGTCTTACTCTTATGAGCTTGCGTAAATTCTTGTTGGTGGTTCGAGGCAGCAGATAGTTACAGAGCTCATTGTCCATTGCGCCGATGACCTCTTCGAAAGTTGAGTAAAGACCTTCCTGGTACATGTTGATTAAGAATAGCAGGTCTTGGGATTGTGGTTTTTGGTAAAGGATGTAATTAATTAGAGAATGTAAAAAATCTACCTTGAATGCAGGTGTAGATTCCATCACGCAATTAAGGATAGGTAGTTTATTCATATTTCGGAAAAGGATCATAAAAAACTCAACTGGCTTATTACCATAATATAGAGAGCGTTTTATAAAATTAAATTCTTCAGCACTCTCAATCTGAACTCCTTCCCAGGTTATGGGAGTAGTTCTAATTTCACTTCTCAGCTGGATTTCATCCTGCCAGGTTTGAAACAAATCATCATTGGACAGGGTTTTATTAAATTCATTTATTATGCTTTGCATTGTTTTATACCTCTACATAGCTCCCATACAGAGCCAGATTCAATATTCTGCAGGCATTTCGTGCTTTCAGAGCATTATTTTCGGTCAAAAATATATAGTAATAAATAGATTTTTCTTTGTTGGTAAAAATACCTCCCAGGCAGTCACCAGAAAGTAATTCTATCTTATCCTCGCTGGCCTTGCTGCCGCGCAGATAACGAATACTTTGCAGGCGGCTCACAAAAGAGTAACGACCGATTCTATCAAAATGGCTTTTCAGCCCCGTTTCTTTATAAGGGTTAGCACTTTCATATTTATAGACTAAAACCTTTTGTCGGGGTTCAGGTAATTCACGGCTGTTAGCATTATCGAATTTCATTAATTCCAGATGGGGAAGAATTGTGGAGGTATCCAAACCATAAGGGTAAGTATATTCCAAATAGTCATGTAAACAAAGGGGGAATGCATCTATAGTTAAGGAATTACTTTTTAGATCTTCCATGAGTTCCGGCTTGTTTAGAAGATAATCATAAAAATCATCGATTCCATAAGCAAAACGGGGTAGATAGCTCTGATAATCCTGGTATAAAGTGGTTGCGAAACGCTCATAAAAGAGCAAATAAGACTCGGGCGATGTAGAACGCAATTCCTCCGCATAACGCATAACAATGCTATACTCTTCTTCGCTTAAGCCCTGTTGACGATACAATTTCCTAAGAATTATACGCATATTCGCTAAACCTATCCTCCATCTCCAATCCACTACACTCTATCCGCTAGCTATTAAAGGTACTGAATACATAGCCCTGAGCCTGTAGGTCGGTGATAATTTGTTCCAGGGCTTCGGTATTGCTTTGGGAAACCGCATGCAGCAATATGACTGCACCTGGGTGTATATTATCCAATACATGTTTGTGTGAAACAGCTGCTCCGGGTTGCTTATTAGGGTCCCAGTCCTGAAAAGCCATACTCCAGAAAACTGTAGTATAACCTAATTCGTTAGTCCATTTTAGTGTTGTTGGCGAGTAGTTGCCCATAGGAGGTCTTAAATATCGAGCCATTTGTGCACCAGTAAGATCGGAATACTTTTGTTCCAGAGACTTGATTTCTTGATTAAATTTTTCATGCGAAAGGGTGGGCAGGTCAGGATGGTTCAAGGTATGATTGCATACCAGATGCCCCGATGCTTGCATTCTTTTCACCAGTTCGGGCTGGGTCTGAATAAACTGCCCGGTGATAAAGAATGCGGCCTTAACTTGTTTGCGGTTGAGTGTATCTAGTATCTTAGACGTATATCCCAGTTCATAGCCGCAATCAAAGGTCAAATAGATTTTCTTGCTATTATTAGGGATAAGATATATGCCATTGTTTTGAGCCAGCAATGCAGCTATGTCTTGGTTTATTGTCGCTGGCTGGTGTTGTTGGTTCCTGGTAAACCACCAGGATAAGGCCTTGCTTGATACATGAGTCGGTTCTTTAATCGGATTTTCTACTACAGTAGGTGCAGGCTTGGGTTCTTCTGGGGCCGGAGTTGTTACCTGGGGAGGATTAGGAACTACAGGATTAGTACCATTGGATTTGCAGCCTGCCAGAGTGGCTAGTATAATCATTAATAAAATCATTGGAAAATATTTTTTCATCGATCAGTACTCCTTCTGCCTGATGGCAATAATATTTTGCCAAACCAGTTTCATTATTATATATACTATACTAATTTTAGACTTATCGCTTACAATTTAGCCATAGTATTTAGGGACTATCAAAAAAAAACAGAATATTATAGCTTGCAGAAGATTATATACGGGATATTGCCCGTTTGGGGCAGGTCCATATACATTAGTTAGGTGGATGGTTTTATGCAAATAATAAGTCTTATAAGAAACGAAAGATATCGAATGCTGTTACTTCCTGTGATCTCTTTTGTTTTGCTGGCATTGATAGCTATGGATAACCTGCAATTGGCATCGGGGTCCAGAAATTCAGTCATTTATACCTATGCCAATAGTTTCTTAAAAGGTGAGATCGGCTCAGGGTATGGGAGTGCTTCCACGGATAAGGTTTCTTTTGCGGACCTGGAACCAGGAGATATTGTGCTGGGCGGTTGGCCAAATTGCGCTTATGGACGTTTTTCCCATGCGGGAATATATGTGGGTAATAATATGGTTTTAGAAGGGTATGTCGATTACGGACTGAGCAGTCAAGAGCTTAGGCATTATCTAAATTATTCAGAACTTTGCCTGCTGCGAGTTGAAGCTAGTCGCGAGATTAAAGACAAGGCGGTAGCCTATGCCCTTGCGCATCAGGGGCAAATGTTTTATCCGGTAGCTTTTAAACAAGGCGAGAGATACTGGAATTGCAGTAAGATTATCTGGCAGGCTTATAATCTGCAAGGAATCAACCTGGATATTATTAATGATCTGTGGATAGCACCGGAGAGTTTTTCAGACAGCCCCAGCGTTAAAATACTATATGAAAAGGGGACTTAAAAATACTTATAGCAATACTTAGGATATATTTCCTGCATATATTTGCCATTTTAGCAATATGGTTGGGGATGTACTTTCCGGGTTTGGATATTATTTTATCTATCCTGTACCTAATTCTGTTAAGAGAGGAAGGAAAGCATAGCGCCCAGTTGCTCCGCGATCATAAAAAACAGGGCTTAGTTGCAGTTTTATGGCAGTTGCCCGGTTTTTTTTTAGGGGCATCGGTACTGCTGGGATTGGATCGCCTGACTGATTTTGCTTATTATTTTATTTTCATATTGGAATTGTGGCAGACTCCCATCCTTCCATTGGTGTCGCTTATACCAGCTTGGACGATTATAGATAAGCCTGTTTATTATTATTGCTTGTTCCTGATGGTTCCAGTTCTGTCAATATTATATTACCTGCCTGCTCGTAAAAAAAGTTAATCCGTTGGCTACATTGACATCCAAAACCGATTTAACGGTATTGATGCAACCTCACCAACGGATCTTTGTAGAAACAGTAACGGTTGTAATTCCGTTTAGGAAATTTTGGGTGCTCAGTTTAAGATTTATCCCGTTAGGGGACTTAGACTTGAGCACTACGGCTTCCCCGAAATAACCGTTACTGCTTCTGATCATAGCATGTGCAAGTGCAGGCTTTATATACAGGTAAAATATGGGCGGCAAAGTGTTGTTTCTTTAAGGTGAAACTTTATAGCCTAAAACATTGACAATATGCATTGTAAATTGAATAATAATGTTAATTTCATAATTATCCAGGTACCTCCGTAAAATAGGGGGTAAAAGGGAACCGGGTGTAAATCCCGGACGGTCCGGCCACTGTAAGTGGGGAGTAACTCCCAAACGACTCTCGGTTTTATAAAAGCCTGGGAATGGGAGATCTTATTATGATCCATAAGTCAGGATACCTGCCTGGTCAATCACGCCGCCTTCCGTAGAAAGGCCAGGGCTGTATTAGTGTTTGTTCAAGGTAACGCTTGAGAAAACCCGGCTTTTTACGGTAAAGCCGGGTTTTTTAGTGTGCCCGGCATGGCTGCCCACTCTAATTAGATCTCGATTACTAAGGGACATTATAAGCGCTGCCATAAAAATCATAATTTGGGGAGGTAATAAAGTGAATTTATTAGAGAAAACGTTGGTAAGTATAATGGAGATTGATAAGGAAGCAGGGGAGAAGGCCCAGCTGAGATTGGATATGTTGACCAAACCCCAGGGAAGCCTGGGAGCTTTGGAGAGAATAGCAGTTAAACTTGCGCAAATTCAGGGAAATCCACTTCCCCAATTGGGTGCTAAAGTAGTTATGACCATGGCGGGTGATCATGGCGTGGTGGAAGAAGGGGTTAGTGCCTTCCCCCAGGAAGTCACACCGCAGATGGTATTAAATTTTTTGAACCAGGGCGCGGCTATTAATGTTCTGGCTAAACACGCTGGGGCACGCGTTGTCATTGCTGATATTGGAATTGCTGCTGAACCTATTGAACATCCGGATTTAATAAATCGGAGAATCCGCTCGGGCACTCGAAATATGGCAAAAGAAGCGGCGATGACAGAAGAAGAAGCCATTGCCGCGATAGAAGCAGGTATTGACTTGGTCAATCAAGAAATTGACCGGGGTGCCACCATGATTGCCACCGGGGAAATGGGAATAGGCAACACGACTCCCAGTAGTGCTATCCTAGCCTGTTTCAGTGGCAGAGAGATTGAACTGATCACCGGTCGGGGGACTGGAGTCGATGATACGGGCTTGTTTCGCAAACAAAATGCTATCAGAAGTGCTCTGGAAATTAATAATCCTGACCCCAATCAGCCGTTGGACGTCTTAAGGAAAGTGGGCGGGCTTGAGATTGCAGCAATTACAGGCATCATGCTAGGTGCTGCAGCGCGCAGGGCAGCGGTGGTGGTAGACGGTTTCATATCTTCAGCCGCAGCCCTGGTGGCCTATAAAATGAATCCAAAATGCCGAGACTATCTATTTGCATCCCATCTCTCCCAAGAACCCGGACATAGAATCATGCTGGAGGAAATTGGTTTGGAGCCGATGCTCTATTTGGATATGCGTCTGGGAGAAGGCAGTGGTGCAGTACTGGCCTTCCATCTTCTGGAGGCAGCGGTTAAAATAATAAATGAAATGGCAACTTTTGAAGAAGCTGGTGTAAGTAATAAGGGCCAATCTAATTCTGGAGGATAAATATGAGCGAGATCATCATGGTGGTTGGCGGGAGCAGCAGCGGAAAAAGCGTTTTTGCCGAGCAACTGGCCAGTGAACTGTCTGAAGACCAGAAAATCCCGGTGAAATATCTGGCCACCGGGACGATTTGGGATGAGGAGTTCGCCAGGCGAGTGGAGAGACACTATAATAGGCGGCCTGATTCATGGAAAACCATCGAAGAACCCTGCGATTTGGATCTTGTTATGCAAAGCCAGGAGGTTGAGGGTGAGGCCGTATTCTTAGTGGATGGCATCGGAACATGGGTTAGCAATCTTATGTATAAAAACAATCACCAGCCCTTTGGTTGGGATGAGGTGAAGGAACTGAGTTTTACCGAACAGGTGGAACGCTTCATACAATCTCTGGATAGTATCAAAGGAATCCTCATTCTGGTAGCCGATGAAGTGGGGATGGATGTTGTTCCTGCTAGCCAGGAAGGCAGGATATTCCGCGATTTAAACGGGCAAACAAACCAGGCATTGGCAAAAAAATCAAACCGGGTTTATTTGCTTAGCTGCGGCATTCCGATTCAGATTAAAGGTTAAAAGGGAGACTTGAATGCGTAATTTTTTACTGGCAATGAGCTTTTTAACCATTATTCCTACTTATGGACAGCGTCTTGCGTCAGAGAAAGAAATGGCTTTTTCGCTCTATTTCTATCCCTTGGTTGGTTTTCTTATCGGGGGCCTTCTGGCAGCAGTTGCTTATCTAGCTCATTGGCTATCCATGGGACTGGCAGGAGATGCCCTGATATTGGTCTTATGGATACTGATCACTGGCGCCATGCACATGGATGGTTTGATGGATTCTGCTGATGGCTTGTTTAGCGGCAGGGACCGCGAGAGAAAGCTAGAGATAATGCGAGATAGCAGGGTCGGGGCGATGGGTGTTGTCAGCATGGCTGCGGTTCTTCTATTAAAAATTAGTTTTATGAACCAACTGCCTCTGGAGCAAAAGCTATTGGCCCTGTTTATCGCCCCGGCACTGGGACGTTGGGCGATGGTCTATGCGATTAGCTTTTTTCCTTATGCCCGTTCCGGACCGGGTCTGGGTAATTCCTTTGGTACGAAAAAGGGAAAAGAAAAAGTGGCAGGTGCAGCTATCCTGCTCCTCCTAGGCGCGCTTGGTGCAGGGGGATGGAAGGTGCTGCTGCCGCTGATCATATCAGTTGGCGTCATGATCATAATCGCACGCTGGATGTCGGGAATTCTGGGGGGACTGACCGGGGACAACTATGGTGCATTATGTGAAAGCACGGAAACAGTTTGGCTTATGGTTATGGTCATTATGATGTCCTGGCCTATGGTTTGACCACAGATTGCTGAGGGGGGATAAGTAATGCGCATCATCATACTGAGGCATGGACAAACCGAATGGAATGCCCTGCAAAGATACCAGGGACAAACTGATATTCCGCTTAATGATACCGGTAGAGAACAGGCCTATCAGGTGGTCCGGCTATTAAAAGAACAGGAAGCTGTACAGGCTATTTACTGCAGTGATTTATCGCGAGCCAGTGAGACGGCTCAGATTATCGGTGACTCATTGGGGATTAACCCAATCTCTGATGCCCGCTTGCGAGAGTTGTCTTTTGGCGTCTGGGAGGGTTTGACGTTTACAGAGGTCTATGGAGAATATCGACAGGAATTTGACGATTGGTTTCAGGATACGCAGACTTATACGGTGCCGGGAGGAGAATCGCTTCAGTGTTTAATGGTCAGGGTTTTGGAGGTCATTTCTGAAATCGAGCAAACAGGCTATCAAAGCGTTTTGGTAGTCACTCACGGTGGCGTTATGAAAGCAGTTTTGGGCTATGCTGACGAAGAGACAGATCTGTGGGCAGATGCCATTGCCAACGCTGCTATGATAACGATGGAACTTACGGTAGAGACCAGGCTAGGAATCAAAGTAACGCGTTTGCAGTTGTGCCAATAAGGCCTGTCTATTTCGAGGAGCTGGTAAATGTTGAAGTACAGGACATTGATCTAGAAAATGCTGCCATATTTCTAAGATCCAGGGTCTCTTTAGTCCGGCGTCATCTAGTATAGGTTGATTAGCCAAGACAATTTCCGGTTTACCCTCTTGGGTAACCTGGCCCTGATTCATAATATAAATGTCATCTGCCCATGCATAAGCCAGGTCCACATCATGGGTGGAGATAATGATGCTGGTTCCCTTATGGTAGAGTAAATCCAGGGCTTGCATGAACACTTCAGCATTGGCCGGGTCCAAACCAGCCGTAGGCTCATCACAGATCAAAATTTCCGGTTCCATGACCAGTACGCCCGCCAGTGCTACCATTTTTTTTTGCCCTACACTTAAGAAGTGGGTGGGCTTGGTGAACAGATCAGTGATACCCAGTTGCTGACCCACCTGTTCAATTCTCAATTGCGCTTCCTTATTAGAAAAACCCAAATTCATTAAACCAAAAGAAATATCCTGGCGGACACTGGCAGAAAAAAGCTGGTTATCTGGATTTTGGAAGACAATACCTACATTTCTTCTTAACGTTTTTAAATATGAATTTGTGTATTGGAAATCCTTGCCCGCATATTGTATTTTACCCGAGCCGGGTTTCAAAAGACCATTAAAATGGAGAAACAGGGTAGACTTGCCAGCTCCGTTAGAGCCCAAAATAGCAGATCTGCCATTCCGCTTGATCTTCATATTTACACCCTGTAATGCCTTCGTTCCATTAGCATATTGGTAACACAGGTTTTCAGCTTCCAGAATATAAGGGTTCATTTTAAAAACCTCCTGAAAAATAGAGTAGGAATAATATACTATCAAAGCCTAAGATCGCCGTAAGGTTCATGATCTTGAATTCATAAACATCATCAATAACCCTAAATTGCCCCGTAAAACAACGTGACACCAGGCAATCATAGGATTCATTACTGGCCTTTAATCCTTTAATAAAAAGGTTTGCACATAGTAATGAAAGCGATTTAATATGACCCATAAAGCCCTGATATCCGCATCGAGAAAGCTGAGCAATATAAATGTGGTTGGCTTTTTCTAAAAAGATAAAAATGTTAGAATAGATAAGAACCATAAGATCAATTGCGATGCTGGGAATCTTTATTTTACGGCAAAGGTACATGATCTGAACCATAGGTGTAGTCAAAGCTAAAAAATTAAGACAGCTTATGGCTGCCAGGGATTTGGCAAAAAGGGTAAAGGTATGGGTTAGCGAACTTTTACTGGCACTAATCCAAAGCGGGCCGCAGGCCAACCGGTAAACAAAGTCTACCGGTTGATATCCCACGTTAACCGCAATGCTTAAACAACTCAGAAGGATAAAACCCAGTGGAATAGCCAGTATTTTAAGATAAAGTTTTGATTTGATTCGGGCCTTGCCCACAATCATATAGGACATACTCACGAATACCACCCCAGATATGAAGAAGGAATCCAAAACGAGCACGATTAGAATCGAACTAATCGCCAGGGCAGCCTTTTCGCAGGGATGCATATCTCGGAGTGCAGAGCAGTATGCGATTTGATCAATTCCCGTCACCTTGGACCTCACATGTTTTCTTTTTTTGTCCGAATCTATATCCGAAATAGAAGCAGATAAAACCGGTTCCAATTGAAGCCTGAAGCGCAAACAACAAACTTTCAACCTCGCCGCTGGGGGGCTCCCAGATAGGGCTAAACCAAGGGCGATAAGCGGGGTCAACCTCAGTAATAACCGCCTGGGCCTGGTCGTCGGCACCTGCAAAATCAGACCCTTTATTAACGAATATGGCAAAGGTCAGTAAAGCGATTACTGCGATAATTAGCAGTAAATTTTTAGTTTTTTCTCTCATGAGCAGCTCCTCCCAACTGTAATTGATTCCTATATAAGGTTCGGATTTCTTTTCAGCAGCATCAGGCTGTCAATTTCATCACGGCTGTAACTGATAAGGAGATTCATAATAAAAACAGTCAACAAGCCTTCCGCTATCGCAATGGGGATTTGGGTTACTGCAAAGATGGCCATGAATTTGGTGAAAGACGCATACACTCCGCCTGCTTCTGCTGGATGGGCGAGTGCCAACTGCAAGGAGGTTAGGATGTAGGTAGCCATATCTCCCAGGCTTGCTGCGATAAATACGGATATACTCCGATTTATGCCTAATTTTTTTAAGCCTGCATAGATTCCATAGGAAACAAAAGGTCCCACTATTCCCATAGAAGCCACATTAGCTCCCAGCGTAGTGAGTCCTCCATGAGCCAGGAGGATGGCTTGAAAAAGTAAAACAATACAAGCCAGCAAAACCATAACCGCAGGACCAAATAGAATTGCTCCCAGACCCATTCCGGTGGGGTGCGAGCAACTTCCAGAGACAGACGGCATTTTTAGAGAAGAAAGCACAAAGGTAAAGGCACCGGCAAAGGCCAGTAAGGATAACAGCCTGGCATCCTCCTGCACCAGTTTATTGATTGCACCAATACTTAATATCACAAAAGGCAAGGCGGCAATAAACCAGAATAAGGCCCAATTTACCGGCAAAAATCCTTCGGCGATATGCATGCCGAAGATAACACTAATAAAACTCACAATTATTCCTCCCATTTAAAAATGTTCATATAAATTCTATTTTTCTTTTAACAAAAATACCCTCAATCATCGAAGATTGAGGGCGTTTATTGGCCTAAGAAAAACAATTTCGCCACCTCCCTCTGCATCGGAGTTCTCTGGTGTACCTTCATTATGGCAGGTATCCTGACTCCAGTTCATCGGTTCTCTGCGTCTTCCCATACTTTTATGTACAGTGACATCGTTTGCAGAGACCTCCCTGTTACAGTGGCGGCACCGTGTTGGATTTTCACCAACTTCCCTATTCTCCCCACATGAGTGGGGCACCATAATGGCATATATTTAATTAATTGCTATTATGAGACAAACACCTTAACCCGTCAAGTTTGATTTGCTTATCGATCATATTTCACCTAAAATAGAAATAAGAAAATGTCAAACAATTTGATATCAATCTTCAGGTGCCCCTGTTAACACTGGGGGAGAATAGGAAACCGGGTGTAAATCCTGGACGGGCGCGCCACTGTAAGCGGAGAGACGCATTCAAAGACGACCACTATGCTTATCAGCATGGGAAGGTGGAATGGGTTGATGAAACGCGAGTCAGGAGACCTGCCTGAAGATTTGAAAAGAGCCTCGCGAATGGGCCTAAATCATGGATTTACAACAGCGTCAAACTTTCGTGAGGGGGAGTTTGACTTTTTTTGTGTCTAATTTTGGAGGTTGCCATGCAGTTACCCAGAGTAATGATAGCCGGGGTTCATAGCGGCGTAGGAAAGACAACGGTTACTTTAGGCATATTAGCTGCCCTGAGCAGAATGGGGCTGGGTGTACAACCCTATAAAGTGGGACCAGACTACATTGATCCCGGATGGCACTTCTGTGCTGCAGGGCAGCGTTCACACAACCTGGATAGCTGGATGGGAACGAATGAGGTCGTGCAGACGGTCTTCTGCAAGCATGCTGCAGGGTCTGATATCTCGGTCATTGAGGGCGTAATGGGGCTTTTTGATGGCGTGAAAGGTGGGGGGATCAAGGGGAGCAGCGCGCATATTGCCATGATCCTCAAAGTGCCGGTTATATTAGTCGTGAATGTTATGGGCATGGCCCAGAGCTGTGTCGCCCTCGTAAAAGGTTTTATGGAATATCAGCCAGGACTGCAATTGGCAGGCGTAATCCTGAACCAGGCTGCTGATTTTCATCAAAGTTACTTGAAGAAAGCCCTGGAGGATGAATTGGGAATACCAGTTCTGGGATGCTTATCTCGCTGCAGTGACATCCAGATGCCAGCCAGGCATCTGGGCCTGTTACCAGCAGCGGAGCATGATTCAGTAAACGATATTATTGGAACTATGGCCGATCTGGTCGAAGCGTCTGTCGATCTTGAAGGGTTGCTCCATATTGCCCGAAAGGCAAATGGTATTGATTTTACACCTGTGCCAGGAATGTCTGCTAAAGTGACCTGTATTGGAGTCGCACGGGATGAAGCATTCAGTTTCTACTATCAGGACAGTCTTGACTATCTGGAAGAGATAGGCGCGGAATTGTGTTATTTCAGTCCCCTGCATGATAGCGAACTTCCTGCAGTGGATGGTTTGTATTTAGGCGGTGGTTTTCCGGAAATGTTTCTTCCTCAGTTGGCTGCCAATCAGGCCATGCATGGTGCGCTGCGCCGGGCTTATCAAGCTGGCATGCCGATCTATGGGGAGTGTGGAGCACTGATGTATCTGTCCACTGGCATTACTGATTTCGAACAAGCAACCTGGCCAGGCGTTGGGATTGTGCCTGCAGTGAGCAGTATGGAACGCAGACTGGTTGGGATGGGCTATATAGACGCTACGGCACGGTATGATTCGATTCTAGCGCGGGCAGGAGAAAGCGTACGAGGACATGAGTTTCACTATTCAACTATATCCCCGGTTGACGAATCGTCAGCGGCCTATTCTCTGACTGGGGGCAAGGGGGCTTCGGACAGACTGGAAGGCTATAATGCCGGCAATCTGCTGGCATCCTATGTGCACCTGCATCTGCGTTCGAATCCAGGTGCTGCGAAGCGTTTTATTGCATCCTGTCTGGAATACAGGCAGTCTGTAGCAGGAGTAAATTAAAATGACAAATCAGCGTTCAAAGTCCCAGTTGAGAGAAGGATATTCCACCGGAACCTGTGCCGCTGCTGCCGCGCAGGCTGCCCTTCATTATCTGCTTCATAACGTGTGCCTGTCAGATCTTGAGATTGATCTGCCTGAAGGGGAGACGATTCGAATTCCGATCCATCAGGTTTATTCAATAGACGGCGGGGCTTGTGCTGAAGTGGTGAAGGATGGCGGAGATGACCCGGATGTTACCAATGGCATTCATATTGTTGCCACCGTGTCGTTGAACAGGGATCAGCAAATTCGTATTTTGGGCGGCTCAGGGGTAGGCAGGGTAACGAAGCCTGGTCTGGCGATACCGATAGGAGAGGCGGCCATCAACCCGGTTCCCCGCAGGATGATCACCGCTGCGGTGCAGCAATTGCTTCCGAAAGGATTCGGCCTGGAGGTCATTATATCTGTCCCTGATGGTGAGCGGGTAGCAGTAAAGACTATGAATCAACGACTGGGGATTATGGGAGGTATTTCTATTCTGGGAACGACCGGGAGAGTACGACCGATGTCTGAACAAGCCTATCTGACATCATTAATTCCACAGATAGATCAGGCAGTTGCGATGGGATATTCCAAAGTGGTTCTGGTACCGGGTGCAATGGGTACCCGGAAGGCGACCGGGATGGGTGTCCCTTTAGAAGCCGTTATTCAATGCAGTAACTTTTTTGGGGCCATGCTGGAGGCATGTGCGGATCGCGAGATTGATGGCCTTTTATTGATGGGGCATCTCGGGAAAATGATAAAATTGGCCGGCGGAAGCTACAATACCCATAGTCGTGTCTCAGATGCACGCCGAGAGACCCTGACTGCACATCTGGCACTTCTGGGTGCCGACCCCATGCTGCTCAGGAAGGTAATGAACTTAAATACCATGGAAGAGTCTGTGGCAATGCTAAGAGAAAACCAAATGGAAGCGGTCTATCATTCTCTAGCTGCAGCCTGCAGTGAAAAATGCAAAGTCCTTTTACCAGATCATGTAGCGGTCGGTACAGTATTGTACTCCATGGATGGAAGCATTGTCGGATATGATCCTGAAAGTCTTGATTTACGGAGGGGATTGACGTGTCAGCAGTCATCGTGGTAGGAACGGGTCCGGGAGATCCAGCGTATTGTGCGCCAGCGGCATTGGAGTTAATCCGAGATGCTCAGGTACTGGTCGGTGCAGAAAGATTGCTGGAGGCATTTGCCCGCGCTGATCAAAAGCAGCTGCCCTTGGGCAAAGATCTTGCCGCTATGCTGCTTGAGATTGAAAAGCGCAGACGTCAAGAACGGGTGGTCGTACTGGTGTCAGGCGATACCGGTTTATATAGTTTCGCAACTTATCTAGCTCGAAATATGGATCCAGAGGCTTTACAGTTTGTTCCCGGGATTAGCTCGGTGCAGTTTATGTTTGCTCGTCTAAAGCGTCCCTGGCAGGATGTTCAGATCTTAAGCGTGCATGGGAGATTTCCCCCGGCACTGACAGAGTTGGTTAAAAGCACAGAGGTGACTGCTCTGCTTACGGGCCAACCGTGGTCACCCCCAAAGATCGCCAGCTATTTGTTGGAAAACGGGATGGGTGATATGGCAGCAGCGGTTGGCATTGATTTATCTTATCCGGGTGAACAGCTCATTCAAACTAGCTTACTGGCCTTGAGTGAGGATCTTAATAATTATGATAATGCAGTGATGGTGATATTTAATGAGTAAATGGCAATATGTGAGCCCAGGTATTCCTGATGAAGCCTTCATGAGAGAGGAAGGCATTCCCATGACGAAACAGGAAATTAGGACAATAAGCCTCTCCAAACTGCGCCTTTTTCCTGGCGCAACGGTTTGGGATGTGGGTGCTGGAAGTGGTTCTGTGGCGGTCGAATGTAAAATTTTGGTTGGAGAGGGTCGGGTATTTGCCGTGGAAAGAGAAGCGCGAGCGGTTCAACTGATCCAGCAAAACTGCCAGCACTTTGGGGTGAATGTAGAAGTGATAGAGGGAACTGCCCCTCTTTGTATTGACCCGCTTCCCATGGCTGACCGGATTTTTATTGGGGGGAGTGGTGGGGATCTACCAGCCATTCTCCATGTCTGTGATGAGCATTTAAAAAGGGGAGGGAGAATGGTCGTAAATGCGATCTCTCTGGATACGATAGAAAAGGCACGTTATTTTTTGGGGCAAAGTAATTATCTTACAGAGATTATCCAGGTTCAGATTGCTGTACATATAAATAAGGGGAGAGCAGCCTTCTGGCAATCCAGAAACCCAGTTACAATTATCAGCGCTGAAAAACAGGAGGAATCAAAATGAAACTGGGTACACTTTATGGCATTGGGGTAGGTCCGGGTGATCCGGAGTTACTAACCATCAAAGCCAAGCGCATCCTGGAGGAAGTTAATGTGCTGTTTATACCCAGATCTCGTCTGGAAAATCGCAGTCTGGCACTGTCTATTGTATCGGGTTTGGTCAAGAAAGAATGGGATTGTGTAGACTTGTTGCTGCCCATGACCCGTGATGGAGAAGCCCTTCTGCTGCACTGGCAGGAAGCGGCGCAAGAGATGCTTAGGGTCTTGCAAAATGGCGAAGATGCAGCTTTTATTACCTTGGGTGATCCCGGCATGTACAGCACCTTTTCTTATCTTCTGAGAAACTTAAGAAAACTGGAGCCAAGTCTCAAGGTCGAGATTATCCCTGGGGTTAGCTCCATACATGCGATTTCAGCCTGGATACAGGAACCGCTGGCAGAAGGTGAGGAAAGTCTTATCATCGTGCCGGCCCTGAAAGAGACAGAGCAACTTCAAACCCTGTTAAAAAATTACGATAACGTGGTTTTACTCAAAGCTGGCCGACAGTTGGCCAGGATTAATGAGATTTTACAATCAGAAGGCGATGAAGCCGACAGGCAGGTATTTCTGGCTAGCCGCTGTGGTTTTGTGGATGGGTTTTATACTGAGGATCTTAAGGCCTATGAGCATCGACCGATGGACTATCTGTCCACGCTGATTATCAAGAGAAGGAGGGCTGATTAGATGATTTATTTTGTTGGCGCAGGACCGGGAGACCCCGAACTTATCACCCTCAAAGGTTATCAATTACTCCAAAAGGCAGATCTGGTGATCTATACTGGTTCCCTGATTAACCCCGAACTCCTTCAATATTGTTCGTCCAGTTGTGAGCGGGTGAACAGTGCTTCGCTGGACTTGGAGAGCATTGTTGCCCTGATGGTGGAGGCGCATGAGGCAAATCGTCTGGTTGTTCGTCTGCATACCGGGGACCCCAGTCTATTTGGCGCCATCGGGGAACAAATGGAGTTATTGGAGGCTAGCGGAATTCCTTTTATCGTAGTGCCTGGTGTGAGCTCATTCCTGGCGGCGGCAGCCAGTCTGAAACGCGAGTATACCGTTCCGGAAATTAGCCAGACCCTGATTATCACTCGTATGGAAGGGCGTACACCGGTGCCTGAGCGGGAGCGGCTGAATAAATTGGCGGCCTCGGGCAGTTCGATGGTGATCTTCCTGTCAGTAGGTATGATAGAACAGGTTGCAGCGGATTTAGCTCAGCACTACGCATTGGATACCCCTGTGGCAGTGGTTGAAAGAGCCAGTTGGCCCAACGAGAGAATTGTCCAGGGGACTCTGGCGCAACTGGCAGACCTGACAAGAGCTGCAGGAATTACTAAGACAGCCTTAATTATGGTGGGTGAATTCCTACGTGCGAGTGGCCGTTCGAAACTATATGACAGGGATTTTGTGCATGAATACCGAGGATAAGAAAAAAATACAGAAGACGGCCATTTTATGTCTTACCGAAGGGGCGGCCAAACTTGCCCTCAAGTTAGGCGAGGACATGGACAACTGCACGATATATCTGCCAGCCAGATTGGAATCCGTACTTGTTGTCGAAGATAGCCATCGAGCCAAGATTAGAATGGGATCTCAGCTCAAGATGGAACCGGATCATGCGCAGCAGGGAGACCCCTTCAAGATTGTGTTTTACAGCAACTGGCAGGAGACTTTAACTGAAACCTTTGTTTCTTTCAATGCCTTGATTTATATTATGGCGACAGGCATTGTGGTTAGAAGTCTGGCGCCATTATTGCAATCTAAATACATTGATCCGGCGGTTGTCGTTCTGGATGAGGAAGGGCAATTTGCCATTCCTCTGCTCTCCGGGCATGTAGGAGGTGCGAACCGTCTGGCTAGAGAAATAGCGATTAAGCTGGGTGGGCAGGCAGTGATTACAACTGCTACAGATGTAGTGGGGAAACCAGCTCTGGATATAATGGCTCAGCAGATGGATGCGACGATTGAACCGATCTCGTCACTCAAACGCTTCAATCGTTTCCTGGCGGAGGGAAGCGAGATCAATCTATATAGCCCCTGGCCATTGCAAGCATCGCTTCGGGAAGGATTGCAATGGCAGGAATGGCAGTCCGGTTTTGCAAGGGGGTTTCCGATTGTGCATAAAAACCTTCCTTTACAGCCGGCAGTGATTATAAGTCCTTTTCAATTGGATCTTTCCGAGGGTGCGGACATTCTTCAAATTCGGCCCCGAAATCTATCAGTGGGGATCGGCTGCCGCAAGGGTGTTACGCTGGCAGAAGTACAGCTAGCCCTGCAGGAAACATTTAGGGTCTTTGGTCTGGACCTTCGCTCAATTAAGAAGCTGGCAAGTATTGATTTTAAGATGAGTGAACCGGGCCTTTTAGACCTGGCTGATGAGCTTAAGGTCCCACTTTTGGGCTTTAGTCGTGAAGAAATTGCTTCCTTGGATGGATGTTATGAAGCTTCCAAACAAGTATTTGAAAGAATTGGAGTTGGTGGGGTATGCGAACCTGTGGCGATGCTGGCAGCGAATCATGGTGTGAGCCTGATGCCCAAACAGAAGCACAGACGGGTGACGGTGAGCGTAGTCATGGAAAAATCCTGGTGGTGGGATTGGGGCCTGGCAAGCGGGACCTGATGACTGCCCGTGCCATAGAAGCACTCAGAAAAGCGGATGTCATTATTGGTTATAAAACCTATATTGACTTGGTGTCAGATCTTATTACTGATAAGAAGGTAATTAGCTCGGGTATGCGCCGTGAAATCGAGCGTGCGAAGATCGCAGTAGAAGAGGCCAAGCGTGGTCAGACGGCAGCGGTGGTGAGTAGCGGCGATGCCGGGGTATACGGGATGGCGGGAATTGTACTGGAGGTCGCAGCAGGGGTTGTGCCCGTGGAAGTGATTCCCGGTGTAACCGCAGCAACAGCAATTGCTGCACGCCTCGGTGCTCCGCTCATGCATGATTTTGCAGTAATTAGTTTGAGTGATTTGCTGACACCCATAAATAAAATCATGACCAGATTGCAGGCAGCTGGATTGGGGGACTATGTCGTAATCCTCTACAATCCTGCCAGTAATGGGCGTAAGGAACAGATCAAAATGGCCCGTGAGATACTGCTCTGGCATAAAGATCCCGAAACGCCAGTGGGCATCGTGCGCAATGCGGAACGCGAGGGGGAAGAAGTCGTCATTACCACTCTGAGGGAAATGCTTTCCGTAGAAATGGATATGTTTACGACGGTTATCATTGGAAATTCTGAGACCAGAATCGAAAATGGATATATGATAACGCCCCGGGGTTATCAGCTATGATTCTTGTGCTCGCAGGCACTAGTGAAGGTAGGGAAGTTCTGGAACAACTGCATCCTACTTATGAGGTCATCTCAGCAGTGGTTAGCCCGTATGGGGCACAGCTTCTGGCAGAGGTCGCTAAGGGTAATGAGATCTTCATCGGGGAATTGGATCTAATGAGCTTGTTGAGTTTAATCAAAGCCCGGCAGGTGGATACCATTATCGATGCTACCCATCCCTTTGCCCAGATTATTAGCGTGATTGCAATGGAAGCGGCGGCCCAGACTGGGATTGTCTATATACGCCTGGAGCGTCCAGCAACGCCGCTCCCCACACATCCGCTGGTCCATCCGGTGCAGCATTTGGAGGAAATCAAGAATTATCTGCATCCAGGGGAAACCCTTTTCAGTACAGTGGGGAGTAAAAACCTGTCGAAGCTCGCAGAGATTGCTGCTGAACAGGAAATTCGGATGGTAACCAGGGTTTTGCCTAGCTCCGAGGTGATTAAGAGCTGCGAAAGACTAGGTTTGTCTTCTGATCAGATTGTAGCCATGAAAGGTCCGTTTTCCACCGCAATGAATCAAGAGCTGTTCAGACATTATAGGGTTAATGCAGTTTTCAGCAAAGAAAGCGGAATGCGCGGTGGGGTAGACACGAAAATTGAGGCAGCTGTGAACATGGGCATCCCAATTCTAATCTGGACCCGCCCGGTGCTCGATTATCCGGTTCTCTTGCACTCGGTGCGAGCGGTATGCGATGCAATTGAGTTGAGGCAGCAGAAAAATAATGAAGATACAGGGAGGCTTGAGCTATGAAAGAAGGAATTATCTTACTTGGACATGGCAGCAGGAGAGAAGAAGCCAATGAGGAGATTCGTGAAATTGCCAGGATGATTTTGGATGGTGATGAAAGAGATTTATATGAAATCGCATTTCTGTCCTTTGGGTTCCCGGATTTAACCGAAGCGGTTGAAAGACTGGTGGAAAAAGGCGTAGACAAAATCATTGTAATGCCGATTTTCCTGGTTACAGGTAACCATATTACCAGGGACATCCCTGGTAAACTGCTCTTACAAAAAACGACCTATCCTAATATTCAGTTCGTAATGGCTAAACATATCGGACCCCATCCGGCTATTGCAGAGATTGTTAAGAAACGCATTACGGAAGCGGCTGAATTATAATAAATCATCAGGAGGAATAAACGTGCAGATTTTATGGAAGCCAGGGGATATTGAGACCCAAAGCATGGAAATTATTGAGCAATACGTAGCAGCGCTTAAGCTTCCTCTAATGGAGAAAGCAATCATCAAGAGAGTGATTCATACTACAGGAGACCCTGCACTCATTGCTGATATTTGTATTCATCCGGATGCATGTAAAGTGGGAATACAGGCGATTAAGAAGGGCTGTTCCGTCTTTACGGATGTGAATATGACAAAGGTGGGGATCAATCAGGCCAGTTTGGTGCAATATGGAGGCAGCCTGCACTGTTCCATCGCCAACCCCGAGGTGGCCATCAAAGCAAGTGAATGGGGGATCACCAGAGCAGCGGCAGCCATGCGTATGTGGGGCGGGGAACTTGACCAGGCTGTTATTGCCATCGGCAATGCGCCTACTGCGCTGTTTGAACTGCTGGACCTTATGGCAAAAGACGTGGCCCATCCAGCCCTCATCATAGGTACCCCGGTGGGCTTTGTCGGTGCAGCGGAATCCAAAGAGCAGCTCATGCGCGAGAGCTCGGTGCCCTACATTTCAGTCCGGGGTACCCGTGGCGGCAGCCCCATCGCTGCAACGATCGTTAATGCCCTTTTATATGGCATGGTTTAAATGTGACGGGTAACCAATGCAATTTGCCCTTTATTTTTATTTTGAATACAAAATAATCACAATCAACAGAAGGAGGGTGCGTATAAATGGGTACAGCCAAAACCATTATGATTCAGGGAACTTCCTCAAATGTTGGCAAAAGCTTATTATGTACTGCTCTGTGCCGAATTTTTACGGACGATGGCTTTTATACAGCCCCCTTTAAAGCGCAAAATATGGCGCTCAATTCTGCTGTCACCGGAGACGGGGGGGAAATCGGCAGGGCGCAGGCAGAACAGGCAGAAGCAGCAGGGATCATACCTGATGTCAGGATGAACCCGATCCTGTTAAAACCCAAAGGTGATATGGTGGCACAGGTCATCGTACGGGGAAGGCCAATCGGGGATTTATCAGCCAGCGACTATCGCAATCACTGTATCCCGACCCTCATTCCAGTAGTTCAGGATTGTATTGACCAGCTTAAAAATGAGTTTGAAGTCTTGGTGATTGAAGGGGCTGGGAGTCCTGCGGAAGTTAACCTGAAGGATCGCGATATCGTTAATATGAAAACCGCTGAAATGGCGGATGCCCCAGTTTTGTTGGTGGCGGACATTGATAGGGGCGGGGTGTTTGCCGCACTTATCGGCACACTGGAACTCCTGGAAGAACATGAGCGACTTAGGGTGAAGGGATTCATCATTAATAAATTCCGCGGAGACCTGGACTTATTAAAGCCGGGTTTGGACTTTCTTGAGCAGCGGACCGGGATTCCTGTTTTAGGAGTGGTTCCGTATTTACACGATCACGGCATTGAAGAAGAGGATTCGGTATGTCTTGCGGACATGAAAAGATATGGCAGTGAGTCTGACCCAATTCAGATCGCGGTGGTTCAGTTTCCGAGAATCTCTAACTTCACTGATCTGCGCCCCTTTTTTCATTTACCGGATACCTGCCTGCGCATGGTGAAAGCTGGAGAGCCAATCGGTTCAGCAGATATCATCATCCTGCCGGGTACGAAGAATACCATTCTGGATCTGCTGTATCTAAAGGAAGCTGGATATGATCAGGAAATACAGGCATTGGCTGCAGGTGGGGCCTATATTGCAGGGATATGTGGGGGATATCAAATGATGGGTCAGCAATTACTTGACCCAGAAGGCAGTGAGGCTGGTTTGGGAGCGCAGACCGGTTTGAGACTTTTGCCGGTCACTACAAGCTATTCCACAAGCAAAGCGACGCATCAGGTACAAGCGGAATTGAAAGATGCGCCTGGCTTTTGGCATACGATTGCGGGACAGAGGGTGCATGGGTATGAAATCCATAGCGGTCAAAGCGAGGTTTTGAACGCCGCCAATGCTTTACTGGCGATACATTTGCGTTCTGGTGTGGAAGCCACCGCGCCAGATGGTACGACTAGTGAAAATGGCAAAGTTTTCGGGACTCATTTGCATGGCTTTTTTGATAATCCTGCGGTGCTGCTAGCCTTCATCAATGCGGTTCGCCAGGAAAAGGGACTTCCTTTTTTAGAAGAAGCTAACCTTCAGGTGCTCAAACAGAGGCAAGAGCGCTTTGAAAGATTGGCCCAAACGGTGAGAACTAATATCGACATGGAAAAAGTCTTTGCCATTATGGGCATAGAAGGACGTCAGTGAAATGGGAAGAATAATCTTGTTGGCACTGTTCCTTGATCTTCTCATCGGTGATCCTCGCTGGTTTCCACACCCGGTAGTAATTATGGGCAAAATTATTCATGTCAGCGAGACAAGGATTCTCCGAGCAATTAAAAATCCTAAGGCCCTCAAGGGCGCAGGTATTATCCTGGCAGTGCTCGTGGTTGCCGGCAGTTATGGATTCTTTAGGGGATTGATCTGGTTGGCTTATCATTACAATACTAATTTGGGCCTAGTCCTCAGTATTTTCATCATGAGTCAGGCCTTGTCAGTTAATAGTCTGTATCAACATGCAATGGCTGTCCTTCGGCCTTTGTCCAACGGAGATCTCCCGCTGGCCAGGGTAAAACTATCCATGATAGTAGGCCGAGACACAGAAGACTTGGATGAGGCTCAAATTGTTCGCGCGGTGGTGGAAACCGTAGCTGAGAATACGGTTGACGGCATCATTTCGCCACTATTCTATGGCTTCATCGGGGGCCCGGCACTGGCGATGGCTTATAAAGCCGTGAACACCCTGGATTCGATGGTGGGTTACAAAAACGAAAAATACCGCCATCTGGGTTGGGCATCTGCCCGACTGGATGACGTTGCGAATTATCTTCCTGCCAGGCTGGTTGCAATCCTGTTCCTAAGCATTGCTCCCTTTACCCAGGGTGGTTTTAAGCAGGTCTGGCAGACCCTGTTGAGAGATGCAGGAAAACATCCTAGTCCCAACAGCGGCCTTCCCGAAGCGGCTGTCGCCGGCGCACTGGGAATTCAACTGGGAGGGCAAAACAGTTATCACGGGGTGCCGGAAAGCAGAGCCCTGATTGGCAGATCAGAGCATCCCCTGGAAATGAAAAACATAAGAGCAACACTAGTGTTGATGTTGGTGGTGACTTTTGAGATGGTTGGATTGGTGACGCTCTTCGGATGGTAAGGGGTAAGGAATAAGGAGGGAACGAAATGATTCAGATTTATACCGGTGATGGCAAGGGGAAAACCACTGCGGCGTTTGGTCTGGCGATGAGAGCGGCAGGGCATGGTCTGCGGGTTCGCATCATTCAGTTTATGAAGGGCAGTACCTTCAGCGGGGAACTTTCATCGGCTGATAAATTAGGTATCGAAGTCTTTCAGTTTGGCAGAACCTGTCCTCACGCAGCAGTTATCAAAAGCGGTTTTATGGAATGCATAGAATGCGGGAGCTGCCTAATTCGGGCGACAGATATCAACGATCTGGATCGTAAGAAGATTGATATGGCTTGGCAGCTGGCACAGGACAGTGTTAATCAGGGCTCATGTGACCTTCTGATTCTAGATGAAGTGATGTCAGCCGTAAAACGGGAACTGCTATCGCTCCGAGAACTGCTCTCCTGGGTAAAGCAATTCCCACATCACCTGGAGCTGGTTTTAACCGGCCGCAATGCACCCCCGGAACTGGTGGAAATTGCAGACCTGGTATCTGAAGTGAGGAAAATAAAGCATCCCTATGAGAAAGAAATTCGCGGTCGGCGGGGGATTGAGTATTAGCATGTTATGGGGTACGGACTAATGACACAACAAATGCTGTCGCCCGTATAAGGCTAGCATATTTTTTCAATGAAAAAAATGCTGCCTAAATTGATTGAATTAGTTTAAAGAGGGGACTTGGAGTGATGAAAACGAAGGTGCATGGAGGTAATCTGTGGAGTGCTGCTCAGAAATATGGACTCGATCCTGAAGGATTCATAGATTTTAGTGCCAGCATCAATCCTCTGGGTCCTTCGCCGAAAGCGATAGAAGCGATTGAGCGGCATTTACATATGATCAGGCATTATCCCACTCCTACAGGCGAAGAATTAAAACCAATCCTGGGGGCTTATCTAGGGATTGATGCGGAGAATCTTGTGCTCGGAAATGGCGGTACTGAACTCATTTATCTACTGGGGAGAATGTATGGTACCCAGCGGATTCTTCTCTTGGCTCCCTGTTTTTCAGAATATGGACAGGGTCCAAATTCGCCGGAAGTCATTCGCATTCCAATTCACGTGAAAGATCACTACACACTGCCTGTAGAGCAAATTATTAATACCTTGCGGGAAGGGGACCTGCTCTTTTTGGGCAATCCCAACAATCCCACTGCCCGACTTTTTGCGGAGGAGGATTTGCTGGAAGTCCATGCTTCAGTAAAGGCAAAAAATGCACATCTGGTCATTGATGAGGCCTTTTTCGACTTCACAGGGCAACCCTCCGCATTGAGGCAAATGGCCTGCCGAGAAGATGGCCTTACTATGCTGGGTTCCTTAACCAAGTTCTTTGCCCTGCCAGGTCTGCGTATTGGCTACGCCATTGCCAAGCGAGATGCTATTGAAAAGATGGAAATGTTTTTGCCCCCTTGGCGCTTGAATAGTCTGGCACTGTGGGCAGCTGAAGCATCTTTACAGGATAAGGCCTACATCAAGCGAACCCAAATTGTGATCCCGGTGTTGCGCACGGCATTCATTCAGGCATTAAAGGAGATAGGAGGACTGCAGGTATATGAAAGTGATACCAATTTCCTGTTGCTAAACACCTGCCGAATTAAGGTTAGTGCAGAGGATCTGCAGGCCAGGTTAGGACCAGAAGGTCTCTTAATTAGAACCTGCAATGATTACCACGGCTTGTCTCCCTACCATTTTCGGCTGGCAGTACGGAGCCATGAGGAGAACCAGAAAATGCTGGCTAGCTTGAAGAAGCTACTTGTTTAAAAATTTATATGCTTTAAATCAAATTGTAGATACCTGCCGCCATTTTTGGGCGGATAGGACGGGAGCAGTATTTGACAGCAAGAAAATAAAGACCATGGTGGTTGTCGAAATGCAATATTTTGTTATACAGAGCGATTAAAATGTTAAAATGGGCTTGTTGCTTACTAAACTAAAATGTTTATGGGGAGATGTTCATATGATTAACTTGTCCGTGCCCGGCAGGGAAATGAAAATGGAGTTAAAAAATCTGGTGCTCGATTTAAATGGCACACTTTCGCTTGATGGCATACTGGTAGAGGGTGTTGAATCAAGGGTAGCTATGTTAAAAAAAGAATTGGATATATATCTGTTAACCTCCGATACCCTGGGCTGTGGTTCCATTATAGCGGAAGAGCTGGGGATATCCATTTTTAAAGTGGGCAGTGAGCAAGGTGGAGAAGACAAGCTCGATTTTTTAAATACAGTGGGAGCTGAAGTAACCATAGTAATTGGGAATGGTTTCAACGATCGACTCGTTCTCGAACATGCAGCATTGTCTATTGCAGTAATAGGTGGCGAAGGATGTTGTGTTCAGGCATTACAGAAAGCAGACATCGTGGTAAAAGATATTCTCGATGCCCTCGACCTGCTCATTAAGCCATTACGCATAGTTGCAACCCTCAGGGATTAAACAAATTGAATCTCAGCACCGAGATATTTGCATAATTTAAAGAAGAAAATACCATTAAGGAGAACCTCACTTTGCTTAGCTAAAGAAATTAGCTGCTGGGTTTTAGCCTTCTGTTTTCAGCCCATAAATCTTTTTTCAACCTAATATACACTGGCATATTATAACTAACAGTTATTTTACAAATAATAATTATCCGTGATAGACTTAAAACACAGATTTTGGTGGAAGAAGAGGAAAAATAGGTTGAGGAGGATGAGCGGTGAGGGGAAAACAGTTATTAAAGGTCTTCATATTGCTGTTGGGAGTATTTTGGCTGGCAGGTTGTGGGCAGAGCAAGCAAGCGGATACCAACCAGCCCAAAGATGCTAAAGCAATCATACAATCCATTAGAATGGGCGGTTCAAGTACACTATCACCTATTGTTGCGGAATGTGCTAACAGTTTCACTGACAAATACAAGACATGGGATAAGGTTGATGCTAAATTGACTAAAGATCCGATTGTATTATTCGTTTCCACAGGCGGATCAGGATTTGGGGTAAAATCTGCCATTGATGGAACCTTTGACATAGGTCTGGTAGCCAGAGAAATCACTGCGGAAGAAAAGGCTAAAATGCCGGAAGGTAAAATCTATAATATGGGGTCCGATGTATTAACCATAGCAGTAAATCCCCAGAATCCAGTGGTTAAAATTAAGCCAAATTTGACCCTGAATGAAATTAAGGCCATTTTTGCCGGGGAAATCAAGACCTGGAAGCAACTGGATGCGCAACTTTCTGATCGTCCTATTGTAGTGGCAGTAAGAGATGTAGGTGGAGGGGCTAGCCAGGTTTTCGATGAAAATGTTATGAAAGGCACCCCCATATGCAAGGAAGCTATTCAGATACCATCGATGGGAGCTTTGGCTAACAAGGTAATGGAAAATGTAAATGCCATAGGTTATGTTTCTTCTGGATTGGTCAAGCAGAATAAGGACAAAATTTCCGTGCTTAGTGTAGAAGGGGTCGCTCCTACTGACGAGAATATAAACGGTGGAAAATACAAAATCGCCCGGCCATTATTAGTAATCACCAAGACGAAGCCTAGCAGCGAACAGCAACTTTTTATAGACTACCTGATGTCGGATAGCGGGCGCAAAGTGGTGGAAGAGATGGGTTACGTTCTTCCCAGCAAATAGAACCTCATAATTATTCATATAGTCCATTAAGTGGGTGGGTTTGCATAAGCCCCCCACTGATTTTTTAGGCATAAATCATTTCCTGTAGGGCTGAATTTTTAGGACATGGACATAAAAAAATTTAAGTTAAAATGGAGCTTAATAATGTTAAGAAAAATCGCAACAAACCGCAGGGAGTTTGGGGATTGCATAACGGGAAACATGGCGGCTTTTATAGCCATTGCAAGCACGGCATTGTTTCTGGCAATTATTCTTTTTATGTGGGGGGAAAGCAGGCCGATTTGGGTTTGGCAGGGGTTTAATTTTGTTAGTGGTACGGAATGGAATCCGGTAGGCCACCCTCCGCAATTGGGTATAGCCAGTATGATAGCTGGAACGTTGTGGGTTGCTCTGGGGGCGATGATCTTAGCTGCACCGATAGGTTTTGGTTGTGCCATATTTCTAGCGGAATTTGCTCCGGCATGGCTGGCCCGCATATTAAGACCAATATTAAATATATTAACAGGTATTCCTTCGGTAGTTTATGGTTTTTTAGGGGCAGCTGTTTTGGTGAAGTTCTTCGAAAAAACTTTTAATCAGGCCAGTGGCGAATCATTGTTTTGCGCATCGTTGGTTTTATCAATTATGATCCTGCCCTACATAGTGGCTAATTCTGAATCATCCCTGCGTGCTATTCCTGCAGAATACCGGCAGTCAGCTTTGGCCATGGGTGTGTCTCATCAGTATCTAACTATAAAGGTTTTAGTTCCGTTGGCTAAAAAGGGCATGTTGGGATCTTTGATTTTGGCTTTTGGTAGAGCAGCGGGAGAAACTATGGCGGTATTAATGCTGGCGGGAAATAATCTGCTGATGCCTACATCTTGGTTTGACAAGGGAGAGCCTATACCTGCCTTAATAGCCCTGGAAGTGGGCAGCGCTGAGGTGGGCAGTCCTCACTACCAGGCTCTATTCGCATCCGGACTGGTGCTAATTATTTTCATTGCAGTTATTAACCTGTTTACTAATATGCTAATGCAAACTGCGCGGAATGGGGGAAACTGGCGTTGATAATGAGGCGTTACCTAGATTTTGGGTGGCTTTGTCTATTCTGGGTCTCGGGGTTGTTAATACTGCTAGTCTTATCGTCTATGTTGGCATATCTCATCTGGCGCGGTGGTCCAACTTTATCCCTGGAGTTTCTAACTGCATCTCCCCGGGGAATTCCTCTGGGAGCACAGGGCGGAGTATATCCTGCCATCAAGGGCACCTTCTATTTAGTATTGATTGCGGTAGTTACTGCCGGGATACCTGGTATTATCACCGCAATATATTTAACTGAATATGGCATGCAGTCCAAGCTAAAAGGGATGGTCAATTTAACCGTGCAATGTTTGTCAGGTGTTCCCTCCATCATTACGGGGTTATTTGTTTATGCGTTCTTGGTAGTGCAAATGAAATGGGGAATGTGCCTGATGGCAGGAGGTATTGCTCTAGGCATAATGATATTACCGGTTATTGTGGTTACTACCCGAGATGCTTTCTTGGCGGTAGATAATAATTATCGCTTGTTGGGTGCTTCCCTGGGTGTGTCTCGGGGCTATATGTTTATACGGGTAATCTTGCCTCAGTCCGCACATGCTGTTTTGAGTGGACTACTACTGGCTATGGGATATGCGGCAGGGGCTACAGCTCCTATTATGGTTACCGCCGCAGTCATTTCATCTAATTCGTCGGGAGCTTGGTTTGAACCGGTAATGGCTCTGCCTTATCATTTATATATTTTATTTAACGAGCATATATCAATGGACAAGGCTTACGGTACGGCACTGCTCTTGGTGTTGCTGCTGCTGGTCGTGAATATTATTGCTTTATGGATACGCAGCTGGCGAGGAAGGGATTTTTATAATGACTTTTCGCATAAATAATTTCTATGCTTGGTTTAATAATAAATTGATTCTTGAGGATATTAACCTGGCATTTAAAGAGAAAATGGTTACGGCTATTGTGGGACCATCAGGTTGTGGCAAAACTACTCTTTTGAGAGGTATTAATAGGACGGCGGAACTGGAGAAGGGTTTCCGGTACAGCGGAGAGATTATGCTAAACGGCGTTAATGTTTACCAAATCAGGGATGTCGGCAGTATCCGCCGTCGGATCGGTTTGGTTTTTCAGCAACCTGTAGCCTTGCCCATGAGTATAATGGAAAATGTACTATTTGGAGTAAGATATTATGGAGAGAAGAACAAGAACTGTTTGCAGGAAATTAATGAACAGTATCTGCGCAAGGCAGCCCTGTGGAATGAGGTTAAAGATAAATTAAAAAGACCAGCCAGGGAGCTTTCGGGAGGACAACTGCAAAGATTGTCCATTGCAAGAGCTATCGCCGTAAGGCCGGATGTGCTTTTGTTAGATGAACCCTGTTCCAGCTTAGATCCGAAATCTACGCATATGATTGAAGACCTCTTGGTTGATCTAGCTCAGGAACTAACCATTATTATCGTGACTCATAATCTTATTCAGGCCAAAAGAATTGCCGAGGAAACGGTTTTTATGTTGAATGGACAGGTAGTGGAAAATGGCCCCACTGAGATCATGTTTTCTAATCCCGATAAAAATGAAACCAGGGATTATTTTTTGTAGCCAATTCCCCTACGAATCGTCACAACGCTCCGGGACTAATCCTGCTTCACCTAAGCTTTTTTCAGACTAGTCTTTGGGCGAACTTCTCATCGCTGTCTAACAGATATAGGATTCCTTCAATCAGGGAAACCAAAGCTGGAATGAAAGTCCAGCAGAATAACAGGTAAAGTATTCCCATTCCGGTCTTTCCCATATAAAACTTGTGAATACCAAAACCGCCTAATAATAAAGCTAAAACTCCGGCCACGATGTGGTTCTTATCTGGAGCTGGGCTAAACTGTCTAACCCCGCAGCTTGGGCAAATTTCAGCTTTATCTCGAATATTGGCCCCACATTCACGGCAAAATTTATCCATTCTATCTCCCCCTTCATTTACCAGTGAATAACATATACTTATCTATGTTATTCTGACAATAGAATATTCGCAATATTTCAAACAATTCAACGAAATATCTGGAATTACTCCCTGTTTTGCTAATTTCTATTATATGAATTTAATAACTTTTGGTGCTGTTTTTTATCGTTATTAATAGGCAGTAAAGGGTAATATGTTCAAATGAAATATAGGCTAGCGAAATTAACATATTATTAACATAAATATGAGTCATATATGTATTATAATTAGAGGAATTTACCGCCAATAAGATGACACTCTGGGTTGTTGTACAATGAATACATTGAAAATGTGATAATGTTCTCAAACCAAAAAGGGTTTTAGTGTGCTATAATTACAAGAATTTTTACGGGAATCAAGGTCGACATATTGTCGATGTGAAAAAATTTCTCTAACTTATACTCTCTACACCGTTAGAAAATCAACAAACTATAAAATTGTCTGTTAAAGGGCAATTTATGAAAAAGAGGTTTAAAAAAAGATGGAAAAATTAATTGAAGGGATTGTAATTGAATCTATCGGCGAAACAGCCAAAGTAAGGTGCAGTATCCACAGTGATTGCGAGAATTGTGGCGTTTGTCCAGGCAGTAATGCCATGATTATCGACGTCACTGACGAGGTTGGAGCCAAGGTCGGGGAACGAGTTTTAATCGAAAGCAAGGAGACCAATATGCTCAGGGCCGCTTTCATGATTTTCATGTTACCGTTGCTGGCAATAGGTTTGGGCATATTCCTGGGTTATTATCTATCTTCCCGATTAATGATATCAGCAGCTTTACTGATGACCATGGGAGGACTAATATTTGGTCTGCCTGCAATATATATCATTAGACGTCTGGATAAAACAATGCAATCGGAGAAACCAAATATTATTAGAACCATTAAATGACTACGGAGGAGAGGTTCAGATGCTTGGCAAAATCAAGTGGGGTATTCATCCAGATACCCACAAAACACCGACTGAAGGGAAAGCAATAGAAAGCAATGCAATGCCGCTTAAAGTGATTCTCCCAGTGCGCCAACATATTGGTGCACCTGGTGAGCCAATCGTGAAAAAAGGGGACATGGTCAAGAAAGGACAACTCATTGCAGCAGGTAATGCCCCGGTATCCAGTAATGTCCATGCAACAATTTCCGGTAAGGTTGTCGATGTTTCTGATAAACCGCATCCGGGTTTAGGGAAATGCTTAGCCATTACTATTGAAAGTGATGGTTTGGATCAATGGGAAGAGGGCCTGCCGCTTGAACGCGAGTGGAGCAGCCTTGATAATGCACAAATCGTAGAAATTATCAAAAATGCTGGTATTGTAGGCTTAGGTGGAGCAACCTTTCCCACCTATATTAAACTGACCCCGCCCAAGAATAGTCCCATTGATACGCTTATCATCAATGCGGCAGAATGTGAACCATTCTTAACTGCAGATCACAGGATAATGCTTGAATATACGGAGCGTATCGTCACGGGAATTCTAATAATTAAAAAAGTCCTGGCGGTAGATAAAGTGATTGTCGGGATCGAAGATAATAAAATGGATGCAGTAAAAACCTTGACCGCAGCACTGGCAGGACAAGCAGTTAAAGTTGTTGCAGTACCTACCAGATATCCGCATGGTTCAGAAAAAATGCTGATCAAGACAATTCTTAATCGTGAAGTCCCATCAGGAAAACTCCCGATGAGCATAGGCGTGGTAGTCCAAAATGTAGGAACAGCAGTAGCAGTATGCGACGCAGTCAGAAATGGTATTCCACTTATAGAGAGAGTCGTTACCGTCAGCGGCAGCGCAATTAAAGAACCAAAAAACCTGAATCTTAGAATAGGAACAACCTTTGCAGATGCAGTAGAACAGTGCGGCGGTTACAAATACCCCCCTGAAAAACTAATAATGGGCGGACCGTTTATGGGCGTAACCCAGTATACCGCTGACGTTCCTATCATAAAAGGAGCTAACGGAATACTGGCTTTCACGAAAGAAGAGATCAACGATGGACCAGAATCACCCTGTATTCGTTGCGGTCAATGCGTCGAGGCCTGTCCGTGCGGGCTGAATCCGAGCATGCTCAGTATACTTGGAGAAAGGGCACTGGTGGATGAAGCATTGACTGAATACCACTTGCTGGATTGCATGGAATGTGGCTGTTGTACCTATTTATGCCCGTCCAAACGTAAAATCGTCCATTATATCCGGTATACCAAAAAATTGTCAGCCCAAAAGGGAGGTAATTAAATGAGCACAGAAGAAGTTGTCCAGGAAGAGCAAATAGAAAAAATGATGGTATCATCATCGCCCCATATGTTTGCAGATAATTCGATTCAAAAAATAATGTGGACAGTTAACCTGGCCCTATTACCGGCCGTAATCTTTGCTGTTTATCATTTTGGAATGCCGGCCTTACAAACCTTAATTGCGGGGAGTCTATCAGCGGTTATTTTCGAAGCAATGACCCAAAAAATATTGAAAAAGAAAATTACCGTAAGTGATGGCAGCGCATTTTTATGTGGATTACTTTTGGCCATGTGTCTGCCTCCTGCAGTCCCGCTCTTTGTTCCGATCATAGGATCATTCATAGCCATCGTAGTAGCCAAGCACTCCATGGGGGGATTAGGCTATAACATATTTAATCCCGCTCATATCGGCAGAGCAGCCTTAATGGTTTCATGGCCAGTCCTGATGACAACCTGGACTGCGGTTACAATAATAGATACCACTACAAGTGCTACCCCTTTGAATATATTTAAACTACAAGGTTATGACGCCTTGATAAACACTTTCGGAAGCCAGGCGGAACTATATAGATCCCTATTCTTCGGATTGCGAAACGGATGTATCGGAGAGACGTCAGTTATATTGCTGGTATTAGGAGGTTTAGTCCTAATCTACAAACACTTAATTGATTGGGTAGTTCCAGTGACGATGATCGCCACCGTCGGACTGCTGACTTGGCTGTTTGGTCCCCAGGGCTTAATGACCGGTGATCCACTATTTCATATGATGGCGGGCGGGCTTATCATAGGCGCATTTTTTATGGCAACGGATATGGTTACAACCCCGATCACCAGAAAAGGCAAGCTAATATTTGCCGCTGGTGCAGGTGCAATAACAGTATTGATCAGACTGGTCGGAGGATATCCTGAAGGCGTGTGCTATTCAATCCTGTTAATGAACTGCGTAACCCCGTTAATCGATCGCTATGTACAGCCCACACTATATGGAAGGAAGTGAAATTAGTCAATGACAGAGGAACATACCGAAAACAAAGACAGTATAGTAAAGATTGCACTTAATCTAGCCGGTGCCTGTATTGTATCCGGAATAATAATAGCGATAGTCTATTTTCTAACCGCCGATATTGCCATACAAAAACAAATTGAATTAAACAATCTGGCCCTTAAGAACCTGGTAACGGAAGCTGATAAATATACCCCCATTGAGGGAAAAACCGGCTGGTATACTGCTACTAAAAATGGTAACGTGATTGCCTATGTAATTCCTTCCGAAAGTAAAGGTTATGCTGGCGCAATCAAGCTATTGGTAGCGGTCGGACCGGATAATAAAGTATTGCGATACACGATTCTTGAGTCCAAAGAAACCCCAGGTCTGGGAGATAAAGCAGCGAAAGCACCGTTCACAGAACAATTTGCCGGAAAAACATCTGAAAACCTTAAAGTAACCAAGGATGCAGGCAATAAAAATGATGTTCAAGCCATCAGCGGCGCAACCATAACCTCTAGAGCCGTGACCTTGGCTGTGAAAAATGCAGTTGATGAAGCAAGCAGCCTTACGAAGGGAGGAAAGTAAGATGAAGGGATTATGGAGTATATTTTCGAAAGGACTGGTCCTGGAAAATCCAATCTTTGTATTGGCATTGAGCCTTTGTCCTGCCCTGGCGGTAACCACTTCAGTGGTAAATGCATTAACCATGGGACTGACCGTTGCCTTTGTTATATCCATGAACAATCTGATTGTTTCACTGGTCCGCAACCTGGTTAACCCCAAGGTACGGGTACCCATATATATTACTTCCATTGCTACGATTGTAACGGTGGCTGAATTACTATTAAAGGCATTTGCGCCCCTGCTCTATAAAGAGTTAGGGATCTATCTATCGTTGGTTGTGGTATTTGCCATCATTTTAGCGAGAGCAGAAGTTTTTGCCTCCAAGCATACCCCCCTGCCGTCTTTTGTTGACGGGCTCGGAATGGGGTTTGGTTTTACCTTAGCAATGCTCATTATCGGAGTAATACGTGAGGTGCTAGGCAATGGAACCCTGCTGGGATACCAGGTGTTGCCGAGTTCCTATGAGCCGGCGCTCATAATGATTCTGGCACCGGGAGCATTTATACTCATAGGCTACCTGGTAGGAGCATCTAACATTCTGATTAAACATATCGAAAAAGCTAAAGCATCGAGAGGTGAGACAATATGAACGATTATTTACTCCTCTTTATGGGAGCAGTTGTGGTTAATAACTTCGTATTGACAAGATTTTTGGGTTTATGTATTTTCTTTGGGGTATCCAATAACCTTAGCGCTTCGGCTGGGATGGGTATGGCAGTAACCGCTGTCATTACCCTGAGTTCAATGTTTGCATGGATCGTTCATCATTATATTTTGGTACCTTTTAATGTTACATTTTTAACTACGATTGTATTTGTCTTGCTGATTGCAAGCTTCGTGCAGCTGCTGGAGATGGTGGTTAAAAAATATACGCCGGCATTGCACAAAATGTGGGGCATTTACTTGCTTTTAGTCGCCACGAACTGTGTGGTACTTGGTGTTCCACTGATCAATGTTGAATCGAATTTCTCCTTGATGAAAAGTATCGTCAATGCGTTTGGTTCCGGGGTGGGATTTGCGCTGGCGATTGTTCTGATGGCAAGCTGCCGGGAGAAGTTAAGACTGGCGGATGTGCCGAAATCCCTCGAAGGATTGGGAGTAGCTTTTATTGTGGCAGGATGCCTTGCCTTATCGTTTTTCGGTTTTTCCGGAATGATCAAATAGAAAGGGAGGCTAAGAAAATAGAATGAGTAGTGTTATTGCGATTATTGCTATTATGGCTGGGGTAGGAATGTTCTTTGGGTTAGTTCTGGCCTATGCGAATAAAAAATTTGCAGTTGAAATGAATCCATTGATTCATGTAGTCGAGGATGCTTTGCCCAAGGGGCAGTGTGGTGCCTGCGGTTTTGCCGGATGCATGGCCTATGCCGAGGCAGTTGTTTTGGATAAGGATGTTGCTCCCAATCTATGTATTCCGGGCAAAAAAGCCGTAGCTGAACAGGTTGGCAAATTGACAGGAAAAGTAGCTGAAGCTATCGAACCCAGGGTAGCTCTGGTTAAATGTTCGCAATCTGTTAGTGCTGAGAGCAGTAAGTATATTTATGCAGGAATTGAAGACTGTTTGGGGGCAACTTTACTTCTATCCGGTCCCAAAGAATGCGAATATGGTTGTATTGGATTGGGATCTTGTGTGAAGCAGTGCGTATTTGATGCCATTGAATTGAGTGCAGAGGGTTTGCCGGTTGTGAATAAGGAAAAATGTACAGGCTGCGGGAAATGTGCAACAGCTTGCCCGAAGCATGTCATTGAAATGATTCCAATTGATGCCCATGTTGCTGTATATTGCAACTCGCTGGATAAAGGAGCAGTTGTCAGGAAGATCTGTAAAGTTGGCTGTATCGGTTGTGGTCTGTGCGGTAAGGCCTGCCCGTATGGCGCCATTAAAATGAAGAATAATCTGGCAGTTGTCGATTCAAGTATATGCATGGAAAAATGTGATGAGATCGTTTGTTTGGATAAATGTCCAACCAACGTAATTCGGACCTACAAGATTCCACCATTGGAAATGGAAAAGGCTATCTAATTAAATATAAATTGTAGAGACTAATAACAACCTTGAACATGGGGAACTGGACATGATAAAACGTATTTATATACTCTTAATTTTGAGCATATTAGTCTTTTCAACAGGTTGTGATATTGGTCAACAGAAACCAGTTCAATCCGAGGACTTTGCATTGGGTACCATCATTAATCAGCAAGTATATGGAGCAAATGCCAAAAAGTCCTCGGAAGAAGTATCGGCCAAGATAAAAGAACTGGATGCGTTGTGGACAATAAACAGCCTGGGTGGGGATATAAATAAACTTAATAATAACGCGGGTCAAGGATATGTTGAATTAAACCCGGAAACAATCAGCATATTAAAAGAGGCCCGGAAGATTTCAGATTTAAGTGGCGGGGCTGCCTTTGATATAACTGTGGCCCCGCTTGTTAAAGCTTGGGGTGTTGGCACCGACAACCCTCAGGTTCCAGTAGATGATGTCCTGAAGAAGCTCGTTTCTCTCGTTAATTATCAAGATGTTCTGGTTGATGAAGCGACCAATTCGGCCAGTTTGCAAAAAACAGGCCAGATGGTTGATCTCGGTGGAATCGCCAAAGGCTATATAGGAGATATGGCGATTGAAATATATAAGAAAAATGGGATAACTTCAGCCTTCGCCAATTTAGGGGGTAACGTTGTCGTGCTGGGCAGTAAACCCGATGGAAGTGCATGGAAGGTTGGTATCCAAAATCCTAGAGGTCAAAATGGCGAAATTGTTGGCGTGGTTAGCGTCGCTGATAAAGCAGTCGTCACTTCTGGAGACTATCAACGTTATTTCATTAAGGACGGTAAGCGCTATTGTCACATTATTAATCCACAGACAGGTTATCCTGCTGACAGCGGTTTAATGAGTGTGACCATTATAGCCTCATCCTCTACAGAAGCCGATGGGATGTCAAAAGCTTTTGTTTTAGGTCTTGAGAAAGGGATGGAGCTGGTTAAACGTTATGGCCAAGCAGAAGCAATTTTTATCACCAATGATAAAAAGATATATGTAACGCCGGGACTGCAAGCTAAATTTCAATTTGAGGATGCAACGAATGAATACACGTATATTCAAAATTGGTGATAAAATATTAATTGTCAGTATAGCAGTAATTGCCGTTCTTTTTATGGCTTGGAATACTTATGGAGTAAGTCCTGGCCAACAAATCACGGCAGTTATCAAGCAGAATGGCAATTTAATTAAACAGATTAATCTAAATGATCTTAAGAATCCTGAATATATTAATTTAAATAATGGAATTAACCAGGTTATCCTAGCTGAAAAAGGAAGGATCAGGTTTTTAGAATCAGATTGTCCGAATCAAACTTGTGTGAAAACCGGCTGGCTAACAAAATCAGGGGATAGAGCGGTTTGTATCCCTTCAAAGGTTGTCATAACCATTGCAGGTGACAATAAGCAAGTTGACATTTTTTCTTACTAATCAGGAGAAGACATGAATAATAAAAAAAGAGATGCGGTCATCATAATTCTAATTTGTAATGCGATCTTAATTTCGCTATTAGAATTAATTATTCCTATACCGATTCCTATACCTGGAGTCAAGCTCGGGTTGGGGAATATCATCACCATCATTGCGATTGCCTTTCTAGATCTCAAGGATGTTCTAATCATCGTCTTTCTAAGGTGTGTAGTTGTAGCAGTTTTGAGTAAAGGAATTACCGTGCTGCCCTTTAGCTTGGCAGGGGGGCTTTTAAGTGCTGTTATAATGTGGCTGCTTTATAAAAAAATGTCACGCGTATTCAGTATCAAAGGAATTAGCATCATCGGTGCCATAGCCCATAACATAGCTCAACTGACGGTTGCTTCATTAATATTAAGAGAGACAGTCATCTTATATTATCTTCCCATACTCCTAATTTCCGCGATTATTACAGGTTTAATAACGGGGAGCATCAGTGAGTTAACGGTTCGTGAGATTAAAAAAAGAGGCATTTTTTCAGAAATTATCTAGTTGTTCTCAGGGATGTGAATTTATTTTGCTTGGATATTCAGCTGATCTAAAAGGTGAAAATATTGAAATTGACGCAGGGATAAAAGCGTGTCTAGCCATACTCCTGGCTATTGCTGCCTCCTTTTGTAATAATGGGCTGGATTTGATTAATTTTACTCTATATTTGGTATTCATTACGGTATTTATTAAAAGTGATCTCCGGTTTATCCTTAAAAATCTGATTTCTTATGGAGTAATTTTTGTATTTCCTTATCTTTGTGGAATATTATTATCTCTGTTGATGAGTAAGCTTTTTCCTGCACCAGCATATTTTAATAATTTTGTTTTCGAAGCAGCATTTTTGAAAATGGTAAAAATATTTTTTGTTTGGTATATCTGCAGCTTATATTTTTTTACAACCTCTTTTGTAGCAATCATGGATATGCTTAATAAAGCCTTTTTCCCCTTGAATTCATTAGGAATTCCGGTTGGAAAATATTTGAATATGACCATGTTTATAGTGAATGAATTAAACAAGTCAGTAACTCAATTTAAACAAGATGTATTAGAACAGGCACGGAATATTTTTAAAAATAATGACCTGGGTGTTAAAACAAAGTCTAAAGAATTATCCAACATTTTGGTTACTTTTATCGCCAATTCCTTACAGCGAACGGATGAAATACAAAAGCAAGTTGAGCTAACACGTGTAAATGATTACCAATATAGATTAAGAATTTCTAAAAACGAAATAATAGCAATCCTTAGTTTTATAGTCTTTCAATGGTTCTTTTTTGCGAATTTATAACATTATTTACAAACCGCCATTAAGGTGTGGCGGGAGGAATTGAATTTATCATTTATGCAAACCCTTCAATTGATTACTTTGAATTATTTGATTATAATAAAAGCAAATTAAATATTACACCAAAGGCATTGAAGAGAAAGAGTAAGTAACAATAGCTTTTACAGAGAACCCGGTTGCTGAGAATGGGCGAAGTAACGGTTACCGAATATGGTCTTGGAGCTGCGTACCGAGAAGATCAACTTTTAGGCTACGACGGGATCTCCCGTGATAGAGATAGAGTATCGGCAGTTCATTTCCTGCCCGCACTTGATAAGGTTCATTTCGTGAGGAATGGGCGAATTAGGGTGGTAACACGAAGTACAGCTCTCGTCCCTGAAAATTTTATTTCGGGGGTGAGAGCTTTTTTGCGTCGGCTATATCGTTAATATAGCATGTTAACACACAAATCTAATTAAATGAAATGAGGTGTCAGAAATGAAAAATATTCTAATCGGAGGTGCTTGGCCTTATGCCAATGGCTCGCTCCATATTGGTCATATCGCAGCTCTATTGCCGGGTGATGTACTAGCAAGATATTATCGTTCAAAAGGTGATCAAGTCTTCTATGTTTCAGGTAGCGATTGCCACGGGACACCTGTTACAATCCGAGCAAAACAAGAAGGTAAAACGCCGCAAGAAATCAGCGATTACTACCATGATGAATTTAGTTGTGTTTTTACCAAGCTTGGATTTAGCTATGATTTGTACGGTAAAACTTCCGATTCTTCACATATAGCCTTTGTGACAGAGTTTCATAAAAAACTATATGAAAGCAATTATGTCTATGAGAAGACTGCACCACGAGCGTATTGTAAGTATTGCCAAAAGGTTCTTGTCGACCGTTTGGTTATTGGTGCTTGTCCGAATTGCGGGGAACAAACCAGAGGTGATCAGTGCGATTATTGCGGGACTGTCTTGGAAGCTGAAACAGTGATATCACCTGTCTGCTCGGAATGTGGAAAAGCAATCACGTTTTCAGAAACGACCCAGCTTTACATCGCATTATCCAAACTTGAATCGGAGCTATGTAATTTCTTATCATGCCATTCCAAGTGGAGAAAAAATGCGATTGCTTTTACAAAAAGATATATTGATGAGGGACTTCGGGACAGAGCGATTACTCGTGACCTTGATTGGGGAATTGATGTCCCCAAAGAGGGATACGAGGATAAAAAAATATATATTTGGGCTGAAAATGTACTTGGCTATTTGTCTGCAAGTAACACTGCTGCAAAAAGTCGAGGGATTACTTTTGAAGAAGTGTGGGGTGATAACGCACGACACTATTATGTGCATGGAAAAGATAACATTCCATTCCACAGCATTATCCTGCCAGCTCTTTTGCTTGGTCATGGCGGCAATCTAAGACTGCCCGACGAAATTATTTCGAGTGAGTATCTGACGTTGGAAGGCAGAAAAATATCAACAAGTCAGAATTGGGCAGTATGGGTTAAGGATATCGCTGATCGCTATAACCCCGATGCACTGAGATTGTTCTTTATTGCGAATGGTCCAGAGAAACGAGATACCGATTTTTCGTGGCGTGAATTTGTCGAACGAAATAACAGCGAACTTTTGGGCACATACGGTAATTTCGTCAACAGAACACTAGCTTTTATTGCGAAATATAATGATAGTATCATTCCGAATGGTATATTGAGATGCGAGATTGAGGAAAAAATCGAAGCACTCTATCCTACGGTCGGTCAAAAAATAGAAAACGGACAGTTCAAGGACGCACTTGCGATTATTTTTGACTTGGTACGATTTGGTAATAGGTATTATGATTCAACTGAACCGTGGAAAACAAGAAAAATAAGCCCTGACGATTGTGCAAATACGCTTTACAACTGCGTGCATATTATTGCTAACGTATCCGTGTTGTTGCAGCCGTTCTTGCCGTTTTCGTCAGAGAAAGTATTTGATTGGTTGAGCCTAAAAGGCGAATGGAAGTCGCAGAGTGTTGCTTGTGGATATGTTTTGCCCGAAATATCAATTTTATTTGATAGACTTGATAAGTCCATCATTGATGAAGAAAGGCAAAAGCTTGGCAAATTATTATGAAAGTTATGAGTGCCAACCGCTGAGCGGGTGGTACTCATTATTGTATGGGAGTGATTTTTTTACTTCGGAAATCTGCAATCAATAAGTCTACCATTCGATTGTAGCTATAGACTCCGTCAACCTGTCGGTTGGATTTCAAATATAAATCGTTGACATCATTGCTTATATTTCCCGCTACGTTCTCATGTTTTTTCAAGAAAACCGAGTAGTTTTTCAAGTCTTCCCTAACCCCAGGGCTATACTTTTCCTGCAATTGAAGGTATCTTTCAATGTCATAGCTTTTAAGCATGTTCATTGAGACGATAACCGCGAGCAGATTACCTGAGTACTGGAAGTCAGGATTGGAATTTAGGTTGCATGTAAGATAGGATATATAGTTGGCTTCATCTTCCCTGGCAAAGCCCCGCTGGTGTGCCATCTCGTGGGAAACAGTGCAAGGCAGCATGGCATCAGGCAATGCCATATTTATATTGGCCTCACCGGTAAAAGGGGAATACACCCCGGCAAGGCCCAGGGAGGACATGGGTTCACTTAACAAGATCCCTTTGGGTTGGCCGTACCTCCCCCCCAGTTCCGGGTAAATTGCTGCAGCTTTCTCATACCCTGCATCACCACCGGTAAGTATATGGGCTTTCCCGCCAGAGATCCTCATTACGCCGTTTTCATCCTCATCCAGTCTCACGCGCAATCGATTGGTTTGGTCAATTAAGTTGTTGCATACATCCGCTAATTCCTCGGTTGTGGCCGGCTGAATAGTAAAATGTGCGATGTCCGCAAAGCTAATGCGGTTGTAATTCAGCCCCCAAAGCAGGACAAAAGCGAAATATACAATACTAACGAACGCCAGTAGGTTAAGCAGGTAGTTGAGGAGAATTGAATGGTCAAATTTTTTCATCTTTAATAGAATGAAAAGCATCCACACGGATATCCATACAATTATGAATACGAGCAAGATCACCAGCATTTCCGCAAGAGAAAACGGTAAAATCCCGGTTGCAATGCTAACAGCACTGATTACCAGCCGATTAATACCTGTTGAGTAATATCTCTCAATATTAAGGGCGGAAAAGGAGGAAACATACAACAGCAGCACCCCAGCTGGCAGAAGTAGAATTAAATATGCTCTTTTGCTTTTTATTGAAGTTCGTATTTCGATAATAACTCAACCTTTTCAATTAATTAATCTTTACGTACGTAGAAGTCTTCTCATTAACAATTAAGACTCTGATTTAATTCTTTCTACTACTTGTCATCAAAATTAGCCTTAGTAGATACCCTGAGAACTAACTTACTAAGTAGTGTGCCAAGTAGGTAGCCAATAGCTCCTGATGACCATGACAGTACCAAGCATAATAGTGCAAAAAGAAGTTGTGGATTTAATAACGGTATGAAATAACGAAGTCCGTAGGTCGGGGCGAAAATCAGGAGTACAGCAGGGAGTGCTACCACTCTCAGTATTTCAACTAAGCTACTTGGAAGAATATAACCCACCATGCCAAGGAACCCTAATATACTCCAGTATAGTGATATGAACTTTAAAAAGTCCTTCCTTCTCATGTATCCCAATATTAATCCGTATAAAAACCAAACAAGTAAAAAGGCAACCGATATCATTGCATAATGATATGACGGTGGATGCTGATATGCAAAAATACCTATGGTACTATTACCAATAATAAATATAGTTGTCACTGATACTGCGAATGCAAACAATATATTTATTCCCAAAACAACACCTTCTATAAAATTCTCAACCGGACAACTCTGAATATTTCAGTGCGGCATGGCTGCTGAGTCAAAGTATTAACATTAAAAATAGTATAGATGACATGAAAATAGTCCCGAAACTTCACTAACGTGAAAATATTCTATATATGGTGAAAGAAATCAGAAAAACATATATAGTAGTAATTATAAACTAATTTGCCATATCTTTCATCCTGTGCTTCCAGCATTCGGATAATTGTGGTAATTTTAAACATGAGGAGGGATCAAAATTACCGATCATGATATTATCATTAAAGATTTACGAAAAATATATCGTATAGGGCAGGAAAAGGTCGTTGCTCTTGACAGTGTATCTCTTACTATTCACCACGGAACAGTCTGCTGTATTCTGGGGACATCCGGGTCAGGCAAATCAACCCTTTTGAACCTTATGGCAGGATTGGAAAAGCCAACCCACGGAACAGTGAAGATTAATGGCCGATCCGTCGAGAAAATGAATGAACACCAGTTAGCCATTTTTAGGCAAAAAAACGTAGGTTTTGTTTTTCAATCATATAATCTAATTCCCACTATGACAGCATTAGAAAATGTCAGCCTCCCATTAACCTTTCGAGGCTTAAGTAAAAAAATACGCGAACGACGTTCAGCCAGCATGTTAGAGGCAGTTGGTCTTAAAACACACCTGAGGCACAAGCCCACCCAGATGAGCGGCGGACAGCAGCAAAGAGTTGGAATTGCCAGGGCATTCGTGAGTAACCCTCCGATTGTATTTGCTGATGAACCTACTGGCAACCTGGATTCTCAAACCACCCTTGACATTATGGAACTCATTATTGGGATAGCTCGTAATAATCATCAAACCGTTATTATCGTGACCCACGACAGTGAAGTGGCTAAATATGCTGACCGAATTATCTATATTCGAGATGGCAGAATTACAGAAAATAACTAATTTCGTTGAGGTGAGGCAGATATAATGAAGAAATTATCCTTAATACTTTTTACCCTAGTTTTTATAGGCATTTTACACCCCCTTATTTCACTGGCAGAGGATTACTCGTCAACAGAAGAACCGAACATCGTTATTGCCAGTGATGGATGGATGCCGGTTTTCAAAGCTGGGGAAAATGACATTTTATCAATACCCTATAAAAATACCAGTGAGGGTTCGGCTAAAGATGCTACTATTTCAATTGTAATGAGTGATCCAGAGAAGGGACCGTTTAAACCGGATAGGATGTCATTTGCGAATTATGCTTCATATATTGGTAATGATTCCTATTCCAGTAGCTTCAAAGTGAATATCCCTGCCAATACCAAACCAGGGATTTATCCTATAACCGTTACTATTAGCTATTCATCTGCAAGGGGAGCAAGGGGGAGTGTAAGCTCAACCGTTTACATAAAAATTATTAATGAAAACAAACAACCAACCTTAAAACTCTTAGCGGTAGACCTTGGCGCAGATAGTTTACTGGCAGGTTCAAGCAGGTCGATAAACCTGCAATGTAAAAATGATGGAGACCTGAATATTAAAGACGTTGAGCTGAGATTAACCGGTTTCACGCCTGATGGTATCAATTTGGAAAAAGCGTCTGATACTCAATACATAGACTCGATAAAAGCAAGAATAATCAGGTCGGTGGGGTTTACGCTCCATGTTGACGCCAACCTGAAAACAGGAACTTATGCGCTCGACTTAAACATGAAATATAAAGATGATAACGAACGAGAATATACAGGAACAACTAAGGTCTATATACCAGTAGTGGGCAAAGGCGAACAGGACGATTCAATACCACGTATAATTATTGATCAGTATACATATGGGGGTGATTTTGTATTAGCTGGGCAGGATTTCGGACTAACCCTATCCCTCATTAATACCAGCCAGACCGCTGTGAAAAATATCAAAGTTAGCTTGACCTCCGACGGGCAAATATTTTCTCCGGTAAGTAACAGCAACTCCTTTTATATTAATAAAATCGAGCCCCAGGAGCGATTGGAAAAAACCTTAATGTTCCGGGCTAAATTGGGGGCGGAAAATCAAACCTATGTTATAAACACTAATATAGATTACCAGGATAGCAAAGGTACGAAGTTAAACGAAAAGGAAGTTATCAGCATTCCGGTGGTGCAGCAAATAAGACTAATGGCATCAGCAGTTGAACTTCCCCCTGAAATTTTCGTTGATAACCCCTTGAGCTTATCAGTAGAATTCTATAATGCTGGGCGGTCAATCATTCGTAACCTGACTATTCAGGCAGAGGGTGATTTTGATACCCGTGACGGCGAATTATATATTGGCAATTTAGAAGCCGGGAAAAGTGATACTTATGACGTAACCATTACCCCGCATATGGAAGGCAAAGTTGAGGGCCGGATTCTTTTTAAATATGAAGACGATGCCGGAAAGCCATATGAGCTGGAAAAGAGATTGAATATGCAGGCCATAAAAGCACCTGAAGGGCCCTCAATGGAAATGAATCAGCCTCCGGTGCCAAGCAAGCAAAAGTTGCCCAAGATCTGGATAATATCGGCCGTAGCAGTAATTGCGCTCCTCACGGCTATTGCTATTATAATTATTCGTAAACGCCGCAAGGCCAAATTAGAGGAAGTGGACTTTGATGAATAGTAAAGACCTCTTTCTAATGAGTTTTAAGAATCTGCTTCAACGCAAGACGCGAACCATATTAACGGTATTAGGGGTGGTAATCGGTACCAGCTCCATTGTTATTATGTTGTCCCTCGGAATTGCCATGGATAGCAGTTTTAAAGAAGATCTGGCTCAGATGGGAAGCCTGAATATAATTGAGGTACACCCGGGTTACAACGGATCAGGAATGAGGAACAAAAAGGGACCAGAGGTAAAATTGGACGACAAGGCTGTGACCACATTTGAGAAAATTCCTGGTGTAGTCGCGGTTATGCCCCTGAAAAATGCTAACCTGAAGATGGGGGCTGGAAAGATGGTAGCTCACCTACAGATAATGGGGGTACGACCACAGGACCTGAAAGAATTTGATTTTGAGGTTGAAGAAGGGCGGCTTTTACAATCATCTGATAAGGAAGCCATTATATTTGGAGCCCAGGTACCATATAATTTTCGCAATCCTCGTTTGAAAAACAGTGGAGGAGGAGGAATGATTATTGAACGGGGAATAAATATGAGGCCTGGAATTAACCAGCCCCGCCCTAAGGCGCAGGTAGACCTGCTAAAGAACAAGTTAATTATAACCTCAGATATGGAATATGGCGAAAAGCGTACAGCAACTCGTGATGCCAAGACTACACCACCCAAGCAATACGAGATAAAGGGATTAGGAATTCTCAAGGAGAGTAGAAACGAGAAGGATTATCAGGCCTATATGAACATTAGTCAATTGAATCAAATACTGAAAGAGGATACTAACTCCAAATCCAGAAAAGAGCCGGACGAAGACAAACAGTACAATAATATTAAGGTCAAAGTAAAGGATATAGAAAATGTCGAAGGGGTACAGAAACAGATTAAGGGCATGGGCTATCAAACATTCAGTCTTACCGACATGCTTGATTCTATGAAAAAAACCTCCCGAACGATTCAGGCGATTTTGGCTGGGATTGGGGCTATCAGTCTATTGGTAGCCGCTATCGGAATCACAAATACCATGGTAATGAGCATCTACGAGAGAACGCGCGAAATTGGGATTATTAAAGTACTGGGCGCAAATATTCGTGATATCAAGAAATTGTTTCTGATTGAAGCTGGCTTAATTGGTTTAGGTGGTGGTCTTATTGGCTTAGTGTTGAGCTATGCGGTATCATTAATATTAAATAAAGTCGGCATGCAGCTAATGGGAGATATGGGAGTTAGCCGAAGTATATCAATCATATCTCCTGAATTAGCTATAGGAGCGGTGGTATTTTCATCTTTGGTTGGTCTAGTTTCCGGTTATGCACCGGCAAGAAGGGCTATGAAACTCAGTGCTCTGGATGCCATCCGAGGGGAATAGTCAGAGCCGGTGGCCGATTACCACCTTATTTACTCAATCTCCCTCAGTCGTTGCACAACACTGTCCCGTGAGATGTTATTGTATATCGCTGTCGGTAATGCATATGCCAAAAGCAGCAGCACAGGGAAGCTGATAAGTAAAGGCACGAAGCTGAACTGGTAGGTGTAGGCGGCACTTCCCTCTACAATGGACATAACGGCCAAGTAACTCAGGGCGTAGCCAAGTGTAGTAAAAATCAGCAAGGCTGCTGCAACATAGTATATGCCTTCCAGCACAAGCAACTTTTTGCTCTGTTGGTTGGTCATGCCTATACTCTGAAGAATGGCTAACTCCTGCTTGCGCGAGAAGATGTTGGTCATGGTGGTATTAACGAAATTCAGTATTCCAATCAGCAGGATCACGGCACACAGCGTAAAGCCAATTAACGCCAATTTCTGGTTATCGTTTTTCATTTCGGCAATATAGTCAGCACGGGAACGGAAATCTACATCGGGATTGTCTGAGAGCAGTACGCCGATTTGCGCCTGGAGTCGCTCCAGAGAGGCGTCGTCTGCCATTACTGTAGCCGACATTATATTAGGACGGTCCAGGCTCATAAACTCAGAGGACGGCAGGTAAGCAGAATAACCGGGCATGGAAGAGAAGTGGGCACCTAAGGAACTGAGTTGCCTGTCATCCACCTTGGCCATGACCTCGTAACGGCGGTTCTCGCCGTCGTCCGCGCCAATATTGAAATCCACTTCATCGCCAACTTCAAAGAGGTTTTGGGGGTCGGAACCGATGACAATATAGTCGCCCGACAGAAATTTCTCGCGGTCGAAGATGCCCCCGACGATGTTTTCCTCCAGTTTGTCCAGCCAGTAATCGTCAAAGCCGTAGATTTGGGAAGGAATGAAATTTCCATACATGTTGGCTTTTATCTTTTCAATAATCTTTTCTATTTCCATCTCTGATAAGGTGGGATTCTCTTTGACGATCTCACCCCGATAAAAGTTATCCATCATACGATCTGCAAGTGCGCCTTCGATCTGGTCAAAGCCATATTCATAATAGACCTTGGCGATTTGCTCCACGCCGTCCAGGGTTTTAATTTTGGACAGCGTTTCTTCTGTCAGCGTGTAGCTTGGTGAATACGCTTTGGCCATATTGAAATAATCAGTGTCGGCAATCAGGAAATCGCCGCAGATATAGGTCTGCAAGAATTTGTTTACGTCAAAGCTGCCTACAAGGGTATAAACCATATTAAACAGGATCAGACCAATTGATATGGATGCAATGACCAGCGAAGCCTTTTTCTTATGGCGAAAAAGGTTAGAGTAAGCCATACGCACTACTTTGGCTCCACTGGTGCCTCGCTTGGTCTTTTTCTTGGGACCGGCCGCAACACCGGTATAGCGAACCGCCTCTACGGGGCTGATTTTGCCGGCTGTTTTCGCCGGGCCGTGACAGCTTATGAGCACTGTAATGAGGGCCAGTGCTGCCGCCAGCAAGAAAATCCATGGATTGGGTGGCGCCGACATATATTCTATGCTAAGGAAGCTGAGCAGCACCGGAATCAACCCAATGCCCAGAAGATACCCTGAAAGCAGGCCAACGGGGATGCCGATAACAGAGAGCAACAGGGCTTGAAAATTGACGATGCGGATAAGCTGCTTTTGGGTCGTGCCAATGGTTTTGAGCAGACCGTAAAACTTGATATCCTTGATCACTGAAATGTAGAATATATTATAGATCAACAAATAGCCGCTCACCAGAATGATGATGATAACCAAAGCCATAGCAGCCATAACTTCAGTGTTCATCGTTGTTGATGTATACGCCTGGTTGATGAGAACACCTGCCGCAGCGCCATTTAGGTTGGTCTCTTTCTCGATGGTATTCACATTTTTTTCAAGATCGGCAGGGCTCCCGTTGATGTTGGCCGATACCTTCGTTGCGCCGCTGTAGTCACCGCTTGCGCGACTGTGCTCCACATCAACACCCAATAAAAGCTTATCAGCCAGCGGAACGGATATATACGCAATGCCATAGGGGTGCAGGTTGATGTCACTGTCCCAAAAGCCGCATACGATAAAATCTATGCTGTAGGGTGTATCACCGATGGTAAAATCCAGATGGACGGGTTGCCCTAGCTCTCTCGGTAATCCCATTGCGTCCAAAATCCAGCTTGTCAAGGCAACTTCGTTATCTGCTTCGGGTAACCGGCCTGTAGTTGGCCTGCTGAAGGTAAACTTGGCGAAGTTTACATCTGCTGTGTGGATTTCGCCAGGTTTCTGACGAAATATGCCTTCGCTGGTCGAGGCAACCAGCTTGGATAAACCATACTCCTTAATGAGAGGATGAGCTGTCACACGCTCTGTTTCATCCTGTGTCAAGTACTGAAAATCAACCTCGGTGCTGCGTCCGGAGGACTGTATCATCATCTGCTTCATACCGTCCATCAGGTTAATGCCAATCGTGAATACTGCCGTAATCAATACGGTCGTTAGTAAAATGGCGGTTATGGCAAACATATTACGGCTTTTATTGGTCATGAAGCTCCGTTTGGACAGCTTCCTTACAATTGCTTGGTTGTTATTCCTCATACCTCTACCGCCCTTCTGCGGCAACGATCCTGCCGTCCTCAATGCGGATCACACGGTCGGCAAGCTGGGCGATTTGCTCGTTGTGCGTAATCATCATCATGGTCTGATGAAACCTTGTGGATGTCATTTTCAGGATGCCCAAAACGTCATGACTGGTCTTACTGTCCAAGTTTCCTGTCGGCTCATCCGCCAGCAGGATAGATGGCTTGGTCGCAAGGGCACGAGCAATGGCGACACGCTGTTGCTGACCGCCAGAAAGATTGTTGGGAAGATTGTTTTGCTTTTCCGAAAGCCCCAGAGTTTCGATGATGCTTTCTACAAAGCTTTCATCCACGGTATTTCCGTCCAGCTCAATAGGTAAAATAATATTTTCATAGACATTGAGAATGGGAACAAGATTGTAGTTCTGAAATACAAAGCCTACATTTCTTCGCCGGAAGATGGTAAGCTGTTCATCCGTCATTTTTGAAATATCCTTGCCGCCAACAATAACCTTGCCATCTGTCGGTGTATCCAAACCACCCAGCATATGCAAAAGGGTGCTTTTCCCCGACCCTGACGTACCTACAACGGCGACAAATTCGCCTTCCAGAATTTCTAAATCAACACCGTCCAAGGCTTTGACAGTGTGGGGTTCTTTTCCGTAATATTTTTTTAAGTTTTCTGTTTTTAATAGTACCACGCTATAAACCTCCTTTGCCTGATGGTTTCAGTATAGAGGTCATTTCTTACAGGCTCCTGACAAATGGGAAGTTATATCTTACAGTTTTGTAAGAACATCGAGAAGGTCGTATACTGTTCCGGTTTGGAATCTACAAGGATATAACCGCCTTGTTTCTCTAATATCAGCGAGACCAGATAAAGCCCTAAGCCAGCTCCGTCAACGCCTTGGGCATTTTGACCTCTGTAAAATCGCTTGAATATGGAGTTCCATTCACTTGGAGCAATCCCAATGCCATAATCAGTAACAGTTATTTTTGTATAGATAGGCAATGGATCAACAGCAATATCGATTTGGCTATCCGGCGGTGAGTACTTAATGGCATTTTCCAGAATGTTGGTAAGTGCTTCGCTGGTCCATTTTCGGTCATGCAGCAGGGGCACATCCTCAAAATGAGCAGATTTTATGGAGACATTTTTATTTGCTGCCGCCCCGTATACGCTGCTGATACTGTCGGAAATGGTTTGCTTAATATTCACGGGAACAGGCGCAAGCTCAATTACTCCGATTTCCAGCCTTGACAACTTAACCAGGCTGTCCATCATCCATTGCAGCTTTTCTGTTCCGGCTTTTATACGGGATAGAAATTCCTGCTGTTCGACCGCGGTGGTATTTCCCTCCAGCAGTAGGTCGGTATACATCGAAACACCCGCTAAAGGAGTTTTCATTTGATGGGACATATCGGATATAAAGCTTTGTATTGTTTCTTTTTCCTGCGTGGTTTGCGAAATATCGGAAGCGGTCATACGAATGATTTTAATTGCTTTATGGGTTAGCTTGGCCAGGCGATTATCTTTGGTAACCTCAAAAGGCAGATAGGCACTTTTGGATAATATGCTGTCCAAGACCTGGTCAATGGAATTGAAGGCATTGGCAACATAGCGGTAGCTAAACAAAGCCGTCAGAGAGCATAATGCAATGGCTGTTATGATTGTGAGTGCAGGGGTCATCTTTATACCCCCCTGTTCCAGATATATCCGATACCGTGAATGGTCTTAATGGTTTTTGGATTTTTCGGGTCAGCCTCTATTTTCGCGCGCAGACGGCTGATGTTTACGGGTAACGTATTTTCATCTACAAAGTTTCCCTCATTGTCCCACAAAGAGGATAGTATTTGCTCCTTGGCAAGCACTTGCCCAGCATTGGTCATCAGATAAGCCAGCAGCTTAAATTCCGTAACACTGATCGGGATTTCCTCATCCTCACGGAAAAACTTGCGTGTATCTGTGTCCAGTCTGTATTGGTTGGAACAAATCACATGTCTGCTTTCGGCTTGCGTGCGGCGCAGCAAAGCTTCTACTCTTGCCCGCAGGACAGATAAGGAAAAGGGTTTGGTAATATAGTCGTCTGCCCCTGCCAGCAGGCCGGATACCTCGTCTGTTTCCAAATCGAAGGCCGTAAGCATGATAATGGGGATTTTTGAATAAGCTCTGATTTCTTTACATAAGTCCATTCCATTGCCATCCGGCATCCCTAAATCCAGTAGGATAAGGTCAATCTGGTGCTGCTCAAGCAGACGCTTGCCCTCTTGGATACTACTAGCTGAAACAGCATGATAGCCGTCTTTATCAAATGTAAATGCTATGCCACGGCTTAAGTTTTCGTCATCTTCAATGATTAAAATAGTTTTCATATAACACCTCCGTTGCTAGGTTTATCAGGTTTTATACGTGGGTCTTGCGGCTTTGGAGAATCTTTAGGAATTGCCCAAACCCGACTGAAACGCATGGCTCCAGCTATACGTCCTTGTTCGCATAACTGCTGTACTCGTCTGCTTGAAATTCTCCATATTTCAGCCGCCTGCTGGGTTGAAATATAGTCCATGCTCATCATTTCCTTTCAATCAGTATATGGGGTGATAAACATAGTCAACTTAATTTAATTGTATGCGCTTAAACGAATAGTTTCAAGTGTGGCTATAATGATAGTTGTGGATGATTTAATTTACAACATTGTTTCTATTTTTTACAGGCTGGGTGTGAAATGTGAGCTTGAATATCTTACGAATGTAATATATAATTATTCTTACAAGTGTAGTCTGATTTAAAGGGGAGATATTTTTGAAGCCTGTACCTCAAATATCTGAAGCAGAGCTGGAAGTAATGAAAGTATTATGGGAGCTTAATAATGCTACCAGCACCCAAATTGTGGAGAGGTTCGATGGAATTTCTGATTGGAAGCCTAAAACGATCCATACATTAATTACGCGCTTAGTAGCCAAGCAAGCAGTTACTGCCAAGAAGATTGATGGTAAGTCAAATCTGTACTCGCCCAATGTAAGTGAGGAAGATTACAAAAGGCATGCTAACAAATCCTTTTTGCATAAATTATATAACGGCTCTTTAAATCTAATGCTGGCGAGCTTTATAAAAGACCAAAGGCTTTCGAAGGAAGAAATTAATGAGCTGAAAAAGATGCTGGATGAGGAGGTATAAGGATGGAGACTATTTTCAGCCTGGTTTTGCTAACATCTTTATACGCAAGCATTGTAGGGATTGTCATTATAATACTAAAAACAATATTGAAAAATATAATTAGTCCTAAATGGCATTATATTATTTGGATTGTGCTTATACTGAAACTGCTCATTCCGTTTGGCCCCGAAAGTGCTGTAAGCTTGTTTAATGCTATACCTCCAGTATATTCAACCACGAGTTTTACCCAGGCATATGAACAGATTCAGCAAACCATAATTGCAAAACCAGATATTTCGAATTTGCCTCAGACAGGGAGTATTGAGAATACTTCAGGAATTAGGGCAATTGCTAAAACTGCCCTGCCATATCTATGGCTTTTGGGTGCGATCTTAATGATCGGATGGCTGCTGTATATTAATCATTCATTGCATAGAAGGCTTAAGAAAAGAGGCAACACTGCACCAGAATCAATAAATCTGATTTTTGAAGACTGTAAAAAGAAAGCAGGTGTTGGGAGAAGTATTGAAATAATCATTCAGGATGCCATACCCACCCCGGCTATTATTGGAGTATTTAGACCCCGAATCTTACTCTCTCCTGCAATTTCAGACTTAGCCAGTAAAGATATTTCCTATATACTGCTGCACGAGCTGGCTCATTACAAAAGAAAGGATTTGCTGGCCAACTATTTGTTGCTAGTGTTACAGATAATCCACTGGTTTAATCCTGTAATATGGTACTGCTTTAAAATAATTCGTCAGGATATGGAAGTGGCCGCTGATGAGAGGGTTTTAGCTCTACTAGAAGGTGACGAAACCAAGGAGTATGGAAAGGCCCTTCTGGCAGTGCTCGATAGCTGCAACTCTCCCAGACTTGCTCCCAAGCTTATCGGCATGGTTGATGATAGGAAAAACATTGAGAAAAGGATTCGGATGATAAGGATGACGGATTTTTATAAAAGCAAAAGAAGACTTGTAATGGCCACGGGTACGTTCTGTGTGGTTATACTTGGTGGAGTATTATTAACCAACGCTTTACCAAAACAAGCCGCCTTTGAAATAGGCAATAATGATGTGAAAGTTCAATCTGACTGGAAAGTGACAGAAAGTGAATCTCAAAAACAAATAACTAAAAGTGCCCCAATTATAAGTTCAGATGCAAATGAAGAAATTATGAGGAAATACATATCTGATTTTCTCCAAAAAGGGTATTCAAAGTATTACATAATTAACAGCATTAATTGTGATTTCCGAAGCAAAATTATAAATGCAGGGAAACTGGAAGCAATTGTTTATACAACCATGAACAGTAATGTTCCCCCAAAAGATCCCGACACAGTTCCCTATTTAATCGGGCTCAAAGAAAAAGCCCAAAAAGAAACCAATCCGGAAAGGAAAAAGATACTTCAACAGGAGTATGAAACCCTAAGAAGCGAATATGGAAAGCCTAATGACGGAAATTTTATATTTAAGCTTACTGCCAATATGGCAGATAACAAAATTGACGAAAAATCCATCAAACTGTATTTTGATGCAACTGCTGCTGCCAACAGTGAACCTATATACGTTCCGGCGGAAGATATACTTCCTAAATAGGGGCGCAGGGGACCATTTCTGCTGTGTCTAATAAGGACTATCACTATTAAGGATGTGGCTAAGATTAGACAAGCTGTGGCAAGGAAGATTTTTCTATTCAGGATATAGCGACTAGTTTCATCCAGAATTTCGTTGGTGGGGGATAGTGTACTCATTTTCATAAACAATATTCTTTAACGTGGTTTATTCAGTCATAATCCTCTTTTGGATTACTTGCTTGCGGATCATTATTTATGATGTCTAAAGCAGCCTGGGCTCTATTGGAAAGTGATTGAACCGCAGAATAGATTTAACTGCTTCCTTATCTTTGATTAATCCTAAAGAATAAATAGTGCTTTTATACACGTCTACATCTACGGTGGTTTTGGCAATATAACTTAATTCATTATTATAATTCTTACCCAGGCCCATTTTAGCGATTGTATTAACACAATATTGAATATTTTTACTGGAATTATGGCCAGGGCTGCAAATAACCCTGGCCATTGAAGTTGAGGTATTTTGGTAATGATAAAAACCACTAAAAAATCGCAGATCCCAGGGAAATTAAAAAGGATAATAGGTATTAATGACGAAATAATACATATCAGTTAATTACTGTTAGGCGCGATTAGCGAAAATTGAAACGGAAAAAACAACATGTATAAACGCTTTTGGGTTAAGAGCCTGGATCTAATTACCACTCCAGGTAAAGGGTCTTCGATATTAGGCTGCCAGGTTGATCTATTTAATAAGTATTAGTGAGCTATGCTCTAAAATCACTAGAATAAGCATTTATACTCGTGGAAAGCAGGTGAAGAAATTAGAAGCCGAATTAAAAATTGATCCAGGGAAAAAACGCAGCAGAATTAAGAAAATACTAATAATCTGTGGTATAGCCCTTCTGGCAACAGTGGTGGTTGGAATGAAAATCTACAATTCAACCCAGAAAGATGTGGTCAGGGTTGGTATGGCCAGGGTAAGCCAGAAGCAACTGGTTGAAAAAGTCCCCGCTGATGGGAAGGTTATTGCAACAGATAAAGAAGTGCTCCTAAGTGAAGCAAACGCAATGATCAAAGCGGTCCATGTCCGTTTGGGAGAACAGGTGAAGGCAGGACAGGTTCTTGTGGAGCTTTATGTTCCCAATGGGCAAGAGAACCTGGCTAAAGCTCGGTCAGATCTGTCTAAGGCAGAATCAGATCTGACCCGTGCACAATCAGGTGGCAAGAGCGCAGAACTGGTAGATGTAAAAGCGGCTCTACGCGAGGCGGAGAATACCCTTAAACTTGATGATGACGCCCTAAAGCGGTCTCAATCTCTATATGAACAGGGAGCCCTTGCACGAGCCGAATTGGATAAAGCACAATCTGACTATAACACCAGCGAGGCCAAGTTTGCAAAGGCTCAAGCGGATTATCGCCGGGTGCAGGATGCGGCTCCGCAAGACCTGCAATCTCTAGAAGCGGCGGTTGAATCGGCTCGTATTCACCAGAAATCTGCTGAGCGTCAAGCCTCCGGGCAAGGTCTAGTGTCTCCCAAGGATGGACAAATTCTATCTATTAGCGTTAGTCCCGGTGATGTAATTGCCGAGCATGCCGCTATATTAACTATCTCCAATTTAACCAAATTAGAGATTCATGGCGATGTTCCGGAAACGGAATCCAGTAAGATTAAAGTAGGGCAAAAGGTGCAGATCACCGGCAATGCTTTTTCCAATACCAAATATCAGGGAAAAGTCGTCCAGGTTGGGATGGAATTGATAAGTAAGAATCAGTCGCAAAATAATGAAGATTACCTGCCTATAGTGGTAGAGGTCGAATCTCCAGGTGTTTTATTACCCGGTTATAATGTCGATCTGGATATCACCACGGCCGAAGAAGATGCTCTGGTAATTCCTGTTGAAGCACTGGTAGAGCATGATGAAGGAAACGGCGTTTGGTTGGTAAAGGATGGAATTGCTCACCTGGTGCCAGTTAAGACGGGTATTAGTGATGGCTTGACGATCCAGATCAAATCAGGGATAGAGATTGATAATCAGGTTATCGCCAGTCCTCCGCCAGATCTTACGGATGGGAAAAAGGTTCGTGCCAAATGATAGTAATAGAAAAAGTTACCAAAACCTATGATACGGGTACCGTACAGGTTCAAGCCTTAAAAGCCATTGATCTGGTAGTTGAGGAAGGCGATTTCACAGCGATAATGGGGCCTTCCGGCTCTGGCAAATCCACCCTGATGAACATACTGGGTTTACTAGACCGCCCCAGCGAAGGGAATTTCATACTGGACGGAGTAGACACCAGGGGGTTGGATGAAAAACAACTTGCTAACCTGCGTAATTATAAAATCGGTTTTGTATTTCAAAATTTTAACCTCTTGCCACGGCTCAATGCCTTGAGGAATGTGGAACTTCCCTTGCTTTATGCCGGAGTAGGGACTCAGGAACGCAGATCCCGGGCTCGCGAAGCTTTGGCAAAAGTAGGTTTGAGCAGCCATGTCAGCCACAGGCCCAACGAGATGTCCGGGGGACAGAAACAAAGAGTGGCCATAGCGCGGGCCCTGGTTAATAAGCCAAGCCTTCTGCTGGCTGATGAACCCACCGGAAATCTGGATAGTGGTTCCGGATACGAAATCATGGATTTGTTTCAGGAGCTCCATAAACAAGGCAGCACTATAATAATTGTTACCCATGAACCGGAGATAGCCCGTCATACTCAGAGAATTGTTCATTTCCGAGATGGCCGGTTGGTCCTCAGCGAAACGGTTGCTCAGCCTTTCGAGGCCAAAGAGAGGCTCCAGCTATGGCTGGGGCAGGAGGATGGGCTGGCATGAAACTGAAAGAAATGGTAATGGTGGCCCTGGAAGGAGTCTGGGTAAACAAGTTGCGCTCAGTCTTAACCATGCTGGGTATTATAATCGGGGTCTTGTCAGTGATCATCATCATCATGCTGGGATTGGGTCTCGAACAAAAAACCGCCCAGGAAGGGGAACGGATGGGAGTCAACTCTTTTATTCTTACGCCTAAAACCAATGAGGATGGGGAGAAAGGAAAGCTTACTTTGGAGGACTGCAACTATATTAAAGATTCCCTGGAAAGTATTGAACTTGTGGTTCCTTTTAAAACTAATTATCATGCAGCCCTGGTGACTCCGCGCAAGAAAACCTCCGCCATGCTGATTGGTACTAGCCCGGACTACATTAAGGTCAGAAATTTGGGGCTGGCTAAGGGCAGGTTTTTTACAGATGTTGAAAACCAAATGGGCAAAAGATTGGTAGTCATTGACACTAAAATGGCCGAAGATCTGTTTGGCCTAGGCATCGAAGTGTTAGGCAAGAATGTACGCATCAACCAGATCGCTTTCGAGATTTGCGGTGTATCCAAACCGGAGCCCCCAATTGCAGGCATGCAGTTTACTCCAATCTATGTACCGTTAAAAGCCATGCTGGCAATGGAGGACAACCAAGAGATTGAGCAAGCTATAGTACGGGTAAAGAATGCTGAGCAATTCAAACTGGCTACTGACCAGATAGTAAAAATGCTGGAAATCCGTCAGGGAGTTAAAGGGGGCTTTGAGGCTCAAAGCAACGAACAAATGATAGCACAATGGAAGGACAAAATTAGATTAATAACCGGAGTTTTCGGGGCTTTGGCAGGTATTGCCCTGGTGGTTGGGGGTATAGGCATTATGAATATTATGCTGGTTTCGGTGACTGAAAGGACTAGAGAAATAGGAATCCGGGTTGCCGTAGGAGCACGGAGGAAAGATATATTAATCCAGTTTCTAGTGGAATCAGCCGTTATTGCTACTCTGGGTGGTATTAGTGGAATGCTTCTGGGAATCGGTGGGGCAGCCCTTATCTGTATGTTGCTCGGATTGCCGGTGGTATTCTCATCAAAGGTAATTATAGATGCTTTCTTATTTTCCGCTGGCATTGGTATTACTTTTGGCATCTACCCCGCCAACCGGGCCTCCAAACTAAATCCCATCGACGCCTTACGTTACGAATAAGGAGTTATTAGGTAGATAGTAGTGGGTTTTCGTTTTAAATGCCTATCTGCATGAGTTGTGAATAGTAGGAATAAGGAAGGCCTGACATGAAGCTTAAAGAAATGATCATGGTAGCCCTGGAAGGACTCTGGGTAAACAAAATGCGTTCTGCCTTAACCTTGCTGGGAATAATTATCGGGGTAATGGTGGTAATACTTATTGTCACGCTAGGATTAAGTTTTACGCAACAAACTACTGAAGCGGCCTTGCGGATGGGAGTCAATTCTTTCATCATTATTCCTGTAACCAATGAGGACGGTCAAAAAGGAAAGCTTACTCTGGAAGACTGCGATTTTATTAAAGATAATGTTAAGAGCATTGAAACGATAGTCCCTACAAAGTGGCCCAAAAACTTCCCTGTCATCAAAACTCCTCGTAATAAACGCACCTGGATAACCACCGGTGTTGGTTCTGACTACCCTAAGACCAGCGGATTGGAAATAGTCAGCGGGAGATTTTTTAACCAGGTGGAAGATAATATGGGCAGAAAAGTAGTAGTAATAAGCGACATGATGGCTGAGTATATGTTTGGTCCTGGTATCGATGCGGTAGGCAAGAGCATAAATATCAACGGGATTCCCTTTGCGGTTTGCGGGGTATCCAAACCAGAGGACCAGGTCATGGGCCTTAAGCTTTGTAATAATTACGTGCCGGTGAAAGCCATGTTGAAAATGGAGGGCAGCGACGAGATCAGTCAACTCACCCTGCGGATTGAGGGCACCGAACCACTACAGTCTAACATTGACCATATTGTTAAAATTATGGAAATGCGGCAGGGAGTTAAAAAGGGTTTTATTGTTCGAACCAATGAGCAACTGATTGAGAAAAGCCAGCAAGAGCTTGCGATGGTTACCGGAGTTTTCGGAGCTATAGCTGGTATTGCCCTGGTAGTCGGAGGTATCGGCATCATGAACATTATGCTTTTTTCAGTAACCGAACGGACCCGGGAAATCGGAATCCGGGTTTCCGTGGGAGCCAAACGGCGTGATATTTTGCTTCAATTTTTAGTTGAGTCTGCGGTCATTGCGGCTCTAGGCGGTGCCATTGGAATGCTTCTGGGAGGTGCTTTGGGAGCGCTGATATGTTCGCTGGTAGACATGCCTATCATTGTTTCCTATGAAGTAATTGTAGGTGCTTTTATATTTTCTGCCGGTATCGGCATCGTCTTCGGTATCTACCCTGCCAACCGGGCAGCTAAACTGGATCCAATCGAAGCCCTGCGTTACGAATAGGCGTGTAGCCCTTGGTCTAGTCGAAAAATTCATGGCATCAATCGATTTAATTAAACTATTGAGTGGAAGATTAAATTATAAAGAGGTATATAATGTGAAGCTGTTTAGGAAAGCCACAGTACTGGTTATCCTCTTGGGATTAATGTTATTATCGTCCGGATGTGGTTCGCGAACGAGCCAAACACCGATTCCAGGTCAAACTAACGAAGAGACGCCTACCCCATCGACACCAGTTCCTCCGACTACCAATGTCGCGGTTTACTACCTGAAGGGCACTGATAAAGAGTCCTACCTGGTACGGGAAGTACACCAAGTTGAAAAAACGCAAGCAGTCGCCCAGGCGGCCGTAAACGAACTGATTAAGGGTAATCCAGTTACCCCTGGTGCCTACCGGATCCTATCTCCAGAAACTAAGGTTTGGGGAATAAATATTGATCAGGGGCAGGCCACAGTCAACTTCTCATCAGAGGTGCTTAGGAGCTTTGGCGGGTCAAGCGGTGAAGCGCTGGGAATAGCCAGTATTGTCAATACCTTAACTGAGTTTCCGAACATTCAAAAAGTTTCTTTTATGGTTGACGGCCAGGTTGAAAAAGCCATAGATTGGTGGGGGCATGTTGGACTATCCGAACAACCGTTTAGCCGTGATTTAACGGTTGTCAGTACCGAGAATAAAGAAAAAGGGTTAAGTTTTATATTGCAATATGGGATTTTAGCCAGAAATCAGATTGATACCTTTAATGGAACCTATACCAAAGATTTGATTTCTGCTGGCACTAAGACAATAAAACTTAGGTTAAATGATACGGAATTATCTGAAATTGAAGAACAAATGAAACAAATATGTATCCTCGATTATCCAGAGAAATTTGTACCCGAAAATAATAGATATGTAACCCCTAATGTTACATATCATTTGAAAATAAAGATAGACGGAGCAACTAAGGAAATTCATTGGGAAGATTATAATTGCTATGATATTGATGGAATTGCGAAACGTGATGAGCCGGTTGAAGCTACCCAGCTAAGAAATGTAATGAAAAATATAATAACAATTATTGAACAAAAAGAAGCATATAAAAAACTACCGCAGCCGGTTGGGGGGTATGACTAATTTGTAAGAACCTTATGCAATATCCATAAAACTTTTTGGCTGTCAAAAGGTTTAATGATATAATTCTTGGCGCCGCTTTCAATTGCTTCCAGAACCGTGATTTTATGGCCGATAGCGCTGATTACTACAATTCGGGCATCAGGGAACTTACTGATGATGTTTTTTATGGCGTCCAGACCATCAGTTCTAGGCATAGTTAGATCCATAGTTACCAGGTCCGGTCGCTTATTGGTGTACATTGATAAGGATTCTACCCCATCTCTGGCTTCTCCTACTACCTCATGGCCTGCCTCTTCTAAAATTCTGCGCAGGGTTGTGCGGGTCAGCATTGAGTCATCTACAATCAAAATTTTTGCCATTGTTACAGAAATCCTCCTCATTATTTGTAGTTCTTATCTAGTCCTGTTAATTTGTTGCGTGCAGCACTATTCTTTTCAGAATCCAATCAGGACTAAGAATTAAGTCGCGAATTAGTAGGTGCATTATATGGTGATAATAGGCAAGATAAAGGTGAATTCCGTACCCTTTCCGATCTCAGTTTTTATCTTTATTTCTCCTGCCAGTTTATCTAATTCCTCCTTGACAGAGGCTAGGCCTTCTCCCCGGCCTGATAAATCAGTCACTGTATCCCGTGTAGAGAATTCATCCTCAAAGATGAGAAGAAGTAGCTTTTCATCTGAAATATCACTGCTAAGATCAGTATTCTCGATCCCGTTTCTGATCGCCTTTTCCCGCACCTGATTTACATCTATACCTCGGCCATCATCAGCGATAACTATAATAATTTGATCATCCTGCATTTCTAGAAGACAAGTTATAGTTCCATATTCTACTTTAGAGATTAAAAGCCTTTGGTCAGGAGATTCTATGCCATGATCGACACTATTTCTAAACACATGTCCCAGGCATTTTATTAAACCAGTATATATATCATCATCAATAAAAATATCTTTTCCCTCGATAATAAGCGGATTTATTAGTTTTTCTGTCTTTTCTGCTAACCCCGCTACATAATCAACGTAAATTTTTAAAAGCCCTTTTAAGCTCCTGTATCTTAGTCTTCTTATTTCTTTCAGCAAAACTTCCCCATCATTATTGGGCAAATACATTTTAATTTTTTCTTCTATATCGAGTATTTTTTGCTTGTCAACGGTCACAAAATTTTCTTGGGCAAAGAAGTCTTTGCCCAGCACGTTGCTTATTTTCAAAATATCTTCATGGAGCCATTCCTCTAGAAGATTGGCATTAAGGGCAGCGGTGGCATCGTGAATTGTGATTCCGTCAATTTCTTCGATCATGCTGGCGATTTGATTTTCCAAATCATGCAAGCGATTGCTAACATTTTGCATGCCAAACATGGCCCAACTTCCCTTGAAAGTGTGAACCTCGCGAAATATCTCCAGCATACTGTAACGCAGAGAACTGTCTTCCTGCAGAAGCTGGGGGATTTTCACCCGAACGAAAAAGCGGTATTCTCTACAGCACCTTAAAAAATCATTATAATTAACAACTACGTTAACAATGGTTTTTAGTTGATTGCGTTCTCTTTCTATTTGGTTTTCCAGCCTTGCTTTTTCGGTAATATCAGTCAGAATTAACATTAAAACTTCTTGGGTGGCGTCACCTTCAATTTGCGTGATTACTTTGTAATCCAGGTTAATATGCTTATCATTTAGCAGAATATTGTCGGGTAATAGCCCCATATATATTTCTTTACGCGACCTGCTATCCGGCGAAAAAACAATGTTGAAAATGCGCTTCAAAAGAATGTTCTGTTCTTCATCATCTGGGTTGTGCAGGAGTTCCAGGATATTGAGATTATCAATTTTTTGTCCAAAAATATTTATACACTCTTGGCTGTATTCTTTGTCGACCAGAAGATCGGATGCGAAAGTTAGAAAACCTTGTCCGGCATTATTTAATAGATTTATTAGGTCATTTTGCACATTTTTCAGGTTTCTTTGTTGGCTGTCACTAATATTGAGCAATTTATTAGTTTGTCGCAACAGCCGTTTATAACTGGAGGTTAATAATTCATATTCTTGCAGGAGAGGGTTGCTCCGGTCATTCGCTTTAGCAATAATCGAGAGTGCAGATTCCAGAATCTGTCTTTCCGATTGAAACAAATCGTTAACCCCGTTATGTTTTGCCATTTACTACAGCTACCTTTCAGCAAAAAGTAATTTAAGCAAGCTAAAGACCTTTCTTAATTGTTTGCTATATTTCAGCCGATTTTATTGATTGTTGAACGCGTAACAACTGACAATTTCAGGTGCGACAAACCGCTACGTTAAATAACCTATTCAAGCTCCTGCAAAACATATTCAGCTAATAAGTATAATTCGAGATTTAAAATAGGAAAACAAAGAATGCGAAAATCAGCACTTAATTATGATTGACCTATCAATTCGATGGATGTAGATAATTTTCCTTCATTAATTGTGCTTTATTTCTTAAATTCCGGGCGTAACCATAATTCGACGAATCAAGAAGTTGGCTTGAAGAAGAGGTATAAGGAAAAAGGGGATAGTTAGAATGAAATGCGTTGTATTATCAAATGTAAAATTCCAATGTAAAGAGTAATTGACTATAATTATTTTGCAGTTTATTGGTAGGTTTTTTGAAGGTGGATAGGCAAGCGAAATCTAACTGATCAACCCAACTTTTTATTAGTCGCTCGATTCGTGATCTTCTCGCGGCGATCATTTTTTTTGCCCTATTCACCTTTTCAAAGGAAATTCTAGCTCTATCTACGGTAGTTACATCTAAATCATCCACGCCCAGTACATCTGGCCTCATGAGCTGCAGAGAGTCCCAGACTTCATTCACGGTATCTGCACGATCAGAATCCAATTTTTTTCCACTTTTCTTTGCTTGGTCGTAAAGTTTACTGATATAATTCGTAAAATCCTTATCAGAGTCAAGACGTTTAAATGGAGTAGAGTACCCCTTTACTAGGGGTAAACCGAGCTTACCTCTTACTTTATTTTCAGTTTCGTACGCATTGCGCTCCATATCTTTTACAATCGAGTTGATTTCATTTTTTATAACCAGTCTATCTTCGTCGGTCAAGATATCGTCCATTGCCTTAAGAGTTAATTCCTTCATTCGATCCAGGCAACTATCAGCCTTTGCTAAGCCGGCATCACCTATCAGCAGCAATTCGATATTCCACTTAGCTGTCATAGTAAGCTCTCTAATTTTAATCTGCATATCATCTGAAAGGGTAAAATCCTTGGAATTATCATCCAGGATGTTGACAGCTGTAGCTAGCCAAGGCTTTGCCACTTTAGTTTGATTAAAATGACTCCAGCTATGATAAACGGGGTTGACCTTATTTAGCGCTATTTGCATAGTGACCCCTCCTCTAATTGAGAAATATACCATTTAATTGTAATATGAGAAATAAATGGAGTCAATGGTTTTTTATTGGCTCGCATACCTTGTCTTTGCTTTCAACAATTATTAGGATGATAAATGCATATGGTGAGCAAATTATGAAGGTCAAAATGAATACCAAACAGGTTTTACATGTTGTAAGTGCTAACGATAGTTGCTTACATATAGGCAGAACACTATCGCGGTGGGCAACACTCCCGCCAGAGTTCCGGCTAACATATTGCCTACAGTGTGTCGATCCTGTTTTATCCGGGCCCAGAATACTAAAGGCATCAGCAAAAACAGATACCATAACCTGCCGCCGCTTACAACCACCAGAAAGGTAATCGGCCCGGCCAAGCCGCAGGCATGACCGCTGGCCTTGTAATGGAGTACCCGGTTTATAAGTGCCAGTGTCGAACCCGAGAGTAAATAGCCCCAAAACAGGTATAGGATTAGAATGGGGGCATGGCCCACCTGTCCGACTACGACGCCAATTATGTATCCGGTCAGTGAGAGTATGAAGGCCAGGTTGCGTTGCCCTTCCCTTCCTTGAGCCCTTATTTTCGGCAAGACGTAACTAAGTGGGTAAGCCAGCACTGGAACTACGGCTAGCAGTCCCAGAGTTATAAGGTACCAGTTCCGGCTAAATCCTTCTACATCACCATAGATCCATATCCAGCTAACCATCAGCAACAAGAACAGAGGCGGTATTGTAATGATGCCAATCACTTTCGCTGTCTTTTCAATCATGCAGTTTCTCCCAGCTATTTTTCACCTATTATAGCACAGGAAAAATCTTAATTTCAGGAGTATCTTTATGTCTATCTAAAAACCGCACCGCCAAAGAGCCATCCTACATAGAATGTGCCAGCAATACCGATGATATGCAGGATCCACCAACCGGCTTTTAAAAAATGCCATGTACCAATATCATAACCATCTGCGTTTCTCATCTCACTACTTTCCATCCCAAGTCACCCTTTCCTTTGAATGATAAGCTTTAGTAAACATTTTTTTTCACTATCAATAATATTTCGCTGAATAAAAAAAATATGTATACTGCCTTTCTTGTTTGACAAAACTTGGAATAGATATAGAATAGATGTAGCCAGTTGAGTTGCACAAAGATGTGCACAAGAAGGAGGTTTATGATGACTTATACAAGAAAAGACCTGCTTAATCCCACATTACGAAAAATATTGGAGACCTTTCAACTCGATAAAAATTATACCCAGGGGGAAGGCAGTTATTTGACTGATGATGCAGGTATTCGTTATTTGGACTTTATAGCCCAGTATGGCGCGGTACCCTTTGGATATAATCCGCCTTTTGTATGGGATGCCTTGGAAGAAGTGCGCAGAAAAAATTTGCCCAGCTTAGTGCAGCCTTCATTGCCTGGAGGAGCCTTGAAACTAGCCAATATGCTGGCCCAGTGCTCCCCCGGGGATTTATGCTATGCAACTTTCTGCCAGAGCGGTACGGAAGCAGTAGAGGCGGCCATTAAACTTGCTCGTTCCACTACTGGTAAAGAAATTATTATATCAACAGCTAATAGCTTTCATGGTAAGACATTAGGAGCCTTATCAGCTACTGGAAAGGATTCTTATCAGACTCCTTTCCGAGCTCCTGCCCCCGGTTTTGTAAGAATTCCCTATAATGATATAGATGCTTTGCGGCAGGTCTTGGAAGAGAATAAGGATCATGTTGCAGGCTTCATTATTGAACCGGTACAAGGTGAAGGTGGTATTATAGTTGGCCAGCCCGCTTACTTGAATGCTGCCCAGATAATCTGTAATGAACAGGGAGTCCTATTCATAGCGGATGAAATACAGACCGGACTAGGGCGCACGGGTAAACTCTTTGCTTGTGAGCATGCAGGGGTAAAACCGGATATCATGCTTCTGGCAAAAGCCCTTGGAGGTGGACTACTGCCTTTGGGGGTATGCCTAAGCTCTCCCCGGGTGTGGAATGAGGACTTCGGAATGCTCCATAGTTCTACCTTCGCCAACAACAATTTAACCTGTGCGGTAGGTGCAGCTGTTCTAGAAAAACTATGTCAAGATGAGCAGAGTTTTGTTAAAGAGGTCAAAGAAAAAGGGGACTATCTCTTATCAAGTGTTCATAAGCTTGGCGAAAAATATCCCGAGGTGGTAAAGGAAATACGGGGCCAGGGTCTTATGGTGGGCATAGAATTCTATTCCATGAATGATGTGGGTTCTTATGACATGGCATATCTTCAGGATCAAGGAGGCTTCACAGCTTTAGTGGCCGGATTTCTACTCAATGTTTACCAGATTCGTTTGGCTCCTTTCTTGAACAATTCGATGACCTTAAGGTTAGAGCCGACCTTAACCATAAGCTATCCAGAAATAGACTGTATGATGGAAGCCTTAGAAGTGGTTTGTAAGATATTGACTTATCGTGATTATGCCAGCTTATACCGTTATTTGATTGGTGATAAGCATCGACCTCAGGAAATTAGAGACTATCGAAATTGCAGCCACATGATAAAAGCTTCGGTTCTGCAGGAGAGTGAATGTGTCAGTAAGAAGTTCGCCTTTATCATCCATTATCCAGCTCCGGAAGATGTGGTATTAAATAACCCATCCTTCGTCACCTTTAAGCGGGATGAGCTGTACCAGTTTTTAGAGTGGGAGAGTCGTACCAGAGATCCTGGAATTGCTTGCTATATGCCTGCCATAAAATCGCTTCAGGGTACAATTGCGGAAGGCTGGTTGATAGGAGTGCCTTTGGGTGCACGCGAAATTATGAGTCTGCCGCAAGAAGAAACGACTGAAATCATAGCCAGAGCTGTAGACATGGGACGGGATTTAGGGGCGGAAATTGTAGGTTTGGGCGCATTGACCTCAGTTGTTACTAGAGGAGGAAGATCGGTAACGGGAAGAAATGTGGCCATTACCAGTGGTAATAGTTTCACAACTTTGATGGCAGTAGAGGCATTATTCCTGGGTGCTGAGAAGATGTATATAGATCTGATAGCTGCCAGGGGGGGCGTAGTAGGAGCCACTGGCTCGATAGGGCGAGCTTGTGCATTGATGGTGTCGGAAAAGCTCAGCCAGATTACTCTTTTTGGTAACCCGAAACATCCTACCAGCAGTAAAATTCGTCTCAACTCGTTAACCCAGGATATATTCACATATGCTCGTACGAGAATGCAGACAGGTAAACTAGAAGGGATGAGCCTCTGGCTGAGCAGGTTGTGTGTTATCCTTCAGAAAAAGAATGAAAAGCTGGCCCAGGACTATCTACAGCGAATCAAGGTAGGAGAAGAAATATCCCTGTCTTTTATCAACGATGTATGTGGGTATCTGGATATTGCTTGCCCGCTCGCTGCTAGTATTGATATTGGTGCTAAACTTGCTGAATGTGATCTAATTATTGCCACCAGCAATTCTCCGGAATATCTTATTTACCCCGGTCATCTTAGGTCGGGGGCAGTAGTATGCGATGTAGCTCGCCCTGCAGACGTGGCACCGGAGGTATATGTGCAAAGAGATGATGTGTTAATCCTGGAAGGTGGTCTGGTGCAATATCCGGATGCGGTTAGTTTTGGTCCTAACCTGGGATATCGAGATGGCGTAAACCTGGCCTGTTTATCCGAAACTGTCTTACTGGCATTGGAAGGTGATTGTCAGGACTACAGCATTGGTAATAAACTAGCTCTGGAAACAGTGCATTATTTGCGAACACTGGCGAAAAAGCATGGCTTTGGTCTGGCAGGCTTAAGAATGGGTAACCATGAAATAGATGAGCGGGATATTGAAAGAATTTTTAGGAATTCTCTGCAATTCAAGCGGGTTGAAAATATGTAGGGTACAGCAAAATACTAACTTGCACTTTTTAGCAAGGGATTTTGATTGGTTGTTTTACTGTTCCTAACTAAATAGGCAGGAATTTTCTTGAGTGATAGAGAAGAGAATAAACAGAAAAACATTCTTTCCCACCTGTATGGGGATCTGTCCAGGTTATGGGTCGAGATGATTTGCTAGAGGAGGATGAAGTATGAATGTACTTGTACAGGATATTACCATAAAGGAAAATGGAAAATGGTATTTTGGTCAGGCGGAGATGTTCAGGCGACAGATACTCAATGTGCTGGCAACTAACCTGCACCGAAATTCTGATGGTAATTATTATATTCAGATGGGCGACGATGAAAATCCGGTTATAGTGGAAGATGTACCTTATCTGGCCACTGGGATATTGGAAAATGAAAGGCCAATAAAGCTCGCTTTTCATGATTTGCAGGAGATGGCACTTGATCATGAACTCAAACTTCATTTAAAGGGCGATGTGCCATATATTACTTTTCAATGGGAGGCAGATACGCGGTTAAGCCGGGGTGTTTACTGGAAACTAAGCCAGTATTTCGAGTTTAGGGGAGATGACGTATTTATTGTTCCTCCCCAATAGAATATTAAAGAATTATTTCATTATAATCCATATTTTAGATTAATAAATCCTCTGTTATAGGCAAAACTATAAAAGAACTAATGGCCTATTATAAAAAAGGAGGAGGAAATATATAAATGGCAAAAAAAGAAAAACGGCCAGTAGATGACAGGGGTATTTATAAAGATGGAACTCAGAAAAATGAGGACGATAGAAGCAAACTAGAAGCTCCCAGCGAAAAGAAGAAAAGAAGCAAATAAATGCTGTGAATTAATAAAGGCGCTTTCGAGCGCTTTTATTAATTTTATTATCTCAAAGAAAAGGGGCCGTAACGAAACTTAGGTTTCTTTACGGCCCCTTTCTGCCCTTTGGAGTAAGGTTCAAGTTCAGTTTGCTTGGGAAGCTTAATTAGTATGGTACAGAGTTTTATGGGTTAACTATGACCCAGATTAGGAGTTCTAAAGCGTGATTCATCGATTTTTAGCGCCTTATCAATTTCCGTGAGCATTTTATCACGATCATCCGGGATCCGACCATTAATGTTCCAGTAATTCGTAACGTGATCGCTTAACACCATGCTATTGTTGCAATTTAGGTTTTCGATCAAAACGCGAATTTCCCTTAAAGCTTCATGGGGACTTAGATACTGAAAATTGCCTGCTTGAATTTCTTCTAGAATCGGCGTATTAGGTTCAGGAGCAAATGTTCTTAGGCGAATAAAATCAGGACTAAAAGCACTCAATACTCGGGCGCTATTTTCGGCGTGTTCCCTCCATCTGGCTTTGCCCGCAATTCCTACCAGGTAGTACTCACTGGTTTGAATACCTGCATTTTTCAACTTCAAGCCTGCTTCAATAATTTCTGCGGAGTTGGTACCCTTGTTGATTTTTTGCAGGGTAATATCATCGCCGCTTTCCATACCCATATGAATTCGGCTTAAACCGGCCTCTTTAAGTCGTATTAGGTCTTCCGAGCTTTTCTTGTTTACAAATCGGGCCGAACCATAAACGGTTATGCGTTCTAATTCGGGAAAAAGCTCATGAGCGTAATTGAAAATTTCTAGCAATTGCTCGGTTTTCATAATGATGGTATTGCCGTCTGGAAAAAATATCGATTCTATATATTTTCCATAGTAATCACGAGCAGCTAGAAGGTCTTCCTTAATTTCCTGTACAGGCCGAATTCTAAAACGAGTTCCTTTGTACATGGAGCAAAAACTACATTTGTTATGAGGGCAACCTATGGTAGCCTGAATGAGAAGACTATGAGCCTCGCTTGGCGGCCTGAAAACAGTTCCTTCGTAACGCATTGAAACACCTCCTTAGGATGTTAGATTAACAAATTACGAAGTTATAATTCAAGTCATAAATTTTAGACCATCATCGTAATATCTTAATAGGAAGTTTTAGGGGAGGATTGAAATTATGACCAAAAGATTAATTATCAGTTTGGCGGCCGTGCTGCTAGTTATTTGCCTTTTGAGCGGTGGCTGTTCCAAAGTGGACGAAACTAAGGTCAAGGCCTGGAAAGATCTGATAAAGATACCCGCGTCCACTGAGAAAAGCGCCCAGAGTGACAAGGATATACTTACACCCGAGAAGCAATCTCCAGAGCTAACTGAGAAGGTTAGTGTGAAGCTGTATTTTGAGGACGCCCAGCAACGTAAACTGGTGGTTGAAGAACGCAGTATTGGAAAAGTCGAAGGGATTGCCCGCCAGACCATGCAGGAACTCATAAAAGGCCCATCTCAAACGGAAATGCGGTCTATATTCCCTGCGGGCACAAAACTTCTGGATATTAATGTAAAACCTGAGGGGTTGTGCATTGTGGATCTCAGTGGAGAGGCTAAAAAGGTCAGCAATAAGGAACAAGGCAAGCTTATGGTTCAGGCCATTGCTAATACTTTGGGTCAGTTTCCTTCCATTAAGGAGGTTAGTTTTTTAATTAATGGCGAGAAGGTTAATAATCTAGGAGGGATGGTTGACCTTGCAAAACCTGTTCAGGCCGAGTATAAACTGACCAAATAAGGGGCTATCAAGGAATAAACAAGGCAGAATACTCCGAGGATTTTTTGTGCTAGATAAGGCGTCAAAGCGCAGTCATACTAGAGGTATATCAAGCTTTGATAACGAAGTCTAGTGCGAAAAAGACCGGAGTAAATGACTAGTTTATTTTTTGATAGTCCCTGATTATTGAAATTATAAAATACCAGACAAAAACATATATATATGAGTAAGGAGAAATAGGTCATGTGCTGATACTAGCTCCTTATTTTGTGAAGACTAAGAAGGAATACTTTACTAGAATATAGAGAGCAAAAGTGATACAGTATTTATTGGATTGTTAATTGCCTGTTGCTTTTGGGTAGAAGACAGGAATTTGTAATAGAGGTGTTAAATTTTGAAAACTAGACCCATTGGTATTTTTGATTCCGGGGTGGGTGGACTAACGGTGGTTAAATCACTGTTGGCTAGGTTGCCTGGTGAGAATTTCGTGTATTATGGGGATACGGCCCATCTTCCATATGGAACTAAGAGCCGCGATGAATTATTTAAATATGCGAATGATATTATTTCATTTTTACTTAGTCGTGATGTCAAAACCATAGTTGTTGCCTGCGGTACCCATTCATCGGTAACTCTGACGGAAATGGAAAAAACCTGTCCAGTACCTCTATTGGGGGTAGTTAAACCAGGTGCTCGTGTAGCAGCGCGGGTTACCCGAAATGGTAAGATCGGTATGATTGCAACTCAAGGCACCGTAAATAGTGGTTCATACTCTGCTAATATTAAGGCGATTGAAGTGGCTTATGAAGTATTTTCTGCTGCTTGTCCGCGGTTGGTACCAATTGTAGAGGCAGGGATACTTGCCGGACCAGAGACACGGCAGGCAGTGGAAGAATACATCGCCCCCCTTTTACAACAGGGAATTGATACCCTGGTTATGGGATGTACCCATTATCCATTTTTAGCTCCCGTAATCAGTGATATTGCTGGCGATGGAGTAACCCTAGTTGATCCGGCTGCGGAAACAATTGAAGAGCTGATCAGCATACTAGAGAAAAATAATCTTTTGAATGATATTCAGGCCATCGGAACCAGGGAGTTCTATGTCAGTGGCAACGAGCAATCCTTTTATAAGGTAGGCAGGCTGCTCATGGGGGATGTCATACAGAAGGTAGATAGAATTAACCTGGATTAGGGGCTATCAAGGAATAAACAAGGTAGAATACTCCGAGGATTTTTTGCGCTAGACAAGGCGTCAAAGTGCAGTCATACTGCAACATTATTGGCGACCGCAAGGGAGCACCAGTGGTACCCGAAGGGTGGACGTATGTCAAGCTTTGATAACGAAGGATAGTGCGGAAAAGACCGGAGTAAATGACTAGTTTATTTTTTGATAGTCCCTTAAGGAGAGAAGTATGAATAAAATTGGTTTTACCACCAGTATACCGGTGGAGATTATACTGGCGGCCGGAAAGGTGCCGGTAGACTTAAACAACATTTTTATAGCTTCGGAGAGGTCTCGCCTATTGGTTGATATTGCCGAAGATGCCGGATATCCTCGCAATACCTGCGGCTGGATTAAGGGGCTGTATTCTGTCGCCCTGGAAAATGATATGGAAGCTGTGATCGCAGTAACTCAGGGAGATTGCAGCAACACCCAGGCATTGATGGAAACGCTGCAACTGAAGGATATTAAAACTATTCCCTTTGCCTATCCCTTTGACCGTGATAAGGTAACGCTTAGAGAGCAAATGGACAAACTAATGCAAGCTCTTGGCGTTGATTGGGATAGCGTGTACCGGGTAAAGACTGATTTGGATAGAATCCGGGGTTTGTGTCGGGAAATCGACCTGATGACCTGGCGAGATAACTTAGTGAGTGGATCGGAAAACCATTATTACCTGGTATCGGCCAGCGATTTTAATGGAGACCCCCAACAATATGAACGTGATTTGCACAGCTTTATCAGCCAGGTCCGGGGCAGGAAGCCTTATGAGGATGAAGTAAGGCTGGCCTACATAGGTGTACCGCCGATTTTTACTGATTTATACACTGGATTAGAATCTATGGGGGCTAGAGTGGTCTATAACGAGGTGCAGCGGCAATTTTCTATGCCTTTTGATACCAATGATATTGTGGAACAATATTTGCAATATACCTATCCTTACGGGGCATTTGCCCGCCTGGAAGACATTGGTGCCCAGCTTCAGCTAAGAAATGTGGATGGGCTTATTCACTATACCCAAACCTTTTGTTACCGTCAGATTGAGGATCTAATTTACCGTCAAAAACTAAACTTGCCGTTTTTAACAGTGGAAGGGGACAAGCCGGGCAGGATGGATGCCCGCACCCGGATGAGGTTGGAAGCATTTGTGAGTATGCTGAAGAAATAATTGGAAAATCACACTGAGGTGGGCGTAATGATAGGATTGGATATGGGGTCAAGGAGCGTAAAAATTGTACAAATTAAGAAACTTATCGTGATTGATGCGAAGATATACGATACGATTAGTTTTTATCGTCGTTATGGAGGACAGGGGAAGGGTAACCTTAAGATTGATTTGGGTGAGCTTGGTTTCGAAGAAGGGGATAGACTGGTGGCGACCGGCTATGGCAAGATTACGGTGCAGGTAGAAGGGGCTATACAGCTGCCTGAAATTCAAGCACATGTAAAAGGTGCTGTTTTCCAAACCGGCCTATTAAACTTTACTCTTCTGGATATAGGGGGGCAGGATACCAAAGTGGTTAAGGTAAGAGATGGCCGGGCAGTTGATTTTATGACAAATGATCGCTGTGCCGCCAGTTCAGGCAGATATTTGGAGAATATGGCAACTATCCTGGGTCTGACCCTGGAGGAACTTTCCGCTTATAGCGAAGACCCGGCTGAGCTTAGTTCTACCTGTGCCATTTTTGGAGAAACAGAAATCATAGGTAAAATAGTAGAGGGATGCTCTCTCAACAACTTAGCGGCAGGGGTAAACTATAGCCTTTATCGGCGCTGTTCCAGTATGCTGGAACAATTAGAAAGTGATATAATCATTTTGGCAGGTGGAGTAGCGCTTAATGGTGCGATTAAGAAGATCATTGAGAAAGAGACCTCGCGCGAAGTATTATGTCTGCCCCAGCCCCAGTTAAATGGAGCCATAGGATGCTGCGTATTCGGAGAAGAAAAAATAAAAATTAACGACAGGAGTTAATCATGCGTCAAGTACATGTTGATAATATTAGTAAAGCGATAGCAGAGGCCGTCATTGAGGCTAATACCAATTTACCCGGAGATATCAAGGATGCCTTGCAAGCCGCATTGGATCACGAAAGCTTAGCTTCCGCGGCCAGTTGTTTGCGGATTATTTTGGAAAATGCTCAGATCGCGGGCTGTGAAAAAATGGCCCTATGTCAGGATACAGGATTGGTAGCAGTTAATATCGAGCTGGGGCAGGAAGTTCACCTGGTAGGGGGTGAATTGGAAGAGGCCGTGAACCAGGGAATACGGGAGGGTTACCAGCGGGGCTATTTGCGGAAATCAGTTGTAAATGACCCTTTCTTGCGCACCAATACCGGGGATAACACTCCAGCCATTATACATACTCATCTAGTCACCGGAGACGCTTTGCGTGTAACTGTTTTCCCTAAGGGTGCAGGGAGCGAGAACATGGGTCAGTTGGCCATGCTAAAACCTTCTGCGGGACTGGAAGGGGTAAAGGAATTTATCTTGAAGGTAGTTCGGGAAGCTGGGGGAAACCCCTGTCCGCCTATTATTGTAGGTGTAGGAGTGGGAGGCAATATGGAGAAAGCAGCCTTGCTCGCTAAACAAGCGCTTTTTAGAGAAGTAGGTCAGAAGAGTCCGCGACCTGAACTGGCAGCTATTGAGGAAGAGATGCTCATTAAGATTAATGCTCTGGGGATTGGAGTACAGGGAATGGGCGGAGATACGACAGCCCTAGCGGTAAACATTGAAACCTATCCCACTCACATTGCTTGTTTGCCGGTGGCGGTGAGCCTGGGTTGTCATTGTACTCGCCGGGTAACAGTTGATTTATAGGGGGATTTATATCAGTGAAAATTGTGAAAGCACCGCTTTCTACAGAAGATATTGCGCTACTGAAGATGGGAGAAGAAGTGCTGGTAGAGGGGATCATCTATGTAGCCCGGGATGCCGCTCACAAAAAGATGGTACAGTCTATCCGGGCAGGGGAGGATTTGCCTTTTGAGCTGCAAGGTCAGTTGATCTACTATGCAGGACCTTGTCCTGCGCCGCCGGGTAAGGTGATTGGATCAGCCGGGCCCACTACCTCGGGTAGAATGGATGCGTATGCACCGTTGTTTATAGAACGAGGTCTTAAAGGAATGATAGGTAAAGGCCCCAGGGATAAAGGGGTAATTGAATCTATGCAGAAGCATGGCGCGGTTTACCTGGCCGCGGTTGGTGGTGCGGGTGCTTATCTGGCTCAAAGAATCTTGGCAGCTGATGTGGTAGCTTATCCTGAGTTAGGGCCGGAAGCCATTTTGAAATTGACAGTGCAAGATTTCCCCTGCATTGTCGCCATTGATAGTGAGGGCAATGATATATACGAGAGATCTAACGGCAGCGAGGACAAATAAGGAGGGCAGTATGACGAGACCAAATAACAGGCAAAATGATGAACTGCGCCCGGTGCGCATTACTCCTGGATTTACTAAAAACCCCGATGGATCAGTACTGGTACAGACCGGAGATACTATGGTATTATGCTCAGCTATGATTGAACCCAAAGTACCGCGCTTTTTAAAGGGAACTGGCTCAGGCTGGGTCACAGCAGAATATTCCCTCTTACCTTCATCCACGGAAACCAGAACCCAGCGGGAGGCTAGCAAGGGCAAAATTACCGGGCGGACTTCTGAGATTCAACGCTTAATAGGAAGGTCGCTCCGAGCAGTGGTAGACATGAAAGCCCTTGGAGAAAGAACCGTTTGGATCGATTGTGATGTTCTGCAGGCGGATGGAGGCACCAGGACCGCAGCCATCACAGGCAGCTTTGTAGCTCTCTGCTTGGCTCTTATGAAGTTGCAGGCGGAGGGACTTATTGTGGAATTACCAATTATTGACTATGTGGCGGCCACCAGCGTGGGAATCGTAGATGGCGAAGTGGTTCTAGATCTTGAATATACCGAAGATTCCCAGGCCGATGTGGATATGAACGTAGTAATGACGGGAAAGGGAAGCTTTGTAGAGGTTCAGGGCACTGCCGAGGGGAGCCCTTTCAGCAAGGCGAAGTTAGACGAACTATTACTGCTAGCCGAAAAAGGTATAAAGGAAATAATTGCTTTGCAAGCCAATATCATTGGAAAGGGAATGAATTATGTCTCAGAACTTACTGATAGCGACTAGAAACAGTAAGAAAAAAAGAGAGCTGCAGACCATTTTAGATGATTGGGATGTTAAACTGCTAACTCTAGATGATGTTGAAGAAATGCCTGAAATAGAGGAAGATGGAGCCACCTTCACAGAGAATGCCATTAAAAAAGCCCAGATCATTTCTGCTTTGAGCGGGTTTATCACCTTGGCGGATGATTCTGGTCTAGAAGTGGATGCCCTGGGTGGAGCGCCAGGGATATTTTCAGCTCGTTTTTCGGGGTTAGATGCAGATGATGAGAAGAATAACCGTAAACTTATGGCTCTGATGCAGAACATAAGTGAAGTGAATAGAACTGCACGCTTTGTTTGCGTGATCGCAATTGCAACCCCTGAAGGTAGCGTGCAAACGGCTCAAGGAGTTTGTACGGGGAAAATAGAAATGGTCCGCAGAGGGCAGGGCGGTTTTGGATATGATCCCTTATTTATTCCTTCGGGATATAATAAAACCTTTGCAGAACTTTCAGACGAGGAAAAAAATAAGATTAGCCATCGGGGAAAGGCCCTGCGGGAAGCCAAGCCACTTTTGCAGCAAATATTGGGTGTGGAGGGAATTATGTGATTGTTGCAGCAGTGGCAGATACCCACGGTAAGACTGAACTAATCATTAAAAAACTAAAACTGCTTAATCCCGATCATATATTGTTTGCTGGAGACTACTATGATGATGGACAGAAAATAATTCAAGTGCTCAATGTACCGGGTAACAGTGTGGCTGGTAATTGTGATACCAGTAATCGTATGCGCCAGGAAGAGATTATTAGTCTTATGGGTTACAAGATATTTCTAGTTCACGGTCACCAGTTTGGGGTGAAACGAGACCTTAACCGACTAAATTATCGCGCCCAGGAGTTAGAAGTCGATGCAGTGGTATTTGGACATACTCATAGCCCATTTTGCGATAAAATAGGTGAATTATGGCTGATAAACCCCGGAAGTCCAGTAAATTCCCGTTTATCAGGCCAGGGAAGTTTTGCGATAATAGAAATAGATAATTATGGATTAAAACCTAGCATTATAGCGATACCGCAGGGGTGAAACATTATTTTCTCCTGTTTTTCTAATTTTAGACGCACTTGCGTTATTTACTACTAAAAGCTATTGCCAACTAGTCATTGAATGATGAATCTAATATTTGGAATAGAAATGACAGCGAGTAATGAGCAAAATTATTAGTTTTTTAGAGGATATAGGTTCTTGCTGTCGAAGTATTATGAGGGCGATTATGTTTAAGGGGATTTCTATGCGCGAATATATCATTTATTCAACGATTATTTTTCTCCCCATTGGGGCAATAATGTCCTATCAACTCCGGAGGGAAGGCTTGATGGCAAGATTTATTGCTGTTATTGTAGCTGCATCGCTGGGCATTATTGTTTCGTTTCCCATTGCTTTACAGGGATTGGGTTTATCCCTTACTTTAGTTCTTTATGCGCTCTTGCTAATCCTTTTAACCGGGTATTTCATAAAAACCCTGCAGAGTGATAATGGAATTTACGTGCCATCAGAAGGAGTACCTTTTATTAAGGATGAAATGGTAAGAATTGCTGCCGGTCGTCTAGTTGAACCTACGGGTATTGCTTGTGCAATTGAGGAAGATGGATGTAATCCAGTCAACGTTAAGAAGGATGGCGAACTAGTTGAAGTAATTGAGAAGCAAGTGAGTTTTGCTCAAACAATTATTGCCGAACCAGACATTTTGTCGAACGATAAATTGAGTGATCTGGAAAGATTAGATCAAAAGATAGCTACTCTACTGAGTACCATTAGTGACAAGAATCAAGAAGTTAGAGAAGAAATACCCGAATTTATATTGACAGTTGAGCCAGAACCAGAACCAGTTTTCGAACCAGTATTAGAAGCAGAGCTAGAACCAGTAGTAGAAGCAGAGCTAGAACCAGTGTTAGAACCAGTGTTAGAGCCAGAGTTAGAACCAGAGTTAGAACCAGAGCTAGAACCAGAGTTAGAGCCAGTGTTAGAACCAGTGTTAGAACCAGTGTTAGAACCAGTATTAGAAGCAGAGT
>CAYWFX010000006.1:0-41830 GCA_964457945.1 uncultured Syntrophomonas sp.
AGGCGCCCCCTTATGGGCGCCTTTGTCATTTTTAGCAAAACAACTTTTCCTGACTTCGACACTTTGCGAGGCGAGCAAATCGTAACTCATTGAAATTAATAGGCGCTGAGTTGGCGGCGGTAGCCAGGTTGTGTGAATGGGGCGGTTACGATAAAAACGGCAAATACTTATTTGACCTGAAAAGACCCGGCTGAGGGAAACCGATTCAGCAGATCATGAAAGATACCGGAGTAACGGTTTTTTTCCAGGGCCATGATCATGTGTTTGCCCGTGAACTGGTGGACGGGGTGATCTATCAGACCATGCCCAAACCGGCGGAAAAGATTCCTGACCAACTGTCATTCGCAGATGCTTATCAGAACTGTGACAAACTATTGAATTCAGGCTTTTTAAAGGTCGATGTAACACCGTCCAATGTTAGGGTTAGTTATTACCGCAATTATTTTGTTTCAAGTGAGCCTCAGGCAGGCAAGGGAGTGCCCCGCCGAGTCAATAACATCTGCCGCTATATGAGGCAGCTTGTTGTTCTTCAAGAAATTCTTAAATCGATTAGTCTTTACAATCATGTTATCTACAAGGTTACTTACATTGCTTGCAGCTATTTGCTCACCTGATGTAAGCCCTTTTTATAAAACCGAGCTCTTGATTTTACTTGAGATATAATTATCTATTATCTTATAGCAGGCATAAAAGCTTTATCTCACCAATCCGGCGAGCGGATTTAATTTCCAGCTTAATTCTTCTTCTGCTTTTTTAGCCCGTCACTAATCTTTCCACATACGGTGATTTAGTGGTCCAAAAACAGAATCGGCATCTGCTGGAGAGGGCATCGAATAACCTACATCCTGCTGCAGAGCCCCATCAATATCTTCAAAGTACTCAATCGGACCTACGATGTTTTCGGCGTATAACTGCATATTATCTTTGCCATTCCACTCTATTCCCCAAGTTACACCTGCAGGAGCATAAAATTTCTCATAAGTTCTTGGATCTAAAGTGGCATCCACTGCAATCCATTGATCGTTTAAACAAGCTAAAGCAAAGCAATGCTTTTCGGTCTCATGTAGCGTTTTGTATCCTTCTCCAAATGCCGGTTTCATAAACTCTCTTTTAACAAAGTTATATCCTATGCGAGCCGGAATATTATTGCACCGTAAAAGCGCCACAACTAACAGTGCTTTATTCCAGCACGCTCCATAGCCCTTGGCTAATGTTTCAGAAGCCTTTACTTTAACTAGGTCACATCCGAACCGGATATTATCACGTACATATCGAAAGGAAGCCTCCGTTATTTTTTGCCGGTCAGTATCTTTTTCTCCAAGCTTTCTTGCGAGTTCCTTGATACTTGGATGGTTAAAATCACAATAGAATGTTTCCTGTAATTCTGTCTTTTCCATCAATATCCTCCTTCTCCTGCCGAGTCTGAGTTATTTGTAAAGATGATCACATATCTGCTTCAGTGATCATCTATAAAGTTAGTATATATGAGTTAAAGGCAATATATTGGAAAAACTGGACAGAATTATTTATTATTAAAAATTAACAGTTATAAAATCCGGTATAGTAGTTGTTTTTAAATACTTAGTTGGACTGGTGCCTGCGAAATTTCTAAATTCGTTGATAAAATGAGCCTGGTCGTAATATCCACAATTCATTGCAATATCGGCAAAATCAACATGGACTGAAGTAGAGATGTTTTTATAGGCATTTTTAAAACGTAGATTTTTGCAGAACTGTTTTGGAGTTAGGCCTATTTGCTCTTTAAATTGTCGATTTAAATGGCGGTGACTTACTCCAAGGTAATGCGAAAGCTGATCTATCGTGATTCTGCCTTTACTTTGTTCAATGGCCTTTACTGCTGAATTGACGATAGTGTTATCTTGATGCGAGGTTTCTAATATATTCAGGAGATATTTATCAACGGACTTAATTTGTGATTCTGTTGTCAGATAATTTTTCTGAATATGTTCCGCCAATTTATTTCCTTCTTGATTTAAAATATCCTCTGTATCAAAATATTGATCAACCAATTGATGAGCCGGTGTTTTAAAAAATGGATATGCACCGCCTGGCCTAAAGCATATTCCAAAAAGATTAATCTTATCGTTTGACCTCATGCCCATTGGATGGGCCATAGGTCCCGTAATACCTGTATTTATCATGGTTTGGACTATGCCATCATTCCTTATATATTCGACTGGAGAACCCAGATTAATGGTAAATTCACAATTCTCAATAAGTAATCTTCGGCGGGTATCGGGAATTATATCAATCTCCATTCTCCAGTAGCATTTAATATAGGAGATTAAGCTAGGTAACGGCGGATATTCTTCATACAATAAGATCTTACCTCCAATCCGCACATTTATAAATCCTTGTAAATAAGAATAATTATGTTGTTTGTGCAAATCAATATAATGATAATATCATTATTTGGAGGAATAGGCAATTCGCCGACGCGGCGCTCAGGGCGCAGCTGGCAGGATTTGATGGAGTGGAACTGCATGCTGCCCACAGCTTTCTGTTCAATCAATTTTAACGCCTTATTATAACCAATGTATAAAAATTGAAACTGTAATCAAGTTTTGAAATGAAAGAGGATATAATATACTGGCAGGGAGTGAACGGGATTGTCTATTAAAACAATTGAAAATATGGTGAATTGGGTTGAAGAAAATTTAGAAGAATATCCAACATTAGAAAAAATGTCCGATTTCGTAGGGTATTCACCTTGTTATTGCTCTACTAAGTTCCATGAATATATCGGTATTTCATTCAAAGATTATATTCAGAAGCGGCAACTAAGTATGGCAGCGATGGCATTAGAGAAAACGAAGTATCGTATTATTGATATTGCTATACAATATGGGTTTTCATCGCATGAAGCATTTACAAGGGCTTTTGTGCGTGTTTATGGCTATACACCCTTTCAATATCGTAAATTGTTGCCGGAAATCTTAACATTTGATAAAGCTCAAATAGACATTTGAACACTCCTCATTAAATGTAAGGAGTGTTTTTAATGTTAAAAAAAATTGGACGAAATGATTTATGTTGGTGTGGAAGCGGAATTAAGTATAAAAAATGTCATAAATATTTTGACGAAAAGTTATCCTGGTACAAAACGCAAGGTTGTATTATTCCACCCAGAGAAATTATAAAAAACCAAGAACAAATTATTGGGATTAGAGAAAGTGGAAAAATCAATATAGCTGTTTTAGATTTCATATCTGAACAACTACATATAGGAATAACAACAGAACAAATTGATCTTTTGATTTATGAAAAAACGATGGCTTTGGGTGGGATTCCGGCAACACTAAATTATGAAGGTTTTCCTAAAAGCGTATGTACATCAATCAATGAGCAAGTATGTCATGGTATACCATCAAGTGATGTTTTGCTGAAAGCTGGAGATATTATAAACATTGATGTTTCTACAATATACAATGGATTTTTTTCGGATTCATCAAGAATGTTTTGTATCGGAAATGTAAGTCCTGAAAAAAAGAAACTGGTGGATGTGGTTAAGGAATGCATTGAATTAGGATTAGCACAAATAAAGCCGTGGGGATTTTTAGGCGATATGGGGCAAGCTGTGCATGAACATGCTATGAGTAATGGATATACGGTTGTACAAGAAATAGGCGGACACGGCATTGGCTTGCAAATTCATGAGGAACCGTGGGTAAGCCATGTTTCAAAAAAAGGAACAGAAATGCTTTTAGTCCCAGGTATGGTATTTACGATTGAGCCAATAGTGAACATGGGAACTGATGAAATTTTTATAGATGATAATGATGGCTGGACAGTTTATACGGCAGATGGGATGCCATCAGCCCAATGGGAAGTTATGGTTTTAGTCACTAATGATGGTTATGAGATATTAGCCTATTAATGCCACCAAATCAGCATATATTCAAGAACACAAAATAAAACACAACAGAATAATGAAAATAGTCTTATGGGTGATCAAACGGTCGCTCTTTTCTTTTACCCAAAAGTCAGAAAGGAGTCTGTAATGCCCAAAATCATATTTACCTCACACGAGATGCACCTCCAACCCAGCTTGCCAATTATGTAAAATATATCGGCACTCGTCAGGGTGTAAAGAAAATCGATGAAAGCAAGCTGGAGTTTCCGGCTACTGTGAATCAGCAAAAGCTAATCAAGCAGCTCATTCGTGACATTCCTTCTACAAAGGATATGCTGGAATACAACGATTATTGTTTGAACCCGACCATCGGCAATGCAACCGAGTTTATATCTCTTGTATTGGAGCAGAATCTCAACGTAAAACTATTGGTAGCGTAAGGTTAAATACTTAACTGATTGACTGTGAAAATAAGGTATTTGCTTGTTTATTCTTCAAGATTGAAAATTATTATTCAGTGGCCTGAATGATTTCGTGCTGTAAATTACATTATAATATGGTTTCCCGGCTATTTGAAAGTAAGTTTGGAATGATGCTTAGAGAGTTGTGCAGACGCTTTACGTCACTTTTTGGTGGCAGCCCGAATAAACGGGTATATTCGCGGCTGAATTGGGAGGGGCTTTCATATCCGACTCGAAAAGCAGCATCTGCAGCATCTATCGGTTCCGATATAAGCAATCGACGGGCTTCCTGGAGCCTTAGCTGCTTTTGGTACTTTATTGGACTCATTGCCGTTACTTTTTTAAAATAGCTGTGCAAGGTTGAAGTGCTCATGCTAACTTCTTTTGCCAATTCTTCAATGCGCAGGGGTTGATCGAAATTTTGCCGTATAAATTGAATGACTCTGGCGATGCATTGTGCGTGGCTGCCAATCATGGCAAACTGCCGGATGAGATCCCCCTGTTCTCCCTGCAAAACACGATAAAAAATTTCCCGTATGATTAAGGGAGATAGAACCGGGATATCTTCCGGGTTCTCTAGAAGACGGAGAAGCCTTATAATAGCATCCAGCAATTGCGGGCTGGTTTTACTCACTAACAGGCCCCGACCCGAACTCATTTTTCCACGCCAAGTCTGATTGGATTCATTCATAATGTCCAGTATTTGATCTGCAGTGAATACAAGCTGAATACCCAGGAAAGGTGTTTCATGGGATGCTTGAAGAATTTGACCACACATTGGAAGATGCACGGAAGCAATCATAAAAGATGCCGGATCGTATTGATAGATTTCTCCCGCCAAAGTCACCAATTTAGAGCCTTGGGCAATCACACATAAAGATGGTTCATGGACAGTATGTAATGGTTCCGATATGCTGGATGTCCGAATCAGGCATAGAGCCGGAATTTTGGTTGAGTTTGTTCCATCTATATTTATAAGATCATTTATTATAGAAGCCAGTTCATGCTGTCTTTTATTGACTTCTTCCGTGTTTATTATTTCCATATCCAAGCATCCTCTTCTATTTATTGCTCAATTATAGGGAATTTCAGAGGATTAGGCAAGAATGTTGAATTTTTATGATACCGCTCTGCGTTCTTTTAGGGTTATTCTTATTTACAATAACAGTAAAATGCTTAAATAACATTTACATGTTGCCAAACGAAATATAAGAAAGGTGTGTAAAATAATATGAATATAACTGATAGCGTTACACTCAGCAATGGAGTCAAGATACCGAGACTAGGTTTTGGTGTATATCTTGTAAAAGATGGAGAATAGGTGGAGAAAGCCGTGTCCTCGGCACTTCGTACAGGATATCGAAGCATTGATACAGCCGAAGTTTATGGAAATGAAAAAGGTGTCGGTACTACCATTAGAAAAAGCGGTGTACCAAAGGATCTGTTCATCACGACTCACGCGTTCAGGAAAATGCAAATTTCTTTGATTTTGAACTTGCCCCGGAAGATATGCGAAAGATTGATTCGTTGAACAGAAATTATCGTTTAGATCCGGACCCTGATAACTTCTATTTTTAACAATTTTAATTTTAGGGGGAGGTGATACGATGAAAACCTTATTCGATGAAACGCAGATGGGCCAGATAACACTAAAAAACAGGTTCATCCGCTCTGCTACCTATGAAGGACTGGCAGATAAAACAGGACATATGACGGACAGATTATTTCAAGTTTATAAAGATTTGGCTGAAGGCGGAGTTGGCTTGATCATTACAGGCGCCGCCAATATCACACAGGAATCCAAATATTTGCCAGGCATGATGGGAATTTATGACGATTCATTTATACAGGACTATAAAGAATTGACCGATATGAGTCATGAGAATAATTGCCCCATCATGATTCAGCTTACCTTTGCAGGTAGCAACGGAATCATGTGGACGCCTGCTGATCCCTCTACAGCAGAAATAAAAGCCATGATTCAGCCTTTTGGTGAGAGCGCACTAAGGGCAAAACGCGCTGGCTTTGATGGTGTACAGATTCATACCGCACACGGTTATTTTTTAAGTCAGCTATTAAACAGCCAGTTGAATACAAGAACGGATGAATATGGCGGAAGTCTTGAAAATCAATCCAGACTGTTGCTGGAGATTTTCTCCGAGATCAGACGGATAGCCGGCAAAGACTTTCACATTTCTATAAAGATCAACTATACCGATCTAGATGGAAATCATGATGTATTTACCGCATGCCGCTATGTGTGCACTCAGCTTGCGGATAAAGGAATTGATTCTATCGAAATTAGTGCTGGGACAGGACCATTTAACTTTCATCCAGAATTTAAATATACGGAATCAGTATTGAGGGATTATGCTTCTCAGATTGCATCGGAAACCAATGTCCCTGTCTTACTGGTTGGAATAAACAGAAATCCTAAGGTCATGGAAGAAATATTGAACACGAAGAATATCGAATATTTTTCACTCTCAAGACCCTTGCTAAGAAGGCCAGATCTAGTGAATGAGTGGCAAAGTCATAATTGAAACATGATTTTTGGGAAAGGATGGTAAATATGATCAATAAGATTACGGATGCTGTTACCCTAAATAATGGGGTGAAAATGCCGTGGTTGGGGCTGGGCGTATATGAGGTGAAAGACGGCCGCGAGGTGGAGCAGTCTGTCTTAACCGCTTTAGGGACCGGGTATAGGAGCCTTGACACGGCAGAGGCGTATTACAATGAAGAAGGAGTTGGAATGGCAATCAGAAAAAGCGGCGTACCAAGGGAAGAATTATTTGTAACGACCAAGGTATGGAATTTCAATCAGGCATATGAAACCACACTCCAGGCTTTTGAAAATAGCAGAAAAAGACTAGGTCTTCAGTATATCGATCTATATTTGATCCACTGGCCTGCCAGAGGTAAATATCTGGAGGCATGGAGAGCTTTTGAAAAGTTGTACAAAGAAGGTTATGTACGAGCCATTGGCGTATGCAATTGTCATGAACAGCACTTAAACGCCATTATGCAAAATTACGAGACGGTTCCCATGGTGAATCAGGTGGAACTTCACCCGCTGTTTTCACAACAAAGACTGCGTAATTTCTGCAAGGAAAAAGGAATTCAAATGGAAGCCTGGGCACCTTTAATACGAGGCCAGTTAAATGTACCTGCTTTGCTTAAACTGGGAAAAAAGCACGGAAAGACACCCGCGCAGATCGTCCTTAGATGGGATCTGCAGCACGGAATTGTTACTATCCCTAAATCCGTTCATGATGTGCGAATTCGTGAGAATGCTGATATTTTTGATTTTGAGCTAAGTGATGAGGACATGAAGGAAATCGATGCCCTCAACCAGAATTACCGTTGGGGCCCAAACCCGGATAATTTCAATTTTTAGCAGAGATATCTTGCAAGAAATTCGAAAATCAGGTATCTTGCGATTTTATCGCCCAGGGCGCCAAACCCGGTTTAGGCGGCCACCTCTTGGGCGAGAAGAATACGGAAAGCGTTGCGAAATTGCGGACAGACCTTCATGTACGGCGCCAAAGGCGGCACCGCCTATATCATGGGCAATGCCGCCGGACGGCCGCTGATCAATGCCGTAGGCAGACCGCGCGTGGTTATTAACGGTACGGCACTGGACTATCTGGCGGAATCCTTCATGGCCGGCGATCCGCTTAACGGCGGTGGGTTTGTCGTCTTAAACGGCATCGGCTTTAATGATGAGGACGGCTCTATCCGGGAATATGACTCACCCTACCCGGGCTCTAACATTTTCTCACTTGCATCCGGCGGCGCGATCTATGTCCGTGATCCGCAGAACAAGCTGGTTGAAGAGCAGCTTAACGGCGGTGAATTTAATGAAATCAGCGATGCGGACTGGGATCTCATCCTGCCATACTTAGAAGAAAATGAAAAACTCTTTGCTATCAGTATAGATCGACTTCTCACTGTGGATAACAAAAAGAAATCCCCCCAAGAAGTCTATCGCAAGATAATGCCTAAAGTGGCGGCCGCGCCGGCAAAAAATACGGATGGTCTGAGTGAGACCTGTAAATAAGGAAACACCCCTAGTGCGAGCTCGGGGGGGTGAAAAATAATCGGTTCAGACGGTTATACCCCCTGGCCGATCATGGTAGCAGCTGTTTTGAAGAACAGACCGAGCAAAAAATGTGAAGATCAAGGCGCTCGAAAAGCCCGTGATTGAGCCGGTATAAGGTATGGGGACACACCCTCTAGAGGGAATGTCCCCGTAACAAGTACGGTGATTGAATGGGCTTTTTGCAGCAACGCAGATAACGTCCAAGGATGGACTAATGCAGCGGTGCCATGGATGGCAAAGAGCTGATTCGTGTTTTTTGACGGTCTGGAGGCGCCCCATTATGGGTGCCTTTATCATACTATCAGAAAGTATAACATTTTAAAATGATGATAGTTAAGTAGAGTGACAAGACCTTCCAGGCGCATCTGATGCAGTGATCAAATGCCAATTATATCCATTATCGAAGATCTGGCTATCGTCAAGAAGATATTGCAACATTATTGGTGAGCGATAGCGAACACCGGTGGTACCCGCAGGGTGATACATCTGAATCTGTGGGGCAGCTCTTTGCCATCCGTGGCACCGGTCGCTTCACGCCATCCGTGGCTACAGCGACACTAGGTCGTCCGTGACCGTCGCTGTACTAGTCCATCCTTGGACGTCGCAACTAAGAATCATGACCCTCCTCCCACACCTTCCATTGACATAAAACATGCCTGTATGATAGCTCCGCTCTCGATCGCGAACGAAGAGAACCTCAGCAACCTTACAAGCACCTGAAAAGGTGCATCAGTAGTACCCGCAGGGTAAAAGGACGTCCATGGATGGACTAATGTCGCGGTGCCATGGATGGCAAAGAGCGACCTCAAGAGGTGTCTAATGAGGAACTTCCTCAGCTCAGTTTTGATGTATTCTCTGATGATTATGTCATACCAATGCCGTTTGAAGATGAGTATTCGTAATGGACACCTTATGAGGATTGATTCAGCAGGCTTGTAAACAAATATATTGACGACCTGGACAATAACTGGCTATGAGGATTATTTCACGGCAAGAGTGTGAATTTCTTATAGTCTATTTATCCATGCCCATATTTTAAATAAGGGTCTGCCGGTCAGTTCTATATGCAGCAATAGTCAAATAGTCAAGTTAGACTTCCCATAAATCTACTATGGTAACGGCTTTATATATGCAAATTATGATTTCATGGTTAATATTGTGCTAATAATGATAGCGTTACAATATTAACCAGCGATACCCTGAGAAGGGTAAAAAAGCAAATTTTTATTTATTCTTATTTATGGATTGTCCCTGTGGCAAATAACTAGTTACAGGGTTTAGCGTAAAACCTGAGATAGCCACAGGTGACCACAGATTTATATGTCGCTACCTTTTTGTAATAAGGTGTTTTTAATGAACCGATTCTTTGAGCTATGACAATAAATTAATAAATGGCTATTTGAATAGGAGTCTTAAAACAGGAAAGGAGCAGTTCCTTGGATATCATAGAATTATCCGACCTAGTTCATTTGCATGGGAAAGCAGTTTACGGATTCTGTCAAAAGTTAGCCAAAACCGAAGCCGATACCGATGACCTGTACCAGGAAACCTTTTTAACAGCAATGCAACTGTGTAATAAAATCGACAAAGATCAAAATCCCAAGGGTTTTCTCATCGGTATCTCCGTTAGGCTATGGCAGAATAACCGCCGCAAATATGCGAGACGTCAAAAGATTGCGCCTACCCAAGAACTAACTGAAGGTCTGAACAGCGGTATGCAAATTAACGGCGAGCCTTCCCCGGAGGACATTGTTATATCTAATGAACTCCGCTGCATGATCCAGATTGCCGCCGAAGGACTGAGTGATAAATTAAAAATACCTTTGTATATGTACTACACGGCAGGAATGTCTACTGCAGAAATTGCTTCAGCCTTGAACATTCCTCCCGGAACGGTCAAAAGCCGACTACATAAGGCTCGCCAGGCCCTGAAACCCATTTTGGAGGTGAACCAATATGAAAAATATTGATTTGGACAGTTTACTGAAGCAAGCCCTGCTCCCAACGTCCGAGCCCAGCGACGAACTAACCCAGAAGGTTGTACGCCTGCTTCAGGACAACAAGAATGTTAAGCAGAAGGTAAATCCATTTTTCAAGAAGAGAATAGCGGCCATACCCATAGCTGCGGCTCTCATTCTCGTAATGTCGATTACTGTATTAGCAGCAATCCACTTCTTAAGCCCCAATCAGGTGGCCGAACACTTTGGAGACAAATTATTGGCTAAAGCCTTCGAAGACAAAAATGCCATCAATATCAATAAGTCAGCCGATTCAGGTGGGTACCGATTCACTTTGCACGGAATTGTATCAGGAAAGGATTTAAGCAGCTTTAGAATCTCGGCTCAGGATATTAACCCTGACAAAACCTATGCGGTAGTCTCGATAACCCGGCAGGACGGCAGCGCGATGCCGGACACCCGGGATAACGACTATGGCAAGACCCCCTTCTTTGTTTCGCCGTTAATCAAGGGTGAAAAGCCCTGGCAGGTTAATATAGCATCAATGAACGGCGGATATAGCGAATGTGTACTTGACGGAGTGATGTACCGGTTGATTGACTGTGACGGATTGGAGATGTTTGCTGACCGCGGACTCTATCTATGTATAAGCACCAGCAGCTTCTATGACATCAAGGCGTTTGATTATAACGACAAAACCGGTGAAATCCATCCCAAATCAGGTTACAAGGGAGCCAACGCCCTGTTCGACCTGCCCCTCGATAAGAGCAAAGCAGACCCTGCCAAAGCGGAGAAATATCTTGAACAGCTGCTGAACCCAGCTCCAGAACCAAAGGTTAATCCAAAAGAGGCCATAGACTGGGAACAGCAAATTGCCGAAGGAAATCTTATCCCCGAGTCGGTAAAGGAGGTTACCTATGATGAAAATGGTCTGGCCTGTTACGAATATAACGGTAACAAGACCTCTTTTGCCGTTGATTCCTTTTTTGAAAAGGGTCAAATTGGCCCGTCCAAAAACCTTTCGGGCAGCGAAGACAATTACCAGAGAACTGCTATTCAATTCTCCAGAGATGCTAATGGCATTATCACCGGCAGGATGTTTCGGTTAAAAAAGACTGAAAAGCAAGAAATACAATCCTTGCGGTAGCCTGGCCATAATGCTTAAGTATAAAAATCCAACCCTGCGATTTATAACAGGGTTGGATTTGCTGTTTTTCGGCACTCTGTTTAGAGTTATATCGCACTAGTATCGGTATTTCGCTAAATACTTTTAAGATTGGTTCTATTGTTTTCTTATGTTAAATGTTTTGACTTATAATTGTTTTTCCACATTTCTTCCGCCATACATCACGCGAAGAACGTGCACCGTACAATCGGACTCTCTTGTAATGACCAAGGTTCTTTCTTGTATGGCGCATGTCTGTTTGGCATGGTGCACAATTTTAAGATTTCCTGTTCATTTCTATCACACAGGTTGACAGCTGTTTGTGGTTCTAATAATTCAGTAGCAATATAAGAAAAAGCCTCCTGCAGATCATTTTCCGCAGCAGGCGTAATAATTATCGCGTACTGTCTCATGCATTCAGTCCTTTTCGAATATCAGAAAATACTTCTTCCGTAGGACGACCTTTGCCTGCCAAATAATCAGCATACCCTTTCTCTAATTCTGCATTAAATTCTACCTCGGTCATGGTAGCGACAGATTTAATTTTAGCCGGTGCTAATCTTAATTCAAAAGGTATCGCCTGATTAATAACCACTTGCTTTAAGAAAAGACCTACAGCATTTGACATTGAGATTCCCAGACTATCAAACACCTTTTCCGCCTGTTCTTTTACATCTGGTTCAATGCGCACATAAAGATTTGATGATTTTGGCATGAAATCAACTTCCATTCTCGTTCTTTTTAATACTATCATATGATATTGTGCGTACAAAAGCAATTCAAATAGTCTATCTGCCTGCGGATCTGTTTACCGAAGAATGGGCCACCCAGCGTTTAGTGAATATGTATCATGCCTGGAATTATCAGCTGGTAGAAATGCAAATGAACGGAGTAAGATTAACATGGATAAAGCTGACAAAATATTAGAATCGCGTAGTGAGTTTTTACGTCAGGTACCGCCGCTGGCCCCTAACACGCAACCATGGGGACGGTTCTGTTGATCGAACAAAAAAGGCGCGTAGAGAAGCAGTCAAAAAGAAGTCTATCGCAAGATAATGCCTAAAAAGGCTGCCGCACCGGTAAATAATACCGACGGCCTGAGTGAGACCTTGTAAATAAGGACGCCCCCGGGTGCGAACAGAACCCCAGAAAACAGACAGTGAAGTAAAATCCCCCCTGTGGTAGAATTCAAAAAACTATCAAAGGGGGGATTTGTTTTGACCAAAAATGGCAGTAAGCACTTTGGCTCCGAAACTGTGTCATGATTTGATCAAGGACAAGGGAAAAATTGAGTACAAATAAATGCCAAGTGATTCTGTCCCTTGCCTTTTAGGGCTCACACAAAAAATAAGGCCCCAGTTTTGACACCGGTTATTTTTCGATGCTGCTGTGTTGTCGTCAGTCACAATACTACCCTTCTTTCTCCGCCTTGTCCCATCGAAAAATTCCTCGCTGCAAAATCTCTTCTTATTATCGCGTGAGCCCTAATATTTGTATACATAATATTTGCCCTCTAAGTCTTGTAATTATTGGCCCATGACCTTACAATAACCATAGTGGAGCACAATGACGTGCTTGAGTTGAACGAAATAGTATTAATAGTGTTTTGGGGCAAAGAAGTCCTCAATACCCGTATTAGGTATTGAGGACTTAATTATTGTAAAATAGATTTATTAATTAATATGAAACGTAATATTAAATTCCAATAGAGGGTGTGTAATATGCAAAATTATGGTATGCCAAAAAAACAGGGTCTTTACGATCCGGCATTAGAACATGATGCATGTGGTATGGGATTTGTCGTTAATATCAAAGGTGAGAGGTCTTATGACATTATAGATGAAGCTTTAACTGTACTGGAAAACCTGAACCACAGAGGAGCCAGCGGAACAGATGAGAATACCGGCGATGGCGCAGGAATATTGGTCCAAATACCTCATGATTTCTTTAAAAGAGAATGTGAAGTTCTGGGTTTTGATTTACCGGTAAAAGGCAGCTACGGAGTAGGTATGGTATTTGCCCACAAATATGATGATTTCAGAAAAACGCAGATGGAGACTTTCGAAAAAATAGTTCGGGAGGAAGGCCAGAAGATCCTGGGCTGGAGAGAAGTTCCTATCGATAAGACGACAATCGGCGAAGGGGCCAAAGCAGTAATGCCCAGATTCATCCAGGTTTTCATTGAAAAGGATGCCGGATTATCCGAGGAAATTGATTTTGAAAGAAAGCTCTATACCATAAGAAAGAGAGCTGAAAAAGTTATAATCCCGATGTGTGAAGACAAGGGAGGCACATTCTATATCGCCAGTCTTTCATCAAAAAGCATCGTTTATAAAGGTATGCTTACAGCAGAGCAGCTTAGAAATTTCTATCTGGATCTTTCCGACCTCGATTTTGTATCAGCCTTGGCTATGGTGCATTCAAGGTTTTCCACCAACACATTCCCCAGTTGGGAGAGAGCACATCCCAACAGATATATAGTCCATAATGGTGAAATAAATACCATAAGAGGTAATGTAAATTGGATGAAGGCAAGACAGCAGTGTATAGATTCACCACTTTTTGACGAACTCTCCAAAGTCTACCCTATAGTTGACGAATCAGGCAGTGACTCTGCAATGTTCGACAATAGCCTTGAATTCCTTTACCTTACCGGCAGGTCGCTTCCTCATGCGGTGATGATGATGATTCCTGAACCATGGGAAAAAAACGAACTGATGTCCAAAGAAAAAAGGGACTTCTACGAATTTAACAACTTTATAATGGAGCCATGGGACGGCCCTGCTGCCATGGGATTTACTGACGGTGTGGTCATAGGCGGAGTACTGGACAGAAATGGACTCAGACCTTCCAGGTATTATGTAACCAAAGATGACAGGGTGGTCCTGGCCTCAGAAGTTGGGGTAATTGATATAAAGCCTGAAAATGTAAAGTATAAAGGCAGGCTGGAACCAGGTAAAATGCTGCTTATCGATACCGAATCAAAGAGAATCATTTCAGATGATGAAATAAAGAAAAGTGTAGCGATGCTACATCCATATGAAGAATGGAACCATAGACATATCGTAAAACTCAGTGACATGCCCGTAAGAGAAGAGAAGAAAGAGAAGGTAAGGGAAGACCTTATTAAACAGCAGAAAGCCTTTGGATATACTTTTGAGGATATAAGTAAAACAATTCAGCCTATGGCGATAGAAGGCGTAGATCCGATTGGAGCCATGGGAATGGATTCGCCCTTGGCTGTATTGTCTGAGAAACCCCAGATGTTATACCTATACTTCAAACAGCTTTTTGCTCAGGTTACTAATCCTCCTATAGACGGAATAAGGGAGGAGCTTATAACTTCAAGCAGCATGTTGGTTGGGGATACCGGAAATCTTCTGAAACCTGATCAGGGACATTCAGCCTGTATATTCCTGGAGCACCCAATCCTAACCAATGAACAGCTGAATACCATTAAGCATCTTAATGATGAAAAGTTCAAGACAGCTACAATTTCCATACTTTATAAAGCCTCAGGAGGGGTAAAAGCTCTTGATAAGGCTTTGGACAAAATATTCAGAGAAGCTGACAGAGCTATCAGTGAAGGGGCCAATATCATTATTCTCACCGATCGGGGCGTAGATGAGAAGCATGCGCCAATACCGGCCTTGCTAGCATCCTCCGGACTTCACCACCACCTGATAAGAAAAGAGATCAGGACCAGTATGGGAATTGTATTAGAATCAGGAGAGCCAAGAGAAGTACATCATTTTTGCACTCTTATAGGTTATGGGGTAAACGCCATAAATCCGTATATAGCATACGAGACCATCGAAGACCTTTTTGAAAAAGGGCTGTTGAGTGGACTTGCTTACAGTGAGGGTAAAAACAACTTCGTTAAGGCTTCTGTAAAAGGTGTGCTTAAAGTACTCAGCAAAATGGGTATTTCTACGATGCGAAGCTACCATGGGGCCCAGATATTTGAGGCGGTAGGTCTTAAAAAAGATCTTATAGATAAGTATTTCACTATGACACCATCTCGCCTTGAAGGAATAGGACTTGAAGAAATATCAATTGAAAATCACATGAGGCATGAGAGCGCCTACAATGAAAATTCGCCGTATACTGATACTCTTGAAGTTGGCGGATATTTCCAGTGCAAGGATGACGGGGAAATCCATCTCTATAATCCTGAATCTATCTACCTGCTTCAGAAAGCATGCAGGGAAGGAAGCTATAGTCTCTACAAGGATTACTCTAAGAAGATAAACGACGAAGGAATATATACCCTACGGAATCTGCTTGATTTTAATATCAATGCAGGGGACACCATTCCTATTGAAGAAGTGGAACCGGTTGAATCAATAGTCACAAAGTTTAAGACCGGGGCAATGTCCTATGGCTCTATTAGTAAGGAAGCTCACGAATGCTTGGCCATCGCGATGAACAGACTGGGCGGTAAAAGCAACAGTGGTGAAGGCGGAGAGAACTACGCGAGATTCAAGGTGTTGGCTAATGGAGACACTAAAAACAGTGCCATTAAACAGGTTGCCTCTGGGCGTTTCGGTGTTACCAGCAACTATTTGGTGAATGCCCAAGAAATACAGATAAAAATGGCTCAGGGAGCTAAACCCGGTGAAGGCGGTCAACTTCCGGGACGTAAGGTCTACCCGTCAATTGCCAGCGTAAGGCATTCAACCCCGGGCGTAGATCTTATTTCACCCCCGCCGCACCACGATATCTACTCAATAGAAGATTTAGCTGAACTTATCCACGATCTTAAAAATGCCAACCGGGATGCAAGGATAAACGTCAAGCTCGTATCTGAAGTAGGTGTGGGTACAATCGCTGCCGGAGTAGCGAAAGGCAAAGCAGATGTTATACTTATAAGCGGATACGATGGGGGAACCGGCGCTTCCCCCAGAACCAGCATCAGAAATACGGGACTTCCATGGGAGCTCGGACTGGCCGAGACTCATCAGACCCTGGTCCTAAATAGGTTGAGAGACCGGGTTGTTCTGGAAACAGACGGCAAGCTATTGTCGGGAAGAGATGTTGTAATTGCTGCTATGTTGGGAGCTGAGGAATTCGGATTCGCAACTACACCGCTTATTGCCCTTGGATGCATCATGATGCGGGTGTGCAACCTTAACACATGTCCGGTAGGGATAGCCACTCAGGACGAAAAATTGAGGAAAAATTTCACCGGCAAGCCTGAACATGTTGAGAACTTCATGAGATTTGTAGCTCGAGAAATGCGCGAAATCATGGCTAAAATGGGATTTAGGACTATTAATGAAATGGTTGGGCGTACTGACCGACTAAAAGCCAAAGATAATGTAAAGCACTGGAAGGCTAAGCACCTGGATCTGTCTAAGATCCTTTATCAACCATATGCAGGGGCCGATGTCAGCAGATTCAAAACCCAGGAGCAGAAGCATATGCTGGAAAAATCATTAGATATGAGAAAGCTTCTTAGAATGTGCAAACCGGCACTTGACCACAAGAAATCGATCAGGGCAAAACTGAAGATAAATAATGTAGATAGGGTTGTAGGAACAATAATCGGCAGCGAAATCTCCAAGCGATATGGCGAAAATGGACTTCCTGAGGATACAATAAAACTTACTTTTGTAGGTTCGGCAGGACAGAGTTTTGGCGCATTTGCTCCGCGAGGAATGTCGCTTGAACTGGAAGGGGATTCCAATGACTATATAGGCAAAGGTCTCTCTGGTGGTAAAATTATTGTATATCCTCCCAAAGCTTCTGATTTTGAGCCTGAGAAGAATATCCTTATAGGTAATGTCGCTTTCTATGGGGCTACTTCTGGAGAAGCTTACATCAACGGTATCGCCGGGGAGAGATTCTGCGTAAGAAACAGCGGTGTAAGAGCGGTTGTAGAAGGTGTAGGTGACCATGGCTGCGAATATATGACAGGGGGCAAGGTGGTTATCCTTGGTAAAACAGGAAGAAACTTTGCGGCTGGAATGTCTGGCGGTATTGCCTATATTCTGAATTTTAACAAAATATATTGCAATAAATCTATGGTGACACTGGAAAAAATTAGCTCCGCAGAGGAAATAAATGAAGTCAAGGAAATGATTAGGAAACACGTCTATTACACCGGTAGTCCTCAGGGCAGAAGAGTCCTTGATAATTGGGAGAAATATTCTTTGAAATTCACTAAGGTAATACCTTCAGATTATAAACGTATGCTTGAAAATATTGATAAAGCTCATAAGGCAGGCTTAAATGGTGAAGAAGCACTTATGGCTGCATTTGAAGAAAAAACCAAGATGAATCAGGGATTTGATGAATTAAGGTGGGACTGACAATGGGAAATGCTACTGGATTTTTGGAATATAACAGAATTGATCCGAAGAAACGGCCTCCTGATGAAAGAATAAAAGACTGGAATGAAATAAGGCTTCCTCAAGATCCTGAATGTATAAAAACTCAGGGAGAGCGATGCATGAACTGTGGAGTTCCCTTCTGTCATAGTGGTGTGCTGTTGAACGGCATGACATCAGGATGCCCAGTGCACAATCTTATTCCCGAGTGGAATGAGCTGGTTTATCAGGGACAGTGGCAAGAGGCTTACAAAAGGTTGATAAGGACCAATCCTTTCCCGGAATTTACGGCCAGAGTATGTCCGGCGCCCTGCGAAGGCGCATGCACAGAAGGATATATTATGGAGTCGGTGACAATTAACAGTATTGAATACGAAATAATTGAGAAAGCATTTGCCGAAGGCTGGGTAACGACAAAAAAGGCCCAAGCAACAGGAAAGAAAGTCGCGATTGTAGGTTCAGGTCCTGCAGGTATGTCAGTTGCCTACTATCTGAATGCAGTTGGGCATGATGTAACCATATTCGAGAGAGATGACCGAGCGGGTGGACTGATGATGTACGGGATTCCCAACATGAAGCTCGAAAAAAGATTCCTTGAAAGGCGCATTGATCTAATGAAGGTCTCAGGAATAAAATTCGTGTTCAATACCGAGGTTGGCCAAGACATCAAAGCGCAGGAGCTGGTACAAAATTATGATGCAGTTGTGCTCTGTGCAGGTGCAACCAAGGCACGGGTACTTGACATTGAAGGAAAAGACCTGAAGGGTGTTCACTTTGCGATGGACTTCCTGAAGGCCAATACCAAAAGCCTTCTTGATTCGAATCTTGAGGATGGCAACTACATTAATGCCAAAGGCAAGAATGTAATAGTCATCGGCGGAGGTGATACCGGAACTGACTGCGTAGCAACATCCATTAGACATGGCTGTCAGAGCGTCTGCCAGTTAGAAATATTGCCAGAACCGCCTAAAAAGAGAATAGAAGGGTCTAATCCTTGGCCAGAATGGCCGAACAAGCTTAAAGTGGACTACGGTCAGGAAGAGGCCATAAGCCTGTATGGAATGGATCCAAGAAATTACCTGATATTCACTAAAAAGATTGTAGGAAATGAAAACGGTGAGGTTAAGGAGGTTCATACAGTAGGAATCACCTGGGAGAAGGATGCCTCTGGAAGAGTTGTGACGCAGGAAGTTGCTGGCAGTGAAAAAGTATGGAAAGCTGACCTTGTTCTGCTTGCAATGGGATTTTTAGGCCCTGAAGATACTATTCCTGATGAGCTTAAGCTGGAGAGGGATTTAAAGAGTAATGTGAAAGCGGAATACGAAGTTTTCGAGACTAATGTGGAGAAGGTATTCATCGCAGGAGACATGAGAAGAGGTCAAAGTCTAATTGTCTGGGCGATCCAGGAAGGAAAGCTGGCTGCTAGGGAAGTCGATAAATACCTAATGGGTGACAGCGTTATTAAATAATGGGAAAAAAGTTGGTATATAAGTATGAAACAGCTATACTGTTTTATGGACAATGGGCAGGAAGATATAGCTATCAAGATATAATAGTCTGGGTGCGAACGATGTAGGTCAGCATATAGTTAGGAGGAGTATAGGAAATGCCGAAAGGTTATCTGGTTTTAGAAAATGGGGCTATATTCGAGGGACAAATATTTGGCAAGAATGTGCCAATTGCGGGTGAAGCCGTGTTTAATACCAGTATGAATGGTTATCAGGAGATTATTACCGATCCTTCTTATGCTGGACAAATACTGACCCTTACCTATCCAACTATTGGCAACTATGGTTGTGGTGATTACGGGTTTGAATCCGATAAACCTGCTCTGCGGGGCTTGGTTGTAAAAGAGATATCAGAACTAACTGGTCACTATGAAAGCCAGTGGAGTTTCAATGAATTTGTAGAGAAGTATGAAATAACCTGCCTAACTGGAGTTGATACTAGAGCTATCACTCGCATATTGAGAATGAATGGTACTATGGGAGCCATTATTACCCCCAGTCTGGACCATAAGGAAAAGTTGATGGAAGTGGCCCGCAAAGGCAAGGGATTGTTGGATACAGATCTGGTCAAACAGGTAAGCCGTAAAAAAAACGAAGTATATGGTTCTGGATCGATCAATATAGTCCTGTTGGATTTCGGAACCAAGAGGAATATTATAAAATCACTAGTAGCGAAGGATTGTATGGTAATTGCCATGCCAGCGGAAAGCACGGCAGAAGAAATCTTAGCTCAAAATCCCGATGGCATCGTCTTATCCAATGGCCCTGGCAATCCGGAATCCTGTGACTATGCAGTGCGAGAAATAAAATTGCTATTGCCGTTATTGCCCATGTTTGGAATATGCCTGGGTCATCAGTTGTTGGCTCTGGCTCTTGGGGCAACCACCTATAAACTTAATTTCGGGCACCGGGGCGGTAACCACACCGTTAAGGATTTGCGAACCGGCAAGTGTCTCATCAGTTCGCAGAATCATGGTTATGCAGTAGATGCAGATTCTCTCCCCGCCGATGATGTGGACATAAGTTTTCTCAACCTAAATGATAATACGGTGGAAGGTTTGGTTCATAAAAGACTGCCTTTAATGTCGGTGCAGTTCCATCCTGAAGCCACACCCGGCCCGCAGGATTCCGCGTATCTGTTTGATGAATTCCTTACTATGGTAAGGAACAGTGACAAGCTCTAAGCAGACAGTAGAGGTTAAAAAAATATAGGACAAGATTTTGTGATTGTTAAATCGGCTGATAATATATATAATAATATTATTATGATAATGATTATCATTATTGGGGTGATTAATAATGTTTGAGCAAGGTATAAAAGAGAGATTGGAAAAGGCGGATTATAAATTAACCCAGCAAAGAAAAGCGGTACTGGAAGTAATGCAGGATAAAAGGGGAGAACACCTTACTGCAGAAGAGGTGCTGTATGAAGCCAGGAAGAAAGTACCCCAGATAGGGATTGCTACTGTCTACCGTACGCTGGAGCGGTTGGCAACTATTGAAGTTCTTTACAAAACTATTTTTGATGAGGGTAAATATCGCTACGAGCTTTCGGATCAGGCAGAACACCAGCATCATCATATATTATGTATAGCATGCAGCAAGATATTTGAAGTAGAGGAAGGCCTGCTGGATAGCCTGGAAAAACATTTGGAAAAAGATGGATATGAAATTGTTAACCACCAATTGAAGATTTACGCTTATTGTCCTGAGTGCACTAAAAAATAATGATTTCTTGATAATAAAATGATAATGATTATTAATATCGATTGGGGTGAGAAGCGTGAGAATTATTGCTATAGGTAATCCTAATGTAGGTAAAAGTGCAGTTTTAAATAGATTAACCGGCAGCCAAATATTTGTATCCAACTATGCTGGAACCTCAGTTGAAACCTGTAAAACTAAGATGATTATTGCGGATCGAGAGGTTTATATATATGATACGCCGGGTGTATATTCGATATTTTCTGCTGCTGATGAGGCTCGGGTGGTACGAGAATTGCTGGAAGAAGAAAATGCTGATATTATCTTAAACATTGTAGATGCCAGTAATCTTGAAAGGAACCTGGTTCTAACTCATGAGCTGTTGACTCTTGGTAAACCGTTGTTAGTCTTACTTAATCAGATAGATATAGTACGCAGTATGGGTATGAGTATTGATGTTAAACTTCTATCTCAAAGGCTAGGTTATCCGGTAATTCCTTTTTCAGCTACCAGCGGGGAAGGCTTTTTTGAGTTTATTAAAATTATGGAAGAAAATATCGGGCATAGAAATATTGGTAAAACTGCGCACGATGACAAAAATCGCAAAACATATTCCATAAGTCTTAATAGTGAATATATGTGCTCGGGGAATTGCTTGCACTGCTCTCAGCACACTGGTGATTGCATGAGTGAGGCTGATCTACAGAGGGCAGAAGAGGCCCGTAATACGTCTAAGATAGTAAGCCAAAGACTAAATGCTCGGCAAAAATTGAGGCTGGACAAAATACAGGGTGTGTTTGATAAGCCAATTATGGGCTCTTTTTTGCTGCTCACGATTGTCTATCTGGGATTTTATACTTTGCTGAAATTTATTCAGCTGAGTGAAGGTCCGATAAATATGCTTCTAACACCATTAGGTGGTATTTTGGAAAGGTTTATAGAGAACACCCTGCCTTATGGCTGGTTTAGCTCAATATTTGCCAAAGCTATTCCGGAGGGTTTGATTATACCTTTTACTATTATTATGCCAGCTATGCTGGTAGTGGGTCTATTTATGGCGATACTGGAAGACACGGGATTATTACCTCGTTATTCAGTAGCCTTAGAAAGGGTAGGAAGTATATTTGGTGTTTCTGGTCAGGGAATTATACCGTTGGCTTTAGGATTCGGATGTAGAACACCTGCGATTGTGGCCAGTCGCATTATGCCCAATCAGGCACAGCGCTTTATAGTTGTAACCCTATTGAGTATAGTTATTCCCTGTTCTGCAACCCTGGGGGTTTTAACGGCAGTTATTGCTGCTTTTAACGCCTCTTTGCCAATTATTATCGGGATGATGTTAGTGGTGTTTGCCATTCTATCTTCTATACTTAGTCGGCTCATGCCAAGGGAGGAATTTATATATGAACTCCCTCCTTTGAGAATTCCATTATTTAGTAATGTCATTAATAAAACCAAGATGCGATTTACAGGCTTTTTTACGGAGGTATTGCCACTCCTGCTGGTGATGAACATAGGAATAAGAGGCTTGATGGACTCTGGAGCATTGGAGTATTTTCAGGGCATGGAGGGTTTTAGCAGGGCTGTTTTTGGAATACCAGCTGAAGCTTTGGCAGCGGTTTTTATAACCATTTTTCAGCGTTACCTGGCTCCCTTAGTCCTGATAAATCTACCGTTGACATCCCGAGAAGCTACCATTGCTATTGCTATGATAGCTTTATCATTACCTTGTTTGCCGGCAATAGTAATGACGATTCGGGAGTTGGGCTTAAAAAGTATTGTTAAAATAATGGCTATGGGTTTGACAACTTCGTTCACGGTTGGGATTTTATTAAATCTGGTATTACCATATTAAGCTCATTATCTCTATGAGATAGGAATTATAAAAGTCAGCGTCTAGATTTACTATTATATTGCTAAGGAGGGCTGAATTTTGAATATAAATAATTTAGAAATTGGACAAAAGGTAAAGGTCTTAAATATAGAAGGTAGAGGGGCGGAAAAAAGACTGTTCGAGATTGGTATTATGGCAGGAGCTGAAATACAACTAATTACCCGGCATCCTTTTCAAGGGCCTCTGGTAATTAAAGTTGGTAATGCGAATGTTGCTCTGGGAAGATCTATTGCTAACAAGGTTAAGGTGGAAGCAGTATGAATAGAATATATAATATTGCCGAACTATAAACCTATAAGGGAAGGCAATTTCTTATTTTTAAATTTAATGAGGAGTGAATAAATTGGCAATAAACATGATAGGCACCGCTGATCACCTTAGAATGGCCAAATCCGTTCTAACTGATTTGAGAAACAGAGGATTTGAGGAACACGCTTCTATTATATTTACGGGTGACGAGGAAAAGGTAAATTGGCTGGATAACATTATCTCCGATACAAACGGCCAAAATGTAGATAGGGCACCTTTTGATGCAGGAGTGGTTGAACTGCCTTCTCTGGGCTTAATTGCTTCCATTGGGCCGGCTTACGGCTTCCTGGCTGATTCGGCGCAAGCACCTGAGGGCGGGTTGGATTTGGTATGTAACGATATGGGCATAGGTGACGAAGGACAAAGACTGATGGAAGAGTGGCTTGAGCAAGGCAAATATGTATTGCTGATAAACAATACGGACGAAGATCAAGTTGATTTCTTAAAAAATCAGCTGGGAGAATTACAGGGAATAGATGATTTAACATTATGCTAAGGGAAAGACTACCCTCCTGCTCGTTATGAGAAGGAGGGTAGTTTCTTTGTACTATACTTTACGCGTTTTGGGCGGCATCTTGGTATTCTTTAACGAGGGTATCCATCAATTCCTTAACGGAAGTAATTTCTTCACAGCGATGCACATTCTCACCGGCAAAGGCTAACCCGTGCTTCATGTTCCCCTTCTGGGCGTTCATTAAAGCTATAGCAATACAATAGGGGCTGTTCTGATAGTCGCAGGTTGAAATGCAATGGTAAGGGCATTTGAAAGGTGTTTTCTTACCGGCTTGGACATCATCAATAAATTCGTTGCGTAGCGCTCTTCCCGGCATTCCTACCGGGCTCTTAATAATCAAAGTATCCTCCCGATTGGAATCGAGATAGGCTTGTTTGAATTTAATCGATGCATCGCATTCATGGGTGGTAACGAAACGGGTAGCCATCTGTACCCCGTCTGCTCCTAACTCTAAAAACCTATAAATGTCTTTGCCATCATATATACCTCCACCGGCAATCACCGGGATAGCTTGCTTTTTTTTGTCCACAAATGGTTTCATTTCCTTAATTACTTCGGGAACCAACTTTTCTAAGGAATAACTGGGATTGCTAATTTCCTCAGCCTTAAACCCGAGATGTCCTCCTGCCATTGGTCCCTCTACTACGATGGCATCAGGCAGATAATTATAGTTATTCAACCATCGTTTGGAGATGAGAGCGGCCGCTCTACCAGAAGATACGATGGGAACTAACTTAGTTTTGTGGCTCCCGTCTAAAAACTTGGGGAGGGTAAGGGGAAGTCCAGCCCCGGAAAAAATGATGTCAATTCCTTCCTCAATAGATGTTGTGACCATATCAGCGAAATTGGATAAGGCCACCATAATATTAACCCCTAAAATTCCCGAGCTGGCCTGACGAGCATTGCGAATCTCATCCCGTAAACGTCGTTTGCAGGCTTCTGGGAAATTTGTGTAACCATCCGGTTCCAGCATACCGATACCTGCGGCAGCAATCACCCCAATGCCACCCTCGTTGGCTACCGCTGAGGCCAGTCCGGCCATAGACACCCCTACTCCCATTCCTCCCTGAACAATGGGAATCTTGGCAATTAAATCGCCAATTTGCAATTCTTTTAAAAGCCTGATGCTCATACCATTCTCCTTTATCATTCTTAAATATGTTCATAGCAGTAGTGGTTTAATATTAAATTCGCATAACCGACCTTGTCAATGTATATGCTATCATTAGCCGGAGGGGGCAGTGCTAGTACAGCTTGTATTAATTCAGATTAGCCGTTCATGTTAATGATACAATAATAATATTATTATAACTACCAGAACGGATGAATTATACCATAAAAACACCGAGGATATCAGAATATTCTGATACTTTGTTGACAAGATGACCTGTCACTGTTTAAACTTATCCCAAGTATTGTACTTTAAGGTTAATTATTTTAAACTATTATAATTCTACTGTTATTCCTAAAGCAAATACGCTTAGAAAGGTCTTAATATGCAAATGAAAACTAAAGTGCTTGGAATTGGCTATTGTCTACCAGATAAAGTCCTTAGCAACCTAGAGTTGGAGAAGATGGTTGACACTAAGGACGAATGGATTATTGAAAGAACTGGGATAAAAGAACGAAGAATAGTGGAGCCAGGGGGGAAAAACTCTGACATCTCAGTAGAAGCGGCTCGCAGAGCCCTACAGGATGCCAAGATAGATCCGCTGCAACTGGATCTTATCATTGTGGCTACCGCCTCACCGGATATGCCATTCCCTTCTACGGCTTGTATCGTGCAAGCTCTGTTGGGAGCAAAAAATGCAGCAGCTTTTGACCTGGCAGCCGGTTGTACTGGTTTTATGTATGCCCTATCGGTTGCCGAAAAATATTTACTTTCCCCTGAGTACAACCATATACTGATTATCGGTTGCGATATAGTATCCTCGGTTATCGACTATACTGACCGCAATACCTGCATCCTCTTTGGTGATGGCGGCGGCGCAATGGTGCTGGGCAAGTCGGAAGGTGAATGCGGCATACTCAGCACGAAGATTGGTGCTGATGGGACTGGGGCAGGGCTTCTCTACATGCCGGCCGGGGGTTCGGCAATGCCAGCAACCCATGAGACCGTGGAAAAGCGCTTGCATTATCTCAGGATGAACGGCAATGAGATATTCAAATTTGCCACCAAAATTGTTTCTCAGACCACTACGGAATTGCTTGATAAAGCTGGCTTGACTTACAACGATATCGATCTTTTTGTGCCTCATCAGGCCAATTTGCGGATAATTCAAAGCGCGATGCGGCGCATGAAGCTGCCTCCGGAAAAAGTGGCTATCAATCTGGATTATTGCGGTAATATCTCGGCCGGCTCCATCCCGGTGGCTTTAGCTCAGTACAATGAAAAACACCCGCTCAGAAGCGGAGCCAATATTCTTATGGTAGCATTTGGAACCGGACTAACTTACGGCGGAGCTATCTTACGCTGGGGGAGAGATTAAATGCTTATCCATACTAGCATTTGTGATTTGTTGGATATTCAATATCCTATTATCCAGGGAGGCATGGCCTGGATCGCAGGAGGAAAGCTGGCTGCAGCGGTTTCCGAGGCAGGTGGAATGGGAACCATAGGGAGCGGCAATGCTCCCACAGCATGGCTGCAAGAGGAAATTCGCACCGCTCGCGAAATAACGTCACGTCCTTTTGCCGTCAATCTGGTACTTACCTCGTCTTACCTGAAAGAAAATTTGGAATTGATTATTAAAGAAAAAATTTCTTTAGTTGCTACGGGTGGTGGAAATCCAGGCCCATTTATAGGGATGCTTAAGGAAGCTGGGATAAAGGTTATGCCTGTAGTTGCCTCCGTAGCCCTGGCACGCCGTTTGGAGCGTTTGGGAGCAGATGCCCTGGTGGTTGAAGGTGCAGAATCCGGTGGACATGTGGGTGAGATGACTACGATGTGCTTGGTTCCTATGGTTGCCGATGAAGTGAAAGTTCCCATTATTGCTGCCGGAGGAATTGCAGATGGGCGAGGTGTAGTTGCTGCTATAGCTCTGGGTGCACAGGGTGCTCAACTGGGCACTAGATTTATTTGTGCTCGGGAGGCCAATGTTCATCCTGCTTATCAGGAAAAAGTAATTAAAGTTAGGGATCGATCCACAGTAGTATGTGGCACATCCACTGGTCATCCAGTAAGAGCTATACAGAATAGCTTTACTCGTGAGTATCTTAAAGTTGAAAAAGCAGGAGCCGATCAAGAAGTGCTTATTAAGCTAGGCTCCGGGCGTTACCCTTTGGCAGCGGTAGAAGGTGATATGGATAACGGCAGTATTTTAGCTGGTCAGGTATCCGGCTTAGTTAAAAAGGTCCAAAGCTCCGCGGAGATTGTTGAAGAAATCATGGCGGAAACGCTTATTATTCTGCGGAAATTAGGAGGCTTATCATGATAAAACTAGCCTTTGTGTTCCCAGGACAGGGTTCTCAATATATTGGCATGGGTAGAGAGCTTGCTGATTCCTTTGAGGAAGCGGCCCAAGTTTTTGCCAGCGCCGATCATATAAGTGGATATAAATTAAGTTCTATATGTTTTGAAGGTCCCCAGGAATTGTTGGATCAAACTGTTTATTCACAACCGGCTATACTAGTAACGAGCTTGGCATGTCTTGCGGTAGCTAAAAAACATGGACTATCAGCCCAGCTTATGGCTGGTTTGAGTTTAGGAGAATACACTGCTTTAACAGCGGCAGGCGCAATTAGCCTAGAAGAAGCTTTGCCACTAGTAATGGCCAGAGCCGCTTTGATGCAGGAAGCGGTTCCGCTGGGAACTGGTGCTATGGCAGCAGTTATAGGTGTAGATAATGCAGTAGTGGAGCATATTTGCAGTCAGGTGGAGGGAATTGTAAGTATAGCCAACTACAACTGCCCAGGGCAGTTGGTTATATCAGGTGAAAAGAGTGCAGTAGAGGAAGCGTCCGGACTGCTCAAACAAGAGGGGGCCAAAACCAAATTGCTGGCCATCAGTGTCCCTTCCCATAGTCCCTTATTGCAGGATTGTGCCCGTAGTTTTGCCCAAGAGATTGCCAGGGTAAAGTTTCATGAACCAGTTGTCGGGGTTGTTTCCAATGTAAATGCTGAGGTGAATTCAGCCCTGGAAATTCCCAGTTTGCTGGCGGAGCAACTATATTCGCCGGTGCGTTGGGAACAAAGCGTTCGCTACATGATGAGCAAGGTTGATTACTTTATAGAGATAGGACCAGGTTCCAGTCTTTCGGGATTAATTAAAAAAATTGATAAAACTAAGATATTAGGACAGATAGATGATAATAAATCACTGCAAAAACTTATGGAGAAGGTGAAGGAGATATGAACCAGCCGACTGCATTGGTAACCGGAAGTTCACGTGGCATTGGTAGGACCATAGCTATACACTTGGCCCAAAATGGATTTAAGGTTGCAGTCAATTACTATAATAAGGGCGAGGAAGCTCAAAATTTAGAACAGGCCCAGGAAGTTTTAGGTATAATTGAAGCCGCAGGAGGGTCAGGGGTGATAATCGGCGCTGATGTATCTACCCCCGAAGGCGCAACTGAATTGGTGGAAAAAACCGTAGCCAGCCTGGGGGGCATCGATATACTGGTGAACAATGCAGGGATCAATAAAGATCAACTGTTGTTACGAATGAGCAATACCCAGTGGCATGATGTAATAGATACTAATTTGTCGTCAGCTTTCTATTGTTCAAAGGCGGCTCTCAAGTATATGATAAAAAGGAGATATGGAAGAATCATAAATATATCTTCGGTAGTAGGAATGGGCGGCAATGCTGGTCAAGCTCACTATGCGGCTTCTAAAGCAGGTTTGCTGGGATTTACCTATTCAATAGCTAAGGAATACGGGCCTCGCGGTATCACTGCTAATGCGGTAGCTCCTGGTTATATTGAAAGCGATATGACCAATAAGCTTAGTCCCGAGGTCAGTGCCAAAATGGTAGAACAAATCCCTGTAGGTAGACTGGGTAAGCCTGAGGATGTTGCCTTTCTGGTAGCTTTCCTGGCTTCACCGGCAGCATCCTACATAAATGGTCAGGTTATCCGAGTCGATGGTGGTATGTCTTTTTAGTTTCTAATTAATTTTATTGAGGAGGGTTTATTATGTCAGTATTTGAAACCGTAAAAAAAATTATCGTGGAAGTAAAGGATATTTCAGGGGATGACATCCAGCTTGAATCCCGCTTTGAAGAGGATCTGGAAGCAGATTCCCTGGACGTGGTGGAAATGATCATGCTAATAGAAGAAGAATACGAATTCGAAATACCCGAAGAAATAGCCGAAAAACTTAAGACGGTCAAAGATGTAGTCGATTACATCGAAAAACACCTGGCTGAAAATGCATAAGATGAGGTGATAATTTGACGCCACGGAGAGTTGTAATCAGCGGCATGGGAACTATTTGTCCCATTGCCCATAATGCGAAGGATTTTTGGACGAAGCTGGTGGAAGGACAGAGCGGGGTGGGTATCATTGACCGCTTTGATCCCAGCGATTATCCAACTAAAATTGCCGCTCAGGTAAAGGATTTTAATGCGCAGGACTATATGCCCCGTACCGAGGCTAGACGCATGGATCTCTTTATTCAGTATGCCTGTGCGGCTTCCCGACTGGCCTTAGAGGATGCCAATCTGGAATTAAAAAAATACGATCCGGATCGAGCTGGAGTTTTGATTGGGTCAGGTAATGGTGGGCTGGATACTTTTGAAAAACAATGCCAGGTATTGCAAAAGCGAGGAGTAGGCGGAATAAGCCCATTTTTTATTCCCATGCTTATTCCCAATATGGCAGCCGGTCAAGTTTCCATAATGTTTGGAGCCCGTGGGCCCAGCAGCTGCTCGGTTACGGCCTGTGCGACGGGTACCAATTCTATCGGAGATGCTTTCCGTATAATTCAGAATGGAGCCGCTGATATCATGATAAGCGGAGGTACCGAAGCGCCCATTACCCCACTGAGCATAGCCGGTTTTTGCGCAATGAAAGCCTTATCTACCCGCAATGATCAACCCGAAAAAGCCTGTCGTCCTTTCGATATTGATCGGGATGGCTTTGTTATGGGTGAAGGGGCCGGGATTGTTATCCTGGAAGAACTTGAGCATGCTTTGAAACGGGGTGCCAATATTTATGCCGAATTAATAGGCTACGGCAGCAGTTCGGATGCCTACCACATGGTCCAGCCCGATCCTGAAGGAAACGGAGCTGCTCGTGCTTTAACCGCTGCCTTGACTGAAGCTGGGATTAAAGCTGGAGAAATAGACTATATGAATGCCCATGGTACTGGCACTCATTTTAATGACATGGTAGAAACCAAAGCCCTTAAACAAGTTTTGGGTTCAGATAGAAATAAAATGGCGATCAATTCTACCAAAGCAGCTACTGGGCACATGCTGGGAGCGGCTGGTGCAGTTGAACTTATTGCCAGCGTTTTAAGCTGTAACCATGACCTGATCACCCCCACTCTGAATCTGGATAACCCTGACCCAGAGTGTGATCTTGATTACGTCAGGGGAGAGGCAAGAGTACGGCATATAGAAATAGCTGCCTCGGAATCTCTGGGTTTTGGGGGGCATAATGCTGTTCTCATAATAAGAAAATTTAGACAATAGAGGTTAAGTTATGGATATAAATGAAATAATGCAAATCCTACCTCATCGTTATCCTTTTCTTCTAGTAGATAGGATTATCGAAATTGAACCTGGTGTAAGAGCGGTAGGTATTAAGAATGTCACCATCAATGAACCTCATTTCGCCGGTCATTTTCCAAGTCGGCCTATTATGCCCGGGGTTCTAATGATTGAAGCTATGGCACAGGTAGGAGCCTGTGCCCTTTTTAGCCAGGATAAATATCGGGGTCAACTGGGTTTTTTAGCCGGAGTTGAAAAGATGCGCTTTAAGCGCCAGGCCGTTCCCGGTGATAGCCTAATAATTAAATGTGAGGTAATAAAAATAAAAAGCAATTTCGGATGGTTTAAAGGAGAAATTCATATTCAAAACGATTTAGTATGTCGGGGTGAACTCATGTTTGGGATGGAGAAATCATCTCGAAAGGATGATTAGCATGTTTAACCCTACCTATAAGAAAAAAGCTTATATTGATCTTTCGAGTGCCAAGAAAAACCATCCTTCATTTGATAGTAGAGAGGGTAATTTTTCTTGTCCGTCCTGCTCAGCGTGGTTATCAGAAGCTCAGAAAATACAGAATAACGACTTTTGCCCCCGTTGCAGCTACTATTTTACAACCAGTGCCTGGGAACGAATTTATTCCATTAGTGACGAGAATAGCTTCGAGGAATGGGATACCAATCTTTCCACACTGAATCCTCTGGAATTTCCCGAATATGAAGAAAAGCTGTCCAAAGCGAAAGAGGAAACGGTTTTATCCGAAGCCATTATCACTGGAAAGGCTAGCATTGGGGGATTTCAGGTAGTATTAGCAGCGATGGATGCTCGCTTTATGATGGGGAGCATGGGTTCAGTAGTAGGAGAAAAGATTTGCCGCGCCATGGAAAAGGCTATCCTGCATTCACTTCCATTTATTATCTTTTGCTGCTCAGGTGGTGCGCGTATGCAGGAGGGGATGCTGTCTTTAATGCAGATGGCAAAAACCAGCGCTGCTGTTGGGCGTCTAAATGATGCGGGACTATTATATATATCAATACTTACTCATCCCACCACTGGAGGGGTTACAGCTAGCTTTGCATCTCTGGCCGACATTATCATTGCAGAGCCCGGTGCGTTGATTGGCTTTACCGGTCCCCGGGTTATTCAGCAAACCTTGGGAGAAAAGCTGCCTCCAGGCTTTCAGCGCGCTGAATATCTTATGAAACACGGAATGATTGACATTGTTCAACCCCGGTTGGAGATGCGTTCTTTGCTGATACGCCTATTGAACGTTCATCAAGGAGGAAATCATGCCTAAAAGAGAATTCGAATTCGAGTCGACATACAAGCTGTTAGAATCGAAACTAGACGAACTTAAAGACCTGTCAGTTAAACTTGATTGTGATTTCAGTACCGAAATTGCCAGCGTAGAAAAGCGTATCAATCAACTAAAAGAGGAAAGATATAAGCATTTAACTCCCTGGGAGCAGGTTCTTTTGGCACGAGATCTGGAAAGGCCTATGACCAGGGATTACATTAAATTGCTTTGCACTGAATTTATTGAATTGCACGGAGATCGGCTATATGGAGATGACCCTGCCATCGTTGGTGGAGTTGGAGTATTCTGTGGGCGGGCAGTTACTGTGCTAGGACATCAAAAAGGTAAAGACACCCCCGACAATATTATTCACAATTTCGGTATGCCTCACCCAGAAGGGTATCGTAAGGCACATCGCCTCTTGCTGGAGGCTGAGAAGTTTAACCGCCCGGTCTTAACTTTTATTAACACACCTGGGGCTTATCCTGGAACCCAAGCTGAAGAACGCGGGCAGGCTTGGGCTATATCTCAATTATTGCTTTGCCTGAGCAAGTTAAAGGTGCCGGTCATATCAGTTATTACTGGCGAGGGAGGCAGCGGAGGTGCTTTAGCCCTGACTGTTGCGGATCGGATTTTGATGCTTTCCAACGCTGTATATTCGGTGGCTTCGCCGGAGACTTGTGCCTCTATTTTATTTAGAGATATTAAAAGAGCCGACGAAATGGCATCTGCATTAAAAATGAATGCCAGCGCTCTTAAGGAAATAGAAATTGTAGATGAGGTTATAGAAGAACCCGCCTTGGAGCCTCTTCAAGATTCACCCATTTTTATCAAGTCATTAAAACGCAGTATAAAAAAACATCTGGACGATATATGTTCTCAGAATATACAAGAATTGCTGGAGCAACGCTACCTGCGTTTAAGGCAAATTGGTATGTTTAACGAATAGAATATTGTAAAAAGGTGTGGCAGGGGACGGTTCTCTGACACACCTTTTTTATGTTCGGGTGTGTCAAAAAACCGCCTTCTATCATACCCTATTTCTTTTTCCATACAAAATTAGACTTATAATCCTTGGTTATGCTAAAATGTACCTGTTAAGCGAAATGGAGGTGATACCTTTGCTTAAGCTGGAAGATATTTGCATGCAGGTCAGTAATGATAATGGAGAAAATATAGAAATTCTTAAAGGCTTAAACATTGAGTTTCAGAAGGGTAAAGTATATGCGGTAACCGGTCCTAACGGTGGAGGGAAAACTTCTATCGCCAAGGTTATTATGGGTATCTATAGGCATAGCAAGGGACATATTTATCTGGAGGATGAAGACATCAGTGATCTTTCTGTAACAGAAAGAGCCCGGAAGGGAATTGGATATGCGTTTCAACAACCCCCACGTTTCAAGGGTTTAACCATAAAGGATATTCTTAATATAGCTTCTCCAGAAGCAGATCTAATATATCTTCGGAAATATCTGCGGGATGTGGGCCTATGTCCTGAGGATTACCTGGATCGAGATCTGGGAGCGGGTTTGAGCGGTGGAGAAATTAAGCGCATTGAGATGGCTCAATTACTACTGCGGGCTCCTTTAATCAGCATTTTTGATGAACCGGAAGCCGGGGTTGATTTGTGGACTATACAGAAACTGCTGGGACTAATAGTGTCCAGGTATAAAAACAATCCCCATAAAACAGCTGTTATCATCACTCATAACGAAAAAATAATTCCTATGTGTGACGAGATTTTGGTCGTTGATGGAGGGGTAATTACCGCCCAGGGAACCCCCAAGGAAATATGGCATTTAATTAAAGACGATATAGAATGCAAAGTGCGTGATCAGTGTCAGGGGGATGTGATTTATGAAATTAAGTAAACTGGACATGGAATTGCTTAATACCATAGCGGATATAAAAGGCATACCCAGTGGTGCCCTTAATATACGGCTTAATGGAGCAGCAGTAATCAGACAATCTTCTCCCAATATTTCGGTAGGCCCCAATGCCGATGGTACTGGATTAATCGTAGCAATAAAGCCAGGTACCAAGGATGAAACGGTACACGTACCAGTGGTATTGACCCAAGCGGGTTTACAAGACAAGGTATATAACACCTTTATCGTGGGGGAAGGTGCAGATGTAACAATAATTGCCGGTTGCGGAATACATAATGATAGTCACGCTATCTCCAGGCATGATGGCATTCATGAAATTATAGTTAAAGCTGGAGCAAAGCTGAAATATCTTGAAAAGCACTACGGTGAGGGCAGTGATCAAGGCAAACGGGTATTAAACCCGTCTACAGTTATTACGGTAGAAGCAGGAGCTAGTGCAGAGTTAGAGATGGTACAGATTAAGGGCGTAGATGACACTGTGCGCTCTACGGTTGCACATATTCATGAAAAGGGAAATCTTAAAATCATTGAACGCCTGCTTACCCAGGGAGAGCAGAAAGCCGAATCTGATATTCAAATTCTTATGGAGGGAACCGGCGGGACTGCCCAGGTCTTATCCAGGGCGGTAGCTCAGGGCAATTCTTTTCAGTTGTTCAGGGCAGCATTGATTGGCAAGGCACCCTGTTTGGGACATGTTGAGTGTGATGCAATCCTGATGGATAACGCTCGTATTCGGTCCATTCCCGAACTTCAAGCTGAAAATGCCGATGCAGTATTAACTCATGAAGCAGCTATTGGTAAAATAGCCGGAGAGCAACTTGTAAAATTGATGTCACTGGGTTTAACTGAGGAAGAAGCAGTGAATACCATTTTGGAAGGATTTTTACGATGAATCTTAATCTTTTTAAAACATATATAAGGGTAGTTGAAACGCAGAACTTGTCCAGGACTGCTGATGAATTTGGGATTTCTCAACCAGCAGTTACCAAACAGATTCAGTCTCTGGAAGATATTTTTGGGGTGCTGTTGCTGGAAAGATCAGGCCGTAAGCTAAAACCTACTGAAGCAGGAGAAGCTTTATATCAGTGTGCCCGTGATGTTATCAAGGCAGTGGAAAAGACTGAGAGAGCAATGGAAGAAGTGGCAGAGAGCCGTAAGGGAAGCCTGTACCTGGGAGCTAGTACAATACCGGGTCAGTATATTCTGCCGTATTTAATAAAAATATATAAAGACAAATATTCCAGTATCAGCATTAGTATGGATATAGCGGATACAGAGAAAATATTTAATAAAGTGGCGGAAAGGGAGCTAGATCTAGGTATAGTCGGTGGCTGGATCAATAACCGCAAAGTAGAGGGCTATAAATGGTTGGAGGATGAGTTAGTAGTTATTGTTCCTGATAATCATAAGCTGGCTCGAAACCAGGAGCTTAAATTAAGCAGTTTGCTAAATGAAAGATGGATATTCCGCGAAAAGGGTTCTGGAACCAGAAGAGCGGTAGAAGAATTGTTGGTGGCACATGAGATTAAGAGAGATGAATTAAATATTTATATGGAAGCTGGAAGCACCGAGGCGGTACTGGCTATGGTGGAATCTGGGATGGGCATATCTATCGTATCTCGCTGGGCTATAAAACGAATCGAACACCGCAAGATGAAGGCCTTGAAACTGGATGAGCCCGATGCGAAAAGATTTTTGTATGTTATATATCCCCGCCAAAAAATACGCCGAAAAACGGTAAATAATTTTCTTGAGTATTTAAAAAGCTTAGAAGAAGCTAATAATCCCTAGCATATACTGACACATCCCCTTGAACATATTAGTTGTCGATTAACCTGCGGTAAGGATAAATATGATTTATTTTTGCCGCAGGTTTGTATATAATATTCCTGTTGTCCAAAAAACTAACTTGGAGGTGTTTGTAATGTTACCGTTGCCGAAAAAATATTTTGTAACTGCTGCTGCGTCAGAGGGCGAAACATCGCTAACTGCTTTTGATGGAGCATTATTAAAAGCGCGAGTAGGAAACACTAACCTATTGAGAGTAAGCAGTATTTTACCCCCGGGTTGTCAATTTGAACCGGACTTGGTCATCCCGCCTGGATCATTATTGCCTATAGCCTATGGTTCAATAACCAGTTCGGAAAAGGGGGCTATTATATCTGCGGCAGTAGGCGTAGGTATAAAAAGTGACAGTTTTGGGGTTATTATGGAGTTTTCAGGAAACTGCAGCAAGAAAGAAGCTGAAGCGCAAGTAACCAAGATGGTAGAGGAAGCCTTTCGCATTCGGGGGATCGAACTAGAGGAAGTGAAAGTTGCCGCTTGTGAACATGTGGTAGAAAATATCGGTTGTGCCTTTGCAGCAGTACCACTCTGGTATTAGTGTGAGAGGGGGGCGGTTCCTTTGTCACGCGGGCAAAAGAACCGTCCCCTTGCCTGTCCTTGCCTGGAAATTATGCAGAGTATAGCAATACATTAATAAGGGGGAAAAACAATTGGATTTTTGGGTAACTGAATATCAAACTCCGGCCTTGGGGTTTAGTTGTAAGACTACAGAAACATTAAGGGTTGAACAAACACCCTTTCAACATTTAGCGGTGATAGAAACCGAGCAATTCGGTAGGATGTTATTACTGGATGGAATGGTTATGACTACCGATAAGGACGAATATGTATATCATGAAATGATTACCAATATTGCTTTAAACTCACATCCTAGCCCTAAACAAGTATTGATTATAGGTGGGGGAGATGGGGGAGCATTACGAGAAGTTGTACGTCATCCTCTAGTGGAAAAAGGAACTCTAGTGGAAATCGACGAAAAGGTTATTGGTGCTGCCCGGGATTTCTTTCCTGACTTAGCTTGTTCTTTTTTAGACCCCAAAGCCTTGGTAGTGGTTGATGATGGGATTGAATACGTTAAACAGCGTCTTAATACTTTTGACATAATCCTAATAGATTCAACAGAACCAGTAGGACCAGCTGTAGAGCTTTTTTCACAGAACTTCTACCAGAGTTGTTACGATGCCCTTAAGGAAGATGGAATGCTGGTAGTGCAGAGCGAATCCCCTTTTTATAATGCCGATGTTATCAAGATGGCTTATGGGGGGATTAAGCAAGTGTTTCCGCTCACAAAACTATATTTGGCAAGTATTCCTACTTACCCCAGTGGGTTATGGAGTTTTACAGTAGGCTCGAAAAAGTACGATCCTGAACAGGTGAAAAATATTAATGAATACAAATTGAAGTATTATACCCAGGAAGTACACCGGGCGGCTTTTAGTTTACCGCAGTTTGTAAAAAATATTATTGAACAGGATGAATAGTTAATGCATTACATGCCATTACAATACTTGGAACGCAGGGCAAAATTCATGGGAAGCAGCGAGGATATTGAGGACTGTGATAAGGTCTTAATTGGTCTGCCCATGGACTTTACTACCAGTTTTAGACCGGGTACCCGCATGGCGCCTTTTCGGGTGCGCGAGGTATCTGAAGGGGTTGAAGAGTACAGCATATATCAGGATCGTTCACTAGACGAGATATCCTTTTATGATGCTGGTGATGTTTGTATACCTTTTGGCAATGTAAGCGAGAGCCTGAACAGGATGGAATTAACTGCCCTGGACTTACTGGCGATGAAGAAAAAGATTTTTTCTATTGGTGGCGAACACCTGGTAACACTACCTATTATCAAGGCGTATATAAAGACTTATCCTGATTTGATTGTAATCCAGATGGATGCCCATGCTGATTTAAGAGAGGATTATCTAGGAGAAGTACTTTCCCATGCTACTGTAATGCGGCATATTCTACAGCTCGTGGGGGAAAAAAACTTGTTCCAGCTGGGTATTCGTTCAGGGACTAGAGAAGAGTTGCAGTATGCATTAAGATCTAGCAACTTATATTTGGATTCATTCTTATCGGTTATGGATGAAATTAAGAATAAGGTAGGGGATAGACCCGTATATATAAGCCTGGATATCGATGTGCTGGATCCTGCTTTTGCGCCTGGAACCGGCACACCAGAGGCTGGCGGGGTATCGTCCCGCGAATTGCTCCAGATGCTGAACGGACTAAGCTGCTTGAACGTAGTGGGTTTTGATATGGTGGAAATATCACCGCCATTTGACATTGGTGACAATACTTCCATCTTAGGTGCTAAAATTATGCGCGAAGCATTGTTGGCTTATTAGGAGTTATTCATCACTGATTGTGTCGTTTGGGCATTGGGATCTTAGGGACATCAATAAACTAGTCATTTACTCTTTTCTTAGCTCATACTTCATTATCAAAGCTTTGCACCCTTCATCCCTAGGATACCACCACCTTCGGGGACTTTACCATTCGGGTACTACTGATGCTCCCTCAAGGTCGCAACTAATGTTGCTGGTGTTGGCTCAGCTCACTATTAAGGTTGCTGCTGCTGCTTCCTGCGGTCGCTATTAAAAGGTTGCGGGTCTACTGGGGTTAGTTTATTGAGGATAATAAAAAAAGAAGCTTGACTATAAATGAATGATCATTTATTATTGTTTTAAGGTGAAGCAATGAGAAGAAAAGATGATAAAAAACAACAGAATATAAAACAAGCCGTGATCAAGCTAATTCTAGCTGAGGGATTTCACGGTGCCTCAATCTCCAAGATTGCAAAAGAGGCAGGTGTATCCCCTGCTACTGTGTATGTTTATTACGACAACAAGGATGCTATGCTCCACGATATTTATAGAGAATACTACGAAGAAGTCTATACTTATTTATATAATAGGGTTAGAACAGATATGAGTGGAGAGCAGTTTATTGAATCCCTGGTTCGGGCTTATTACACCTATATTATTGAGTACGGGGAAGAGTTCTATTTCGTAGAGCAGTTCTCCGGTTGTCCGGCCCTGGCAAATAGCTGTACAGTAATTGAAGGAAGGTCCAAAATATCATTTTTATTTGATGATCTAAAGGCCAAACAAATTATTAAAGATGTTGATAATGCAACTATAACCGCGATTCTTTTTAATCCAGTTAAGAGCATAGCTGTTCGATACCATAATAGAGCAGAAGCTGCCGACCCTATGCTTGAAGACTTGATCGGAATGATCCAGGATGCATTATTAAGATAAAGCTAACTTGTTGAAATTATCCGGGGATACTAGCTATCCCCAGTTATTTGGGCAATTGATAAACGAGCGTTCACTTATTATGGGTGATCCAGTTACAGAAAGGAAGGAATACAATATGGCTAATAATACGTTAAATCAAAAGCTAAAAGTGGTGCCCAGTTCAGATCTTATCTTATTGCCGGGGATGGAGTATACCTTAGCCTTTAAAGGCGAATCCCTTAAAACTTTACTATCTGATAATGAACAAAGTGCAATTATTTTATCTTTAAAACAAAACTTCAATCAAAATTCCTTGACTGAAGCTGATTTTTATAAGGTTGGAACCCTGGTAAGAGTATTGGATATAAATCAGAAAGAACAACACAGTCTCTTGAAGATCAAAGCAGTTGATCGAGTTGAAATTAATGATTTGAACTTTGACGATGGCGTAATCTGGGGCAACTACGATATGTATTCCGATATTATTGACCTGGATATGAAAAGTCAGGAAGAAATGTTGGCGTATATAAAAAGACTGGTGCACGAAATTGGAATGAACTTTAAGGGCTCCGAGCCTTTTATTAAAGCCTTCGATAATGAAACCGACTTGAATGTTTTAATGGGACAACTTGGGCAATATTTGCGTATTTCCAATGCTGAAAAACAAGGCTTGATTGAAATTAGATCCTTAAAGCAAAGATGCTTGCAGTTTATGGACCATTTACTTAAACAGAAAGAGTCCATTAAACTACAACTGGAAATGGCTGAGAAATTCAGTGAAAAGGCCAATAAAGCTCAGCGTGAAACCGTCTTGCGGGAACACCTGAAGTCTATTCAGGAGGAGTTAAATGAGGGTAATAGTGGCAACAGCACCGATGGCAAAGATTACCGGAAAAGAATCGAATCCGCGGGTATGCCTGCTGAGGTACTGAAAACTGCCCTGGAAGAGGTAAGTAAGTTCGAAAGCCAAAACCCTAGTAGCCCTGATTATAATGTTATACGCAATTATCTTGACATTCTAATTGAGCTTCCGTGGCGTGAAGGTGAACTTAAAGAAATAAATCTGCAATCAGCCAGAAGGATTTTGGATGAACAGCACTACGGTCTGGAAAAGGTTAAAGACCGAATTATACAACATCTAGCGGTTATGAAGCTTAAGAAGGATAAGAAGGGCTCGATTATACTCTTGGTTGGTCCTCCCGGAACTGGTAAAACCAGCCTGGGTAAGAGTATTGCTGAGGCTCTGGGCAGGAAATATATCCGTATAAGTTTGGGCGGAATTAAAGACGAAGCGGAGATCCGCGGTCATCGCCGCACTTATGTAGGTGCCCTGCCGGGCAGAATTATTCAGAACTTGCGGAAAGCGGGCGAAAGAAATCCGGTGTTTGTCCTCGATGAAGTGGATAAGCTTATGACTGCCTATAATGGAGATCCAGCCAGTGCACTTTTGGAAGTACTAGATCCAGAGCAAAATAATAGCTTTACTGACCACTATCTGGAAGTACCCTATGATCTGTCTGAGATATTCTTTATAGCGACAGCAAACACAACCGAAAATATACCGGGACCACTCTTGGACAGAATGGAAATTATCCCGATTTCCAGTTACACTAGCAACGAGAAATATCACATTGCTAAGGATCATTTAGTAGCTGGAGTTTTAGAGGAGCATGGTCTGAATAATGAAATGTTAGTTATTGAGGATGAAACCTTAAAGAGTATTATTGGTGATTATACTCAAGAAGCGGGTGTCAGGGGACTGCGAAGACAGATAGCCTCTATTGCCAGGGTGACATCGGAGAAAATCGTCTCCAATAAGGTGCAGATCCCTTATGTAGTCAGGGATGATATGCTGGAAGAAATATTAGGAAACCAGATATCGAGGCACGATGTAGCTCAATTAGATAACCCTCCAGGTGTAGCGACAGGCCTGGCATGGACTCCAGTTGGAGGAGAAATACTCTTTATTGAAGGAACCGATATGCCTGGAACCGGTCAATTGATTCTAACTGGTAAACTAGGTGATGTTATGAAGGAATCAGCTAAAATCTCTTTGAGCTTGGTTAAATCAAGGCTGGCCATCAGCACCCTGAATTTCAACTTTAAGGAAAGGGATTTGCACATTCACGTACCGTCAGGAGCTGTATCAAAAGATGGTCCATCAGCTGGCATAGCCCTTTTTACAGCCATAGCCTCACTTATAACTGGGATAAAGATAGACGGGGCCCTAGCTATGACTGGAGAAATAACTCTGAGAGGTGCGGTATTGCCGGTTGGCGGGGTTAAGGAAAAACTATTGGCCGCCCACCGAGCTGGAATAAAGAAAGTGCTGATTCCCAAGGAAAACATGAAGGATCTGAAGGAGTTGCCTGAGGAAGTGAAAGAGCAACTAATTATTAAGCCAGTAGAAATCATCGAAGATGTCTTACGAGAGACTTTGGGCATTAGCCTACCTAAACCTGAAATCGTTTTAAGACATGGACTTATTCACGACGGACAGAGCAATATTTCTGTACTATAAGAAATAGGATTAATAATAAGGGATAAGCGGTATAGGCAGCGAACCATTAGATCTTCAATATCAAGACAAATGAAAATATTTTTCGGAAGGTTAATAATGGTAACAGATTATAAAATATGGGATAAAATCTGGTTAAAACCTTTATATAATCTTCACAATATCTTCACAAATAACCATATCTAATTATGTTATGATAGAAAAAACCAAGGTTTTAGATATATACGGTTTTTAGTGAGCACTAGGCTAAATAATAATCAAAGGAGGGAACAAGTATGATGCATCATTTTTACGGACCGGGGAGTAACTTTATGACCCAAGCTAATTATGGGTGGATGGGCGTAGCTTCAATGGTTATCCATCTTCTTGTCTGGGTTGTCGTCATCTATTTTGCGGTGAAGATTATTAATAAATATTTGCAAAAGGAAAATGGTTCTAAAGTTAAAGAAGATACAGCCATGACTATCCTTCGCGAAAGATATGCCAGGGGAGAAATCGAATCCGAAGAGTTTATGCGAAGGAAAGCAGAACTTGAATAAACAATGATTAATAGCAT
>CAYWFX010000006.1:41930-97940 GCA_964457945.1 uncultured Syntrophomonas sp.
CCGAAGAGTTTATGCGAAGGAAAGCAGAACTTGAATAAACAATGATTAATAGCATAGTACATCAAAGGAAGGGCCACGTAGCCCTTCCTTTGATTTTGATAACATTTTTACTGGTAGACTGGACCCAGACCATCAAGAAAAAATAAGCAATTAAAATTGCATGGTTTGTGGATTGTTTCCCATAAATATTTGCAAATATAGTTTTTTGTTAAAATTAATTCTTCTGGTTTTTAGATGCGGAGTGCGCAAGGTGAGTTGCATAATAATGACGATGGCCGAGATTTTTCAACCACGGCCATCGTCTCAAACCTAAATAATTTTTAGTTATTTTATTTTACTTCAACCGTCCATCCGAACTCATCTTTCAGAGAGCCGTTCTGCACTCCGGTTATAGTATTGTAAATTCGAGCTGACAAATCACCGATGTTGCCCTCATTAATGAAAATTTGTTTTCCATCCCAGGTCAATTCTCCAATAGGTGAGATTACAGCTGCAGTTCCAGTACCAAAAGCCTCCTTCAGACTGCCTTTGGCATGAGCGTCATATAGTTCCTGGATGGAAATTCTTCTTTCAGTGACTTTAACCCCCCAGTTTCGCAATAATGTAATAGTTGAATCACGGGTTATACCTGCAAGAATACTACCTTCTAATGACGGGGTTATCACTTCATCATCAATCACGAAGAACACGTTCATAGTCCCGACCTCTTCTATGAACTTCTTATCTACACCGTCCAGCCACAAAACCTGGGTGTAGCCTTTGTGTTTAGCCTCCACTTGCGCCTTTAGGCTGGCTGCATAATTGCCAGGGGTTTTGGTAAAACCTAATCCACCTATAACCGCACGAACGTAATCACTTTCAACATATATCTTCACAGGATTAATCCCCTCTGGATAATAGGCACCGACTGGAGACAGGATAACAATGAACTGGTAGGTCAGAGAAGGTCTGACTCCCAGGTAGGGGTCTGTGGCAATGATAAAAGGTCTAAGATACAATGAGGTACCCTCTGCTTTGGGTATCCAGTCTTCGTCTACTTTAACAATAGCTTTAAGGGCTTCAACTGCGAAGTCAACATCAACCTCAGGAATACAGAGCCGGTCATTAGATATGTTAATTCTTTCCATATTCTGGTGGGGTCTAAACAAAAGAATTCGTCCGTCCTCAGTATGGTAAGCCTTCAGCCCTTCAAATACCGCCTGCCCATAATGTAAGACCATAGTAGCTGGGTCAATCATCAGAGGCGCATAAGGTATTATTCGCGCATCATGCCAACCTTTACCCTCGGTGTAATCCATGATAAACATGTGATCACTAAAATACTCTCCGAATCCAAGTCCATTTTGATCAGGTTTTTCTTTGGGTGTTAACGTTTTTTCAATCTTAATAGACATAATTCTTTAAACCCCTTCCTACAAAAATCCTATTTTGCATACTATACACAAATTTGAACAATAATTAAAGTGGGTACAACATGAATACAATTATACGCCTTTTCGCAATGGTAATAAAGAAACCGGTCAGCAGGTGACCGGCAAGAATAAACAAGTTAATATTTATAAAATCTTAGTAATTTTCTGCTAGTACTTCATAGTAGGCTCTGGGATGAGCACACGCGGGACAGATTTCAGGTGGTTCTACTCCTTCGTGGACATATCCACAGTTCCTGCATTTCCATTTTACAGGGCTGGGTCTTCTGAAAACGCTATTGCGTTTGACGTTATCCAATAATTTACGATACCTTTTTTCATGTTCTTCTTCTACTTCGGCAATCTCTTTGATTACATCAGCAATTTCATCAAAACCTTCTTCTCGTGCGGTCTTTTCGAACTCTGGGTATAAAATAGTATGTTCTTCATTTTCTCCATCTGCAGCCGCCAGCAGGTTTTCTTCAGTGGGATGAACATAGCCGCCCATTAACAACTGATAAAAGCGTTTGGCATGTTCCTTCTCGTTAAGTGCAGTTTCGCTCAAAATGCCTGAAATCTGTTCATAGCCCTCCTTTTTAGCCTGGCTGGCGAAAAAGTCATACTTGTTTCTGGCCTGGGATTCACCGGCAAAAGCCTTCCATAGATTTTCTTCCGTTTTTGAACCTTTTAAATCCATATTTATTGCCTCCTTATAATATATTTTATCCTATCCCCATATTTACTGCGCCAGGTGGTCAAGCACTTATCTTACCAGGTGAAAGGGATAAACCCAGATCAGGTCGCTATGTTCGGGTCTGCTAAAGATCATTAAATCTTCCATCCAGTTCAAGATCTTCTCAAGTTCTTCCTCGTAGGCATCTTCCTCTACGCTATCATCCAGCGATATTTGGAAAACAGCTACCGGTATCTCCATCCAGTTCAGCAGTCGCAGTTCTTCTAATCCTTCATCCAAAAATTCCAGTGATGATATGGGCATGGAAAAAGGAGCCTGGTCTTTGCGTTTGATATGACTTTCCAGCATACCAATAATCTTCTTAAGTTGTTCTTCTTTTTCTTCAGTGACTAGGTATTGGAACAAAACATCATAAAGGTTTTGGGTTAGAACGATAGAAGTGAGGGTAGGGAGCATGAGATGCTGTTCCTGCCTTAGAAAATTTAGTTTAAAGTTTTTTGGCTCCGGCAATTAAAACAACTCCTTACGATTATGAATCTACTAAATAGACTAGCGAATTTGTAGCAGATGTTCAAGAAATATTTTTATTCCAGGTATTGTGGGCTTAAGGGGATTTCCATGTTTTTTGACTGTCAGCAGTACCATAATTAGGGTGCTTTATCATTACCATTATCCCCCTTTTTTAGGTATAATACAAATCAAAGGTACAAATTGTCCAAGCCATTAACGTTAGGAGACAATACTATGCGAAAAAGACATGATCAGGATCCAGAATCATGGTTATATTCTCAATCTAAAGAGAAAAACCCTGATAAAATGCGCAGGCAGAACAATATACTCCTGATTCTAGTTTTAATAATTATGATGGCTCTTATTTTTAATGTGGGTGGGATTGAAACTATACTGAAAAATACCCTGATCGGGGTGCGAAAATAATTGCTATGTCACCAGACATGGGCGGAACAATCCATCACTTAATCAAAATATGACCACTTGCTATTCAGCTAATTATACTGATTTGCTTTAATATAATTAACCATTATGTTAGAATATACAAGACTATTTCTAGGTAGGTATGGAGATGAAAATTGCTATAGATGGCCCTGCGGGTGCGGGGAAGAGTACTCTTGCCCGGGTGTTAGCTCGGAGTTTGGGTTTTGTTTATATTGACACCGGTGCTATGTACCGGGCATTGACCTTCAGAGCTCAACAAAAAGGCATAAATCTAAAAGATGATTCCTCCCTTTATGCACTGGCTAATTCCATTAATATTCATTTTGAATCTAGAGCAGGCATTCAGGGAGTTTTTTGTGATGGGGAAGATGTTACTGACGCGATTCGTTCTCCTGAGGTTAACGCTGGGGTTTCCATTGTGGCCGCTCATCCTCTGGTTAGAGAAATAATGGTGAAAAAACAACAGATCATGGCCCAGACCAGTAATGTTATTATGGATGGACGAGATATAGGAGAGCAAGTTTTACCTGACGCTGAATTCAAATTTTTTCTTACTGCCGGCCTTCAGGAGAGAGCTCAGAGAAGGATATTAGAAATGGAAAGACAGGGCTATGATATCGATAAAAACCTAATCAAGGAAGATATGGAGAAGCGGGATCGAATGGATTCTGAAAGGGAAATAGGAGCCTTAAAAATATTAGCTGATTCTATTGTGATTGATACCAGCGAACGCACCGCTGATGAGGTCTTGGCGCATATACTCTCCATCATTGGGGAGGATTAGTATGCTGTATGCTGCTGTCAGGACATTACTGCGGTTTATATTTTTTTTTCTTGGACTGAAATCGGAAGGCCATGATAAACTGCCCATGTCAGGGCCGGTTATCATTGCTGCCAACCATGTCAGCAATTGGGATCCGATTGTGGTGGCTCTGGTTTTGGACCGTCCCATACATTTTATGGGGAAGGCGCAGTTATTTAAATATGCGATTTCGGACAAATTATTAACGAGATTGAATGCTTTTCCGGTGAAAAAGGGTGTTCCGGATAGAAATGCCATACGACGAGCCCTCAAGGTATTGGAAGAGGGCCAAGTATTAGGCATATTCCCTGAGGGAGCGCGAAACAAGACCGGGGAGGATATGAAGGCCCAGTCAGGTGTAGCTATGATCGCCCTTAAATCAGGATCTCCAATTGTACCTGTGGCCTGCATAGGAACTAAATGTAATTTACCTTTTGGATGGTTCAGCCCTTTGCTGGTTAGAGTTGGCGATGCTATTTACTTGGATGAATACCAGGGTCAGAAAGTGAATTCTGCTACGATGGAACAGTTGAGCAGTGATATTATGGATAAAATAAACCAGCTTTTATTAAAATAAAGAAGGATTATAGAGACCGAATACGAAATAAATATAACGGGGTGTAGAATTTTGCTGGTGTTGCTTGCTGAAAAGGCTGGGTTTTGTTCTGGAGTCAGGAGAGCCTTTCATATTGCTGAAGAAGCCAGCCGTTCAGATGGCATTTGGTGTACATTAGGCCCGCTGGTTCATAATGATGGGGTCATACACTATTTTGAGGAAAAAGGCATAAAGGCTGTCAATTATATTAGCGAGGTTGATACGGGCGGAGTAATTTTTAGAACTCATGGAGTTTCTCCCCAAATAATTTGCGAAGTGGAAGAAAAAGGCTGCCCGATTCAAGATGCCACTTGTCCCCTGGTTAAGCGGGTACATGCAGTGGCCGAATTACTGAGGGGTGAAGGTTATGATATAGTTGTTTTTGGAGACATAAATCACCCTGAGGTGCAAGGAATAATGGGATGGTGTGATAATAAAGCCACTGTTATTGCCAACCCGGATGAAGCTCGCGAGTATACTGGAGTTAAGAAATTAGGTATCATTTCTCAGACTACGAAAGATGAGAAAGATTTTTATGCGGTAGTATCTGCCCTTTTATTAAAATCTCAAGAAATAAGGGTGTTCAATACCATATGTTCTGCTACCCGACAAAGACAGGAGTCAGCTAGGATATTATGCCAAGAGGTTGATTTGATGCTGGTCATTGGTGACCAGAACAGTTCCAATACCCAAACTCTGACACGAGAGTGTCAACAAACCGGAGTGAAAACCTGGCAGATACAGTCCGCTAAAGATCTTAAAGCTGAATATTTAGTGGGTGTAAATAGGGTGGGGATTACGGCAGGAGCTTCCACTCCGGACTGGATTATTAAGGAGGTATTAGATAGGATGACGGAGTTTGATGACGGCGCTCCTCAGGAGCAAAACCAGGAAAATTTAGTGCAGGAGAAACCGGTGGAAGAAAATTTAGTCCATGAAGAAAATTTTGCCAAAATGGAAGCTGAAATGGCCGACTTGGCTAGTCCTGAAAAAGGCGATGTAATAAAAGGCATAGTTGTTCAGGTTCTAGATGATGAGGTTATGGTGGATGTAGGTGGCAAATCGGAAGGGATAATCCCGCTTCGAGAAATGTCATTTAAAGATGTTAATTCAGCCAGAGAATTGGTTAAAATAGGCGATGAACTTGAAGTGCTGGTATTAAAATGGGATGATGATGGAACCATTTTATTATCCAAGAAAAAGGTTGATTCTAAAAGGGCTATGGATAAATTGGAAGAGGGTTTCCAGGAAGGAAGTATGATTGAAGGTACAGTGGTGGGCAGCGTTAAAGGCGGCCTGTTGGTTGATGTAGGGGTAGTGGCTTTCTTACCAGCCTCACATGTTGAGGATGGATATGTGAAAAATCTTGATGAGTATATTGGTAAAACATATAAATTTAGGATTATTGAATTTAACCGCCATAAAAAACGCGGTTCGCAGATTGTGTTGTCTCGTAAACAACTGGTAGAAGAAGAACGCTCCAAACTCAAAGAGCAGTTCTGGGCAAGCATCGAAGAAGGGCAGACCCTGAAAGGAAGGGTAAAACGCATTGTCGATTATGGAGCCTTTATAGATCTGGGAGGTTTTGAAGGATTGTTGCATGTGTCTGAAATGGATCATGTAAGAATCAGCCATCCCTCCAGCATCCTCAATGAAGGCGATGAAATAGATATCTATATCCTGGCTTTGGATCGGGAAAAACAAAGGGTTTCTCTCAGCCGTAAGAAACTTCTCAAGAGTCCCTGGGAAATCGTACTCGAAAAGTATAATGAGGGCGATATTATTGGAGGGAAAGTAGTTAGAATAGCTCCTTTTGGCGCTTTTGTAGAAATTGAACCTGGCGTTGATGGTCTGGTGCATATTTCGCAGCTTGCCAATCGTCGGGTAGAGAAGCCGCAGGATGTGGTAGCGGTCAACCAGGAGGTTCAGGTAAAAATACTTAGTATTGACCCGGAGGAGAAAAGAATAGGTCTATCTATTAAGGAAGTTGTTACGGAAGCCGATGATAAAGAGGTTCAGAATTTCCTGGACAAACAGGATCAGGCTCCGGAAGAACATCTAGAAGATGCGGATAAACCGAATAATTTAGATGGGGAAGACCAACAATAGCAGAAAGGAAAGGGAGGAGAAGCATGCCTATTTTTGACTTTGAATGCCAGGAATGTGGACATAAATTCGACCTCATGATTTCCAATGCGGATAAAGATAAAGCGAAGTGCCCTCAATGTGGTGCTAAGACTATAAAGCAACTGCTATCCTTATTTAATACCTCCAGGGTTGGAGGAGCCCCTGTTAATTCCTGTTCAGGCTGTCGAGCAGCGAGTAATGGCGGGTGAGGGGCGAGGTTTTAGGCTGCCGGTAGGCAGCCTTTTCTATGCCTGAGTACTTAGGATCTAAGATCATACGGTAATATCTTTTAGAAAAAGAGAGCGGTATATTTATGAAAGCAAGCGGAGTGATTCTGGCCGGTGGCAAAAGTTCACGGATGAAATATAACAAGGCTTTTGCTGAGATTGCGGGTAGATCTGTGATAAACATTATTGTTGACAAATTTAACCAATATTTCGAAGAGATTATTATTATCAGTAATGAACCTGAATTATATTATGAACTGGGTCCAGTGGTATATACCGATATTTATCCGCACATGGGCCCGGTAAGTGGTATTCACTCGGGTCTCTACCATGCACGGCATGATCAGGCATTCATACTGGGCTGTGACGTGCCTTTCATAAATATGGAACTGGTGGAATACATGTTTAACCAGTTGGGTGATTATGACAGCGTAGTACCGGAAATAGATACTTACCTACAGCCCTTATCTGCGATTTACAGTAAAAAATGTTTGCCAGTATTAACGAACTGTCTGGAGAACAATAAAGTGAAGTTAATTCGAATATTTGAGGAGTTAAACGCTCTGACCTTAAATCGAAACGAATTGGAAAGATTTGGCGTAGTTGAGGAGCTTTTTCTTAATGTAAATGATCTGGAAGCATTAAATAGAGCCAAACAAATCGCAGGGAGGTATCAGTTATAAGAAACAAGCGTAAGGCGGAGCATTTGGCCCTCGCTATGAATACAGCTGATGGTCCTAGCAGTAGTGGATTTGAGGATGTCTATCTTTTGCAGGACTCCATACCGGATTTGGCTCTGGAAGAAATTGACCTGCGTATCAATTTTCTAGGCAAAACGATCTGTTCCCCCTTGTTGATTAATGCTCTAACAGGAGGACCGGATCAAGCCAAGAATATTAACCGTATTCTAGCGTGTTTGGCCAGCAAGTTCGGTTTAGCTATGGCAGTAGGTTCTATGACCATAGCCATGGAAGATCCGGCCCTAAGAGATAGTTTTACTATAGTACGCGAGATGAACCCAGACGGTATTGTACTAGCCAACGTAGGGGCCAATAGCAGCTATCATCAAGCTTGTGAGGCAGTAAAGATGATAAAAGCAGATGGTCTGCAGCTTCACTTTAATGTACCGCAAGAGTTGGCTATGGCTGAGGGAGATCGAGACTTTCGCGGCATTATTGATAACGTGAGCCGCATAGTGGATGCCTGTCCGGTTCCAGTAATTGCAAAAGAAGTGGGTTTTGGTTTTTCCCAGGAAACGGTGGCAAAACTATTTGCAGCAGGAGTAAGGATTATTGATAACGGTGGCCAGGGAGGCACCAATTTTCTGGCTATAGAGGATCAACGCCAGGGAATGTTTAATCATCAATTGGATGATTGGGGTATACCTACAGCGGTAAGCTTAGCTGAAATAGCTGCCATGCAAATACCTATTCAAATTGTGGCCTCAGGAGGGATTCGAAGCGCAGTCGACATCGCTAAAGCTATTGCTATGGGGGCTGATATGGTTGGAATTACAGGATTGTTCCTTAAGATCCTCCTACATGAAGGTCAGAATGAACTGGATAGGAGAATCGAGAGTTTATTATACCAGCTTAAATCAGTTTTTTTAATGAGCGGAGCCCGGGATTGCTCAATGATAAGGACTAAACCTGTTTTGATATTAGGTAAGACAGCACAGTGGCTGCGCGCCAGGAACATAGACCCTGGCATTTGGTCCAATAAATAGAAATTAAAAAATGAGCTGCGGAACGATTTCCGGGCTCATTTTTTTGTGTTTTCTGGTATTAGTTATTCCGTAACAAGCCATTACATAATTGTTAGCTAAAGGGGAAATTATAATATTTGAAACCGGTGCTCATTTGTTCCACTAGTTCAATCCTATATCTAGCAATAATCTTGCTGTTGAGCGCCGGTTTAAACTGATATGTAGAAAGGATGAGACCTAAGATGAGTAATTTCCCTATTGGCTTAATTGCCCTGGTAGTTGTATCCATTCTAATTTATTTTGGGGTCGCTCACCGTGTTCTGGATAAGCTTAGAATGAATGACAAATCAGCTTTAGCGGTTATTGCTGCCATAATTATCGGAAGCTTTATCGATATACCGCTCGGTTCTCGGTTAACCATCAATGTGGGCGGGTCTATTGCAGTTATTTTGGCGGTTTATGTTTGGTTGGGTGCGGGTACTACCTTTGAAAAAGTCAGGTCCATCATTGCCGCGGTAGTGACTGGTCTGGCTCTATTTATTGCCGGAAGATATCTGGGGGCGGAACCGGAACAGATATTTATAGACCCAATTTACATCTATCCTCTGGTAGCTGGAGTAGTAGGTTACTTAGCCGGTCGTTCTCGCCGGGGCGCATTTTTTGCCGCAGTCATGGGGGTTCTCTCCTTGGACATTGCTCAGTACATTTATCTTATGCGTTCAGGATTGAGAGGAATTGTACATGTAGGTGGTGCCGGAGCATTTGACTCCCTAATACTATCAGGAATATTGGCTGTGCTTTTAGCGGAATTAATTGGTGAAAGTCTAGAAAGAATTCAGGGAGGACCAGCAACGGAAGGTAGGTCACCTGAATTAATTAAAAACTTGCGTGAACCGGAACCGGCCCAAAAACCTATGGGTGATGAGCAGAAGGAAGAACGAGGTGATGAGGATGTATAAACGTTATGCTTGGATCGCGCTGATATGTCTTTTGCTTCTGGGTTTTAGTGCTGCTGCCCTGGCAGAAGAGGTGGAAAGACCTAGCGGTCAGCATTTTTCACTGGTGAATGAAAACTTCGATATTATTCATCAGACTGGTCTGCAGGTTTATCCTGGAGATACTTATATTGCTGCCGATAATTCCAAATACCTGGTGACAGAGATAAAGGGCAATACTGCTCGCTGTATTTATCAGGGTAAAGAGCCTATGCCGGAGGTAAATGAAAATATCGAAACTCAGGCTAATATTATAAACCAGTCTATTCCGGCCATAAGTAACGGAGAAAAACCTACGATAGCTGTTTACCATACCCACAGCGATGAATCTTACGTGCCCAATGATGGCAAGGAAAGCATTGATGGTAATGGAGGGATATACGATGTGGGAGCAGCTTTTGTAACCCAGTTGGAGTCGATGGGATTCAATGTGGATTACAATAAGGAAAATCACAATCCGCATGATGTAAATGCATATAATCGCTCCCGTAAGACAGCAGCTAGCTTAATGAAGAAAGTACCTGCGGCAATAATTGACGTACATCGCGATGCTGTGCCGCCTGGAGAATACCAAGCTAATGTGAACGGTCAAGCGGTAACCAAAGTAAAACTGGTGGTAGGCAAGTCTAATCCCACCATGAAAACCAATATGGAATTCGCTAAAAATATCAAGGCAGTTATGGATAAAAAGGCGCCCGGTTTGTCGGATGGAATCTTTATTGGCAAAGGTTCATACAATCAAGATTTGAGTCCGCGTGCTATGTTAATTGAGGTGGGGGCGCATACCAATGATAAGCTGGCAGCTGAGAAAGGGGTCAAATTATTTGCTGATTTACTACCGTCCGTACTGGGAATAACACCAACTACGGGAGCGAATGTCGGCAGTACTGATCCTGCCAAAAAACCTGCCACTTCGAGTAATCAAAAAGCAGGTACAACTATCCTGATAATTTTGGTAGTAGTGGGAGCAGTAATCGGTGGATTCTTCATGTTGAATCGGGGGTCTACCGCTAAGTAAGCCCAAGATCCGCATGAAATTTCGACTTAACTAAATATTGAGTGATGGACGGAGCTAGAATGAAAATTATTTACCATTGCTTCGGGGGATCCCATTCATCTGTAACCGCTGCGGCACTTCACCTGGGGATGTTAAACAAGACCAGGCCTCCCAGCAAGGAACAATTAATGGAGATACCATATTATGATAAAACCAGCGATGCAGATTTTGGTTCGATCAGATTCATGGGTACTGATGAATTCGGCAATGAGGTTTATGTCTTGGGCAAAAAAAGTATGGGTAACAGATATAGCGCGATCTTAATGGGTGTGGCTGAAATACTAGGAAGCCAGGATCAGCTTATCGTAGTCAACTGTATGGATAGAGTAAACTGGAGCATGAAGATAGGAGGTTTTACCTCACGACGCATGAGATTAGTATTATTAGGTAGACCGGTAGTAATCTGGGGAACGCAGAAGGCATTTAGTCAACTGGTTAATCTGGTAGAAATAACCCGTCTGAAAGTCATGGGCATTGATTATAAGGCTCAGGCAACCTGATTATGAACATTCTTTTTTTGGGTACGACGGGGATTCATCACACGCTTATAGCCGCCCATTTATATTTGGGCAAGCCCAGTCCAGCTAATTATAGAAATATAAAATTTTGGGGTGATCGCAGCAAGGAAGCTCTAGGATATCCATTATTCGTGGATCTTGATGAACAGCGCAATGGAATCTATTCTCTGGGAGTGGGACGAGATGTTCTGATGGCCACAAAATCAATCGAACAATTGCTTGAGATATTGAATTGCACGGAATCTGATTTGATTGTGAAGCCTGTATTTATAAACAGAGAGAGATTATTATTATTTCTACACCGGATTGGCCGAATTAAGATAGTTAATTACCTGGTTCTACCCATGATTGCTTATTTGCTTAAAAAGGAGTTTGCTACCATAAATCAACAGATTAAGGAGTTTAAAAGCAAGGTCAGATGTGCTTAAGCATATGTCTGACCTCTTTGATTTTCTTGCGAATATCGGCTTTTTAGCGGATAATTGCTTAGTAGGATTATACTTAGGGTTATGAAATAATAAGTTTCATTAGATATTATTATTTGGTAAACCCTTACCAGGATGGTGAAAATCAAGGTGGCAGCACGAATTAAAGAAATTGGGCCAGGTAGTATTGCCGAAGAGATGGATATTAGACCGGGCGATAAATTGCTCTCTATAAATTCTCATCCTATAACTGATATTCTCGATTATCAGTTTTATTCTCAGGATGATTATTTAGTAGTAGAAATAGAAAAAGAAAATCGTGAAATATGGTCTCTGGAGATTGAAAAAGACTATGATGAAGAACTGGGCTTTCATTTTATGGAACCGGTATTTGATCGCATGAAATCATGCCAAAATCGTTGTGTTTTTTGTTTTGTAGATCAACTTCCTCCTAATATGCGCAAAAGCCTTTACATTAAAGACGATGATTATCGCCATTCCTTTTTATATGGAAATTTTATAACCTTAACTAATATTTCCGAAGCTGACTGGCAAAAAATAATAGAGATGCGTCTTAGTCCCCTTTATGTATCGGTACATTGCATCCAGGCTGATTTGCGAAGGAAAATGCTAGGGAACCAGCAGGCCGGAAATATCAAGCAGGACTTACAGCGCCTTCGCGAGGCTGGTATAGAGGTACATACCCAGATTGTCCTTTGTCCTGGATGGAACGATGGTGACATTTTAAGCGAAACCATAGATGAGCTGGCAAATTTATATCCTGGGGTTGTTTCTGTAGGGATGGTACCGGTAGGCTTAACCGGCCATCGGGATAAACTTTCTGCGCTCAGCCCGGTTACAGAGGAACAGGCCCGCCAAACGATTCGCACGGTGGAAGCTTATCAGCAACGCTTCAGAAAAAAATGGGGCCTAGGCCTCGTATACTTGGCGGATGAGTTTTATTTGCGGGCACACGTTGACTTGCCTGAGGCTGAATATTATGATGATTATTGCCAGATTGAAAATGGTATTGGCCTAGCCCGAATCTTACAAGATGAGTTTGCGGAATTAGAACCATCCCTACCTGCGGCCATAAGTAACCGCGAGGCATATATAATCATTGGGCAATCGGCAGAGCAGGTCTTTCGAGAGCTTGTTCTGAGGCTTAATCGGGTTCAGGGCTTGTCGGTAAAGCTGATTCCGGTAGAAAATCGCTTTTTTGGCGGGGGAGTAACTGTAACTGGTTTGTTGACCGGCAATGATATAATAGATACTCTGGGCGAATCATATAAAGGCAAAAGAGTCATTATTTCTGAAGTTTTATGTAGAGAAGGGCAGGATGTATTGCTGGACGATACCCTTTTGGAGGATATAAAGAAAAAAAGCCGGGCTGACATTCGCATCGTAGATGGCAGCGCCCGCAGCCTTATAGAAGCGATACTATCTGACTAGTTAGAAATTTGGAGGAATACAAATGGCAAAACCTGTAGTTGCAATAGTTGGCAGGCCTAATGTAGGTAAATCAACCCTGTTTAATCGTCTGGTAGGGGCACGCAAGGCGATAGTCGAGGATATTCCGGGCGTTACCCGTGACCGGCTCTATGACATTTCAGATTGGGCAGGCCGGGATTTTATTATCATAGATACCGGAGGCATACGCTTTGATGAAGGTGACATTTTTACTCGAGAAATTAAGCTTCAGGCTGAAATAGCTATTGAAGAAGCTGACGTAATCCTTTTTGTGGTGGATACTCATGACGGAATGAATACTGAGGATGAACAGGTAGCCAATTTGCTGCGCAAGAGCAAGAAACCAGTAGTTCTAGCGGCCAATAAAGTAGAGAATTTCGACAAACAACTGGAGTATTATGAATTCTATAATCTGGGATTAGGTGAACCTATACCCGTATCAGCAATGCATGGCAGGAATATCAATGAACTCTTGGATGCAGTTATTGACCGCTTTGCCCCTGCTTCAGAATATGAGGAAGATAGTGATGCGATTAAGATTGCGATTGTAGGACGCCCTAATGTAGGGAAATCCTCGCTGGTTAATGCTCTCCTGGGGGAGGAGCGGGTTATCGTCAGCGATGTGCCCGGCACTACCCGAGATGCTATTGACACCCCTTTTGAGTACGAAGGGAATAAATATATTCTGATTGATACGGCTGGTATTAGGAAAAAATCTCGCATAAAAGAGGCGACGGAAAGATATAGCGTAATAAGGGCCCTAAAAAGTGTGGAACGGGCGGACGTAGTCTTGACTATGCTGGATGCCAGCGAAGGGGTAATCGAACAGGATCAAAGAATTGCCGGATATGTGCATGAACAGGGCAAAGCCAATATTATTGTAGTAAACAAATGGGACCTTATTGAAAAAGATGGGCATACCATGAATACCTATGACAAAGACATACGAGAAAACCTCAAATTTTTAGCCTATTGCCCAATTTTGTATATTTCAGCTCTGACCAAGAAGAGGATTTTCAAAGTTCTGGAATTAGTGGATTTTGTATCAGGACAACATAATAGGCGGATTAAAACGTCAGAGTTAAACCAGGTTATCAGTGAGGCAATGTTATTGAATCCGCTGCCTGGTGGTGGTGGGAAGAAAGTGAAGATATATTATGCAACCCAGGTGCAGACTGCACCACCTACCTTCATCTTTTTTGCCAATCACCCTGACAAAATACACTTTTCCTATATGAGACATCTGGACAATGTGTTGCGCAAGAATTTTGGTTTTGAGGGAACACCCATAAGATTAGTGCTTCGTAAGCGGGATGAGAAAGATGAAAAATAAATTAAGTGGTGGGGGAGGATTCTATGCTGGAAGCTCTGTTGGTTCTATTATGCTATTTATTAGGTTCAATTCCATTTTCGTATATCTTTAGCAGGATATTGGGCGGGGTTGATATTAGGGCTAAAGGTACTGGAAATGTAGGGGCTACGAATGTACTCAGAACCCTAGGAATCAAGATTGCCCTAGCTTCTCTCCTGGGAGACTTTTTAAAAGGTGTCTTAGCAGCTTGGTTGGGCTTGCATTTCGGAGGGGAAATATTGGCTGCCCTATGTGCAAGTATAGTTGTAGTAGGGCATTGTTGGCCGATATTCTTGGGTTTTAGGGGCGGAAAAGGCGTTTCTACATCTGCAGGAGCACTACTAGTTCTTGTGCCTCCGGTCATGCTTATGGTTATGCTTACATTTATAACTTTAATTGCCGTGACCCGCTATGTTTCGCTGGGATCGGTGTGCGGGGCTGCTCTGCTGCCATTAATGCTTTTGCTTATGCACCAACCCTGGCCATATGTCATAATGGGCTTTATTCTTGCCAGTATCGTATTATTCCGGCATAGGGAGAACATAGAACGTCTTCGTAAAGGAACCGAGAAAAAGATTAATGAAAAGGCAAGTGGAGAAGGGAAATGATAGAGTAGATATGGAGAAGGTATGTGTACTAGGGGCTGGCAGCTGGGGAACTACCTTGGCAGCTTTATTGGCTAAAAATGATAAGCAAGTAGCTCTCTGGGGGAGAGTTGAGGATGGAGTAGAGCTTATTGCGAAGAGCCGCGAGAACTGCCAATTCCTTCCCGGCATAGTAATACCGGATCAGGTTACTCCTACGGTAGATATAGCTGCTGCTATAGAAGGAGCGAGCCTTATTGTATTGTCAATTCCTTCTCAGGCACTCCGTGAGGTTCTTATATCAGTTAAAAAATACCTGGATAAAGATATATGTATTGTTAATACGGCCAAAGGTTTGGAGATAACTACGGGCTTGCGCTTGAGCCAGTTGGTTGAAGAGATACTGGGACAGGAAGTCCGGGAAAGGTTTGCAGTATTATCTGGTCCCAGTCATGCTGAAGAAGTAGCTCGGGAAATCCCTACCGCGGTTACGGTAGCTGCAAGTTGCAATGATACAGCTTTCCTGGTGCAAGACTATTTTATGTCTCCTGCCTTTAGAGTTTATACTAACCCGGATGTAGCAGGGGTAGAGTTAGGCGGAGCCCTAAAAAATATCATAGCTCTAGCCGCAGGTGTTGCTTACGGATTGGGATATGGGGATAATACTATGGCCGCCTTAATGACTCGAGGCCTGACCGAAATTATTAGAATGGGTGCAGCTATGGGAGGTGATCCTCGTACCTTTAGCGGACTAAGCGGTATGGGTGATCTGGTTGTAACTTGTGGGAGCAGGCATTCCCGCAACCGGCGGGCGGGAGAATTCATAGGCCAGGGTCTAAGCTTGGAAGAGACCTTGCTGCGTATTGGAATGGTTGTGGAGGGAGCTCATACCTGTAGGGTGGTACATAAAATTGCATTGGAGATGGGTATTGATATGCCAATCACCAAAGCCTGTTATCAGGTATTATATGAAAACAGAGATCCTCGGGAAATGGTATTGAATCTAATGGAGCGACAAAAAAAGCATGAGATCGAAGAAATTACATAGGGCTGATTACGAAATAAGATGTAACTGATGCCGGCATGTATGAAACAGTTATTCCGTGACGATCCCTCAATATAAAATGCTTGGTAAAAAGTGTGGTAAATATCACACTTTTTTTCTTTTCTGGTTATATTACCGGGTATATATAAATATATTTATAGTGTTATAGACCGAATGCCCATTTGTAAGGGGTATCCTAATTCGGAGGGAGGGTGCCTTTTAAAAAGTCTTAATCCGAGGGAGGGAAAAAGAGAAGTGGAAGGAAATAATATTTTAGACGATATCGCTGAAAGAACGGGAGGCGATATCTACCTGGGAGTAGTAGGCCCCGTTAGAACAGGCAAATCAACATTTATAACCAGATTCATGGAACTGATGGTGTTGCCGAACATTAAAGACCTTTATGAAAGAGAGCGGGCCAAAGACGAGCTACCTCAAAGCGGCTCTGGCAAAACGATTACTACCACAGAGCCAAAATTCGTACCTAACGAAGCAGTCGAAATATTTACGAAAAATGGTTTATCTTTAAAAGTGAGAATGGTTGACTGTGTAGGCTATGCAGTAGATGGCGCCCTAGGTTACGAAGAAGATGAAGAACCTCGAATGGTAAAAACTCCCTGGTTTGACTATGAGGTTCCCTTCGAAGAAGCGGCCGAAATAGGAACCAGGAAGGTAATTACCGACCATTCCACTATCGGTATTGTAATGATTACCGACGGCAGCATCAGTGATATTCCCCGCAGTAATTATGTTGAAGCCGAAGAAAGAGTTATCCAGGAACTGAAGGAGTTAAAGAAGCCCTTCTTAGTATTGCTGAATTCAACCCATCCTTATGACAAGGAAACCATGACTCTGGTGGATGAACTTGCCGCTAAATACCAGGTTACTATTATGCCGGTGGACAGCGCAGTGATGACTACCGAGCAAATACTGAGCATCCTGGAAGAGGTGCTCTATGAATTTCCGGTTCAAGAAGTTAAAATTAAATTACCACTTTGGGTGGATGAACTGGATGAGGATTACTGGCTCAGAGCAGATATGGAGTCAGCCATACGTGAGGTATTAAGAGACATCAAGAAGGTTCGGGATATCGATAAGGCTATTGAAAGATTATCTGATATTCCCAATATAAGCTATGTGAGCCTGGAGGAAATGAACCTGGGAACAGGTACAGCAGCTATTGATGTAACTGTTCCGGAAGAGCTTTTCTACCAATCTTTAAGTGAGGTTAGTGGTTTTAAGGTTGAGGGATCTCAGGACATAATGCGTCTCATGAAAGATCTAAGCGTTGCTAAGAAAGAGTTCGACAAGGTAGCTTCAGCTCTGGAGGAAGTGAAGTTGTCAGGTTATGGAGTTGTTACCCCCAGGTTGGAAGAGATGATCCTGGAAGAACCGGAACTCATAAAACAGGGAAATCGCTTTGGGGTAAAATTAAAAGCCAAAGCTCCTTCCTTGCACATTATTAGAGCGGATATTACTACTGAGATAACTCCTATTATAGGTACTGAGAAACAATGCGAAGAACTAGTTCGTTACATGCTGGATGAATTTGAAGAAGACCCCGCCAAGATTTGGGAGTCTAACATATTTGGTAAGTCCCTGCATGACTTAGTTAGAGAAGGGATTCAAAACAAGCTGCACCGCATGCCGGAAAATGCCCAGGTTAAGCTTCAGGATACTCTGCAGAGGATTGTTAACGAAGGCAGTGGCGGTCTAATATGCATCATTATCTAAATGGATATTTTCGAAAAGAGCTATTATAGCCGGCCTGGGGTCGGCTTTTTTTATTTTTGGATAACTACGGAATCCGTAAGTCTTATTGGCAAGTAAATTGGATGATGAAAGATATCGTCTATTATTGATAGTAGAGAAGCTAGAAGGATTGTCCTTGCTATTGCTACCCTGAATGGCAAGTGCTATAATTTCCGTCAGAACCTGCCACTACATGGTGTATAAATTTGCAGGAAATATTGTGGAACTAGTTATTTAGGAGGTAAATCAAATGATAAATATAGGCCTGTTAGGCTGTGGAACCGTAGGCGGGGGAGTGGTTAAATTACTGGCTAAGAACCAGGAAATAATCGCGAAAAAGACCGGTGCCGAAATCATGATAAAAAGGGTATTGGAAAGAGATGAGCAGAAATGCTTGCAAATAGGTCTTGACCCAAGCTTGATTACTAAGCATTTTGAAGACATAATCAACGATGAATCAATAGAGATTATTGTTGAGTTAATTGGGGGAATTGAACCTGCCTTTAGCTTTATTATAGCCGCCATGAATAAGGGCAAGCACGTTGTTACAGCCAATAAAGATATGATTGCGATTAAGGGCAAAGAGTTATTTGATACGGCTCAGGCCAACAATGTGGATTTCTATTTTGAAGCCAGTGTGGCCGGGGGAATACCTATCGTTTATCCTTTAAAACAATCTCTGGCTGGCAACCATATAGAGGAAGTAATAGGTATATTAAATGGAACCACCAACTATATACTGACCAAGATGAGCCAGGAAGGTCGAGATTACCATGAGGTTTTACGTGAGGCCCAGGAACTTGGTTATGCTGAGTCAGACCCGACGGCGGACGTGGGTGGTTTAGATGCTGCCAGGAAGATTGCTATTTTATCGTCTATTGCCTTTAACAGCAGGGTTACCCTTGATGATGTATATGTAGAAGGTATTACCGCCATAAGCCCCCAGGATATACAGTATGCTAGGGAACTGGGATATGTAGTTAAACTCCTGGCAATCGCTAAAGAAGTGGAGGGGAAAATACAAGCGCGGGTGCATCCGGCCTTTATACCGTTAAATCATCCCCTGGCTTTTGTCAATGATGTCTTTAATGCGGTTTTTGTGCGCGGCGATGCGGTAGGCGAAATCATGCACTATGGAAGAGGAGCGGGAGAAATGCCCACTGCCAGTGCTGTGTTAGGAGATATTATTGAAGTGGCACGCAATATGGCCTACCATACCAATGCGCGTATAGGCTGTACCTGCTATGAAGAAAAGCCTATTTTACCTATAAGTGAGCTCAGTGCTCAGTATTATATTCGTATGACCGTAAGGGATCGTCCTGGAGTACTGGCTGGAATTGCCGGAGTATTTGGCAATAATGATGTCAGTATTGCTACAGTGCTGCAGAAGACCAGCAGGGAGGATATGGCGGAATTAATCCTGATTACCCATACTGTAAAGGAAAAGGATTTGCAGGATTCTTTGACAGTTCTCAAGGGCATGAATATAGTAGGAGAGATCAATAACGTAGTAAGACTTGAGGGTATTGGTTAATTTTTTCGTATTGGATTTTTAGGGAGTGAATCGAATTGGCTTTATACGTAACAAAATTTGGCGGTAGTTCAGTAGCATCAGTGGAAAAAATGAGAAACATATGCGCTAAAATTTTGGCAATGAAAGATCAAGGTAATGATGTGGTGGTTGTGGTATCAGCTATGGGAGATACCACTGATGATTTATTGAAAATTGCAGGGTCGGTGGGAGAGAATTTAAAATACCGGGAACTGGATATGCTCTTATCCACAGGTGAACAGCAATCTGCAGCGCTTATGGCTCTCATCCTGATTACAATGGGATGCCCGGCCATATCATTGACCGGTTGGCAGGCAGGGATAAAAACCGATGAACAGCACAGTAAGGCCCGTATTCGGGATATTGAGCCGGCCAGGATATTACAGGAGATAGATACCGGCAAGGTGGTCGTGATTGCTGGTTTTCAGGGACTTTCCCCGGCGGGAGATATTACCACCCTGGGGCGAGGGGGCTCAGATACTACTGCGGTTGCGTTGGCGGCTAAGCTGAAGGCAGATCGCTGTATGATATTTACTGATGTAGATGGAGTTTTTACTGCAGATCCTCGTATTGTTAAAGATGCCCGAAAATTATCCAGCATATCTTACGAAGAGATGTTGGAAATGGCCAGCCTGGGAGCAGTGGTATTACAGCCCCGGGCGGCAGAGTTTGCTATGTTGTATAACGTGGATGTAGAAGTGAGGAATAGTTTTAATAATAATCCCGGAACGATAATTACGGAGGTTGCAAAGATGGAAAAACAAAGAATTGTAAGTGGAGTAGCCCATGACTTAAATGTTGCCAGGATTGCCTTGTTTGATGTGCCTGACCAGCCTGGGGTAGCCAGTATCATATTTAAAACACTTGCTGATAAAGGCATTAATGTGGATATGGTCATTCAAAGCGCCATGCGCGATAATCGTAATGACATTGCTTTCACCATTGAAAGCAATGAATTTAACCGGGCGAGACCTGTGGTTAATGAAATTGTAATGAAGATAGGTGCTTCGGGAATGTCCTATCAAACGGATGTCGCCAAAGTATCCATCGTGGGTGCAGGAATGCAGAGTAACCCTGGCGTTGCTGCCAATATGTTTGATGCTTTGGCTCATAAGGATATTAATATTCACATGATTAGCACCTCGGAAATAAAAATCTCCTGCATCATCAATGAGGATGAAATTGAAACGGCAGTACAGGCTTTACATGACAAATTTGAACTGGATAAGGTTGACTAAAGTCTTAAAAAGGTAGGTGATGGAATTAATAAACCATCACCTACAATATCGATTATACAGAGGAGGCTCTATATATCTCTAGTCCACAGGGAAGCCATTGCTGGGCCGCTGCCTACACAAACAATCGTCTTGCCGAGTCTTTCCAGCTTATAGTACAGGCTAACAATGATGCGCAAGCCCGTGCACCCTACCGGATGTCCCAAGGCAATTCCAGAACCATTGTTATTGATGCTGCCATCGCGATTTATGTTGCCCATATCTAATTCGATGCCAAAATCATCCTTTATCATTTTCGCTACCCCAATAACCTGGGAGGCAAAGGCTTCTCTCCTTTTCAAATTCTAATTATATAACCATATTTAGGGTAATCTATTGCATTAGGGTATCTTGTTGGTTTTCACCCATATCCTATTCTTATCCGCTTCTTTTATCAGTTCATCACGCAAATCGGGATGAGCAATATTTATCAGGGCTTCCGCTCTTTCCCAGCTGCTCTTAGCCTTAAGCAGAGCTATACCGTATTCAGTGACCACATAATAATTGATACTCCGGGGAACGGTAACAATAGCACCTGGAGTCAGGATAGGTTTGATACGTGATTGCATCTTGCCCTGATCATCAACGAAGGTAGAGGTAAGACAGATTAAGCCCTTGCCTCCCTTGGATTTATATGATCCGTAAATAAAATCCAATTGGCCGCCAGTTCCTGAAATCTGCCTTATTCCGGATGACTCTGAGGCCACCTGGCCATAGAGATCCACTTCTATCGCATTGTTAATGCAGATCATGTTATCATTTTGACATATTATGTCGGGATCATTAGTGTAATTCACCGGATAACTGGCGCAAATCGAGTTATTATCCAGGAAATCATAGAGTTTCTTGGTCCCCATGGCAAAGGTATAAACCATCTTGCCCCTGTCAAGCTGTTTGCGGAGACCAGAAATACGACCCGTTTCATACATATCCACAAATGAATCTACCAGCATTTCAGTATGGACGCCCAAGTCCTTCAAGTCTGATTGAGCAATCATGGCTCCAACTGCATTAGGCATAGCTCCGATCCCCAACTGCAGGCAGGCACCATCCTCGATTTGTCCTAGTACAATTTCGGCTATTTTTTTATCCACATCCGATACAGGTGTTTCGGGTAACTGGATTAATGGTCTATTGTCGCCCTGGACAAAATAATCGATTTCGGATACATGTAAGGTCTCCCTAAAACCACCCAGACATCTAGGTACAGACTCATTTACTTCGGCAATAACAATTTTAGCCTGGTCACAGAAGGCATGAGTAATGGAATTAGATGTACCCAGGTTTACATAGCCATGTTGATCAGGAGGAGTAACCTTGATCAAGGCTACGTCAACAGATACCCATCTCCGATCATAAAAACTGGGACCTTCGTGATAGGTCTGCGGAATATAGTTGCAGAGATTCTTATCATGCAACTTTCTGCTAGCCCCACTGAAGTGCCAGTCATTAAAAATAAAATGTTTTCTTTCCGGATCGTTTAATACTGCTTGCGGTGGAAAAGGACAGGCAACAGTTCTAATGTTTACCCCTTCCAATTCATCTTTTCTCTTGGCCAAAGCCGCATCCAAAACATGAGAATTCATCATGAATTCTCCGTAATGAACAAGATCGCCGGATTTAACAACCTTGACCGCTTCGTCAGCAGAGACGAATTTGCGCTCGTACTCGCTCTTATAATCCAAGTCAATCCCTCCTTGTTATTTACTTGGCATTGCGGAAATATTTTTCAACCGGTTATTCCTTGATATAACCGTATCTACCATAAATATGTACCGCATCAGTGACCCAACAAATCCAACCTCAGGTTTTATATTTATACCTTTTACCCTTGAAGAAACCCCTCTCCGTTCATTCTTGAATAATGGAAAGGGGTTTCTGTTTTACGGCTTATAATTTCATAATTATATTGTTTTTCTCATTTTATTGAGATTTATATCGGATCTTGAATCGATCATATTCAACCTCTTGGCCTCGGAAACAAGCCATTCTCTAAAATCGGGATGGGCTATGCTCACAATCTTTTGTACTCTTTCCCGCATCCCACAGCCTTTGAGATAGACGCAGCCATATTCAGTGACCAGGTACTGTACATCCCACCTGTTAATGGCTACCCAACCATTAACTACCGGAGATATTTTGGAATGTTCTACTCCCTTTTTATCCGTAAAGGTAGAGTAGAGGCACAGAAATGCTTTACCTCCTTTGGATTGCCAGGCGCCTTGAACAAAATCCTGCTGTCCCCCCATACCGGAATAGGGAACAATCCCCATGGATTCCGAAATGCACTGTCCACCTAGATCACATTCCATAATAGCGTTTATAGCCATTAAATTATCATTTAGCGCTATCTGGTTGGGATTAGCACAAAAATCTATTCCGTGTACTTCAACACCGGGGTTATGGTCCACAAATTTGTATAAATCTTTACCACCCAGAATTATAGTGCCTACCATCTTATGAGGAATAAAGGTCTTTTTCCGGTTGGTCAGGGCACCGGCATTATACAAATCCAGGTAGGCATCAACTATCATTTCCGTGTGGCAGCCCAGATCTTTCTTGTTCACCAACTGTTTTCCGACCGCATCGGGAAGGCTGCCAATACCCAGTTGCAAACATGCTCCGTCGGGAATAAGCTCCGCCACATGGCTGGCAATGGCAATATCTTTTTCATTAGGTTCTACTCGAGGAGGGGCTATGAGCTCCCAGTCTGCCTCATTTATGGCAGTAACCTCCGAAACATGAAAGTGGTTGTGCCCATGAACGAAAGGTGCATTTTTGTTTACTTCCAGGAACACCTTCATGGGCTTGCCATTTTCCCAGGCGCGGCGGGTCATAGAATAGCTATGTGAACAATTGAGAGCGCTGCTAAACCAACCGTGCTCATCCATAGGCGAGGCTGTCATGGTGACTACATTGTAGTCCCGGTCGATACAAGTCCTGGGAATGTCAAAAAACCTCAGTGGAGTTGGGTCTATTATTCCTTTTTGAGCCAGCGGCCGTTCATAAGGACTGATATAACCAGCTCGGTGATAAATTTTCGAGGCCACCTCGGGTTTGCATAAGTCCGGCGCATTGAGGTTCAATCCCACCATCAATTCGCTGTCCGTCAACTCACCATTTTCTATCCTTTTTGCTGCAGCTTTCCAAAATGCCCGCGGAGTTCCGTTAGCAGTAGGCAATGAAATTTTATCTCCATTTACAATGAGACCGGCTGCTTCTTCTGCCGTTTTCAACTTTTCCTGGTACATCTCTTGCCATTTTTTATACACGTTTTTCATCTCCTTTTGTAGAATTAAATTGGTAATGGATTGATCAATTCCTTTACTCGTAAATCTTTTCACCTTCTGCAAAAGCATTTATGCAATCGATTTCACTGTCACGCTTGGTGTTATTCTTCAGCTCACGCTTTCTTTCGGTGTACCATTCGTGCTGCACAATAAGGCTCATTATTTCATTGCTACCTACCCAGATCATGGAAAGTCTTAAATCACGAAGAATTTTTTCAATGGGGTAAACATCTGTATAGCCAATACCGCCCATAACCTGCATGGACAGATTAACCACGTCCCAGCAATTCTCGGTAACGAACTTTTTGCCTTCGGAAACCAGACGACGGCAAAGAGCAGGATCAGCGCCTGAATCTACTGCTTTGGAAGTGGCATACATCAACGAGCGGCAGGCATCGAGTTTAATAACTGCTTCTGCGATTTTGAAGCTTACTCCTTCAAATTTGTTGATAGTCTGTCCGAAAGCCTTACGTTTGGTTGAATAATCAGTAGCAATTTCCAGGGCTGGTCTAGCAGCTCCGATGGTCATAGCAGCAGTGCCGAATCTTTCTGGAATCATCATCTGGTAGAATATGGGGAAAGCCCCGTGGAGTTCTCCGATAATATTTTCCTTGGGTACCCGTACATTATCGAAAACCACCCGCGCGGTTCCGCCACCACGACATCCCATCAATCCGTACAGGTAGTCCGTCGATACTCCCATTTCCCGCTCTACCATAAAACAGGTCATAGAGTTGGTGGGGCCTCCTTCGGGATTAGATTTGGCATAAACCAGGAAGTAGTCAGCACCCTCACCGCCAACTATGAATCTTTTTTGTCCGTTAAGGATAAAGTCATCTCCGTCCTTGGTGGCGATGGTGGTGGAACCAAAGAAATCTGACCCTCCCCGGGGTTCTGTAAGACACTCAGCAGCAAATTTTTCTCCTTTGCATATGGGTGGCAGGAATTTTTGCTTCTGTTCCTCGGTTCCAAAATGTACAATAGCCTCAGTAACCACATCTCCGGTGACCCCGTACGTACAACCGAAGATATAACCGTTTACACAGATCTCTTCCAGGGCGATAATATTATCTTCCCACTTGAGTCCGCGCCCGCCATACTCCTTGGGGACCCTCAAACCGATTAGATTTTGACGCGCGGCTTTAAGCAGGAATTCCTTGGGGTATTTAATTTTGTCGGCGTCCATATCCAAGATATACTCGCGTGGAATCGATTTGGCGAATTCTCGGACCTCATCCCTCAGCTTCAGCTGTTCTGGGTTCATTGTGAATTCAAACATTATAACTCATCTCCCTTTATGATTTATGTAATAATAATATTACGAATGTGGTTAAGTGTCAACGAAAATGTTTGTGGATGAAATTACTTGCCATGGTGACAAGTATGCGAATATTACCGGATATATAACGTATAATGTGCACTCCTGAAATGTTATGCAATGGGGGGTGTAATATTACGACAACGTAATTGTGTAATAATCAGAAAGGTATTGAGGCTTATTAATCACGTATATGATAAAATAATGCATAAGGAATTAGGCAACAATTTTAATTGATTATTTTTTGATTTGAAGGGTGAATTTTTCATGAATCTTAAAGAGCTTGGTCAAAGAATTCAGTTAGCTAGAGAAGAAAAAAAGATGAGTCAAGAACAACTTGCTAATGGCATCGGCTGTTCACAATCTGCCTTGTCAAATTATGAGAAAGGTAAGCGGAGAATATATTTGTCTCAACTGGAAAAACTGTCGGATGTTTTGGGAAAACCTCTGGACTATTTCGTGGAAAGTTTTGGGGAAGATAGATCCGAATCCCTTTTTGTAGCTCCTAAGGATAATAATATTCTTAGAATAATTAATGATGTTTATCTTCTAACCGAAGAAGACATAGATGAGCTAATTAATTATATACAGTATTTAAAATGGAAAAAGATAGAAGGAGAAGATGCGAATGGATTTTTCCTTAAATAAGATGCAACATGAGCTGATCCATCTAGTGCGGGATTTAGCAGAACAAGATATTAAGCCTTATGCTCAGAGTAATGATTTCTCCCAAAATGATGATTTTGATTGGCACTTAGTGCGAAAACTGAGCGAACACAACCTGCTTTGCCCTACCATTCCTAAAGAATACGGTGGTTTAGACCTCGATACATTTACCACTGCCCTTATTATTGAAGAGATTGCTGCTGCTTGCCCCGGTTTGGCAGCGGTTGTCAACGCAAATCTTCATTCTGTTGTACCAATTTTACTGGCCGGTAACAAAAACCAAAAAGAACGGTTTTTGCCATCTTTAACTGGGGCGAAAGCTTGCCTGGCATCTTTCGCTTTAACAGAAGAGAGTGGTGGTTCAGATTTAAATTCTATGACTACATTGGCTCACAAATCTTTGAGCGGATTCGTTATAAACGGACGAAAAGACTATATTCTCAATGCTCCGCAAGCTGAAATAATATGTTTGTTTGCCATGACTGATAAACTGCAAAAGAAATCTTCAATGCGTTGTTTTATTGTGCCACGGGATACTCCCGGACTGAAGATTGAAAGACTACATAAGATGGCTGCATTAGATTATGCCCGTATGGCAGAAATAGTTTTTGATAATGTGGAAATTGAATCCAGTCTAGTGGTAAAGGAAAGCGAATCATATAGTGGTTATTTATTACTTAACCAGACATTTGATATCGGGCGGGTTATGGTTGGAGCTACTTCAGTGGGAATTTCGCGAGCTGCTTATGAATTAGCTTCCGAGTATGCCAGGCAGAGGCTTCAATATGGCAGGACTATAAATAATCATCAAGCAGTGTCGTATGCTCTGGTGGAAATGGCGACAAAAATTGAAATGGTTCGTTTGATGACCTGGAAAGCATGCTGGTTAATCGATAAAGGGGGAGACTATACAGTTGCATCGGCTATGGCCAAGCTATCAGCAAGCATTGTCGCTCAAGAAGTTACAGGCATGGCTGCTGATATTATGGGGGCCAAAGCTTTTGAGAAAGGAACCTATATGGAAGAGCTGTTGAGAGATGCGCGAGTACTGTCAACTATTGAAGGAACCAACAATATACAACGCAATATTATAGCACCCTTATTGTAGGTTTGATTTCGGGGGTGAATACCATTTATATAATAATTAGGGATAAATGTTCGGTATGTGGACTTTGTGCTGATGTTTGTCCAGTTGATGCTATTAACCAGATTGGAGAATACTTGATTGATAAGGATAAATGTATTTCCTGCGGACTATGCCAGGAAAGCTGTCCTTCAGAAGCGATTGAACAGTATGGTTGAACTATCGGAAAATCTTCGGGTCAAAGCAATCATGGTTTTGCTTTGATCAGTTTACGGGTTAAATATAAAAAACAAGAATGGATGGCGGAAGCAGTTCCCGGTCCTTTCCCCAATCCCAGCACTGTGGTGCTAGCAAACCGGGCTGCCGCTTCAACACCAGTCCAAGTATTTGTCTTCCATTCAAAAGACCAGACCTGCTGCTTGCAGCGCTACATTGACTCCGCATTCACGTTCCTTAAGCAATCCCACCGCATCAGCCCGGCACTGCTGACAGTGAAACATTTGGCGCATATCAGCCTGACAGTATATCCGCAGGAGATTCAATTCCTGCGGATTAGCAGCCGGAATATCTTCGAATACAGTGCCTGGTACCGGAATAAGAGGCATAATGTTCGTGACAAATACATTTAACTCTTTCATTTTACGAACCAGGTCCGGAATTTCACGATCATTGATGCCTGGTATCATAACGGTATTGATTTTAACCATGGTTCCAGCTTCAGTCATAATGCGAATTCCTTCTAGCTGTTTTTCCAGCAGTAGGCTGGCAGCTTCGGTACCCCGATATTTTTTTCCCTTATAGTTCACATAACGGTAGATCCTGGCGCCAGTTTCAGGGTTCAGAGTATTTACGGTTACTGTTACGTGCTTAACTCCCAGTTCGATTAGTTCGCTGGCAAGATCAGGCAATTTCAATCCATTGGTTGACAAACACATTAGAACATTGGAATCATATTCGCGAATTAGGCGAATAGTGGCACTGGTTTCTTTCCAATCAGCCAGAGCATCCCCGGGGCCAGCAATGCCTACCACACTCAAATTATCCAGTTGTTCTTTATAGTATTGAAATCTGTATAGGCCCTCCTGCGGGCTAATTATTTCACTCGTCACCCCCGGACGACTTTCATTTAAACAATCATATTTGCGGTTGCAATAGTTGCAGCTAATATTACAATGCATAGCTACCGGAAGATGAATCCTGGCATGCTTATGGGCAGCTCCTGCTGAAAAGCAGGGATGTTTTTGATTAATATTTAAAAGGTCTAACATAATGATTCCCTCCTGACTTATTGCTTATCGTTCTTGGCTTGCTGCCTGTATATTAAAGCGCTGGTACAAGTCTTCTCGATAATGAGATAGCTTGCTGGTCAATAACGTGTTGGTTATTTGATCCAGCAGCATGGTTGTGCCTGCATATCCTAAGGATAAAATTCTTTGACCACCAATCCTGTCATGGATAGGGAAGCCCAGACGTACCAGGGGAATACCTTCTCGTTCGCTTAAAAATCGCCCATCCGAGCTTCCAATGGCTATATTTACAGATTTACTGGCACAATGGCTGCGAATATGAGAAAAATCACTATCTGTTAATATCAGGGCCTCCTCGTCACATTCTGCTGTCAGTGTTTTTAGCAATTCTTTTAAATTTGAACTTTTACTGCCAGTTGCAAGAATTGCTGGCGTTATACCGTTTTCCATCAAAATTCTGCTTACTCCATAAACGATTTCTGGTTCACCGAATACTGCAGCCCGGCCTTCGCGGTTATATTTGTGGGAATCCACCATCGCGTCCTTAAGGCGGCCTCTTTCTTTCTTTAATGCTTCTGGAATCTGGTTATTCGTCAGCATTTGAAGAAGCTCCAGAAACTGATCGCAGGCAACTATTCCCATAGGCAGAGGCAGCTTATATAAAGGCACCTTATATTCATTTTCCAGATATTTTCCGGGAGAAAGTTCATCATCAACTGTTTTCCCGAACTCAATAGTTGCTGTGGCACCTGCCATGCTTTCAATATCTGCGAGGGTGGTACCTCCTGCAGGAATTTTTATATATACTCTGGCATAAGGGCTGTCCAGGGTATCAGATATATCAGGAAGCAAGGTATAGGTGACCTGCATGAGCTCTAAAATGCGTTTGATCTCCCGCACGTCAGCCGGGCTGATATGAGGAACGATTATATTGATCCTGTCATGACCGGCAGTCTTGTTACTCAGAGTCTCTACAATGCTCCTTAAAGCTTGAAAATATCCTTCTGAATGAGAACCACCGAAGCCAGGGGTGGGAACCGAAATCAACCTAGCCTGGAAAGAATCACCCTTTTCCTCCTGGAATGCCGTACTGATACGGCCAATGTCTTCGCCGATGGTTTCGGCCAGACAGGTGCTTAGTATTCCTATCACCTGCGGGTGATACAGGTGCAGCAGATTTTCCAGGCCTTGTCTTAGATTTGCTTCTCCTCCGAGAATAGTTCCCTTTTCGGTAATAGCGCTGGAGGCAACATCTATGGGCTCATTAAAATGCTCGGCCATATGCCGACGCATATAGGTTGCACAACCTTGGGAACCATGAATTATTACCATGGCGTTTTCTATGCCTTTAAAGGGCACGATTGCTCCCAGGGGCATACACATACTACAGGGATTTTCGGTTACACTTCTTACGCTGTCCTTTTTATTCATGAGGTCACCTCCTGACTAGTTTCCTAATTCCTTATTCAGATACTTCCATACCGGGGAGCAAACTGTCTGTTCTACCTCCCGAGCAAAATTGGCGGCTCCTACAAAACCGCTCAAGGGGTGTTTACGCTCATGATTATGATCTATAAACGCCAGTCCCAGCTTAAATGCCAGCGGCCTTTCCTTCACTCCTCCTACCAGGAGATCTGCCCCCTGTTCCAGCATAAATCGCTCCAACTCAGAGGGATTAGCATCATCGAGAACTACGGTGCCCTCATTTACCAACTGATGAATGGCAGCGTATTCATCGGGTTGACCGGTCTGGGTTCCAACCATCACGACCTCCATACCCAGTTCCTGAAATTGCTTGATCAGGGAGATGGCTTTGAATCCTCCTCCCACATATACGGCAGCTTTTTTTCCGGTGAGACGCTTTCGGTATCGCTGAACAATGGGTTTGTATATCGCCATTTCCCGTTCAATCAAAGCTTCGGTTCTAGCGGATAAAAGGGGATTGTAAAAAAAATCGCTGATCCTGCGTAATGATTCAATCGTATCCTCCAGGCCCAGAAAAGATATGTTGAGGAAAGGAATATCATAGAGCTCTTGCATTCTTTTGGCCATATATCCCATGGAACCGGCACATTGAACGATGTTAAGCGATGCCGACGGAGCAGTTTTCAAGGTCGCATATTGTGAATCCCCAGTAAAGGCTACGTTAACATGAATTCCTATTTCCCGTAGGTAGTTGCTTATGATCCAGGCTTCACCCGCCAGATTAAAGTCGCCCAGGTAATTTAAATGAAGTTCCTTTTTAGTAACTTTTTCATGGGGAGCTATTAATCTTAACAAAACTTCACAGGCGACGCGGTATCCGTCTGACTTGTTTCCTGAGAAACCCGAGGATTGTACCGGTATTATTTCGATTCCGTGACGTTCAGAAGCGGTTTTACAAACGGCCTCCAAATCATCACCAATTATTCCAACTATGCAGGTAGAATAAACCAGCATCATGGGAGGGGAGTATCGTTCTGCCAATTCATCAATACAATGGGCCAGTTTTTTCTCGCCGCCAAAAATAATATCTTCTTCCCGCAAGTCGGTGGAAAAACTATAACGGAACAGATCAGCACCACTGCTGAGACTGCCTCGAATATCCCAGGTATAGCTGGCGCAGCCAATTGGACCGTGGACCAAATGAACTGCATCAGTTATCGGGTTTAATACTACTCTGGCTCCACAGTAAACACAGGCTCGCTGGCTGACACAGCCGGCAACGCTGTCAACCTGGCAGCTAATAGCCTGGTTTTGCCGTCCTTTGGTACTTATAGAATTTTGTCGTTCCGATATGAATGTTGGCGCAGTTTGATTTATTGCCATATTAATCACTCTTTTCCTGAAGATACGTGCTAAAGGCTAGCTTTTATCTTGCCATACTTAACATTTATACCTTCGGATAATAAGTGGCGCCCTTCATTGGTAAAATGAAAAGGCGCCATTGCTAATCAAGTATTCAATTATAAATTAACGTGGAGGGGGACTTACTTCTAGAACTCGCCGCATATTTTGGATTGAATCTTTATCTTATAATCATTTTCTCCCATCTTAGTAAGCTCTGATTTTAATCTTAGTAGATCTAATTCAATTTCCAACCAAGGAGGAACGTGGTAACAGCTAACTTCAAGTTCAAAAAAAGTGCACTGGCGGAGAAAAGGCAACAATAACTGTTTAGATGATAGGCTGGCATTAGTATTCTGAACTTGTTTAAGATTAATATAATAGTTGCCTTCGATATTGGTTGTTACCGGACCGTAGAACTCAGGAGAATTGCTAAGGGATGGAGACTGGGAAGAGCCATGCTTTTCTTCCTTTTCCAGTACAGCATCAAGTAGTTCTTCTGGTCTACCCTCAATTTCATAAATCGTAAATCCAGCCATATCCAAGATGTTGTAAGACAAACCAGCAACTTCGCGAGCTAAAAATAGTCTGCATTCTCCCAGCCAGTCCAGAATTCCCATCATGCTGGACCGAACTGCTTTAATCCCATGGGTATAGGGTAAGTTATAAGGTAGTTCTTTTATAACTATCCATTTTCCACTTTCCCTGGAATATAACTTCACTATACCTGGTTCAGCAAATGATGCTGCCAGACCATGGTCATCAACTAATACTGCAATTTTCATCGCCATATTAACCACCCTCAAAATTCTTAATACTTCATCCTCAACTTTCTAACGACACTACATTATTAATTCGAAGTCTTCCTCTTTGGCATCTCGATCCTGTCTATCCAAAAGGGTATTGCTGATCATTTCTATTAAACGCATAGCTCCTTTATAACCAACAATCGGCATATAGGAGTGAACACCTCGGTCAAGAATGGGGAAGCCCACTCTTACTAGGGGAATATCCTCAGCTCGGGCGATATATTTACCATAGGAAGTACCCATTAAGAGGTCGACCGATTCTTCTTTAAGCCATTGATGGAGTGTAAATAAGTCGCCGCCTGCTTTTACCTTGGCATCTATACCCACTTCTTGAAGTATATTTTTAACTTCTCTTTCAAAAGCCTCACCAGGAGTACCAGTTAGCACATATTTGGGAACCATGCCCATTTCCAGGGTGAAAGCGGTAAGCGCAATCACGATATCAGGATCTCCAAATATGGCAACTGTTTTGCCTTGATACTGATCATGCAAATCTGTCATGATGTCAATCAACTGGCCTCTTTCTTCCTCTAACTCACTTGATATTTCTTGACCGGTTAGCCTTGATACTGCCATAAGCAGTTTGTCTGTCCCGCCGATTCCGATAGGAGTATTCAGGACAATGGGACGAACTTTAGCCTTTTTTCTTAACTCATTGGCTGCATCACCTGAAGCGAAACTGCCTAAACCCAATGTCGCCAGGGAATTACCTGCATCAACAATGTCTGTTATTTTAGTCCCTCCTGAAGGATACATTTCGTACTTGCCGGTTAAAGGAGCATCCAGGACGCCACTGGTATCTGGAAACATAATTAATTTTACACCCATAGATTTCATAATTCTTTTTATCTCTCTCATATCGCCAGGGTTAACATAGCCGGGGATTATATTTAGTTTCCCATTAGGATTTTTACTATTTACACTCAGGTATTTAATCATGCCTTTTACCATATTGGAAAAGCCTGTAACATGAGACCCTACATAACTTGGGGTATTAGCATGAATAACTACCTTGCCATCAGGCACCTGAGACTGGAGGATGTAAGTAGGAATATCATCCCCAATCGTTTCCGATAGACAGGTGGTATGAACTGCAATTATATCCGGATTATAGATCGAAAAAATATTTTTAATGGCAGTTTTAAGGTTCGAACCTCCGCCAAATACAGCAGCACCCTCGGTAAATGAACTGGTTGAGGCCATAACCGGATCCCTGAAGTGTCTGGCCAGATGCATGCGATGATAAGAACAGCAGCCCTGTGATCCATGACTATGCGGCAAACACTTGTGTATTCCCAGGGCAGCGTATATCGCTCCGATGGGCTGACAAGTTTTAGCCGGATTAATTACAATACCTTTTCGAGTATAGTATTCTGCAGGCGTACGATCTAACATCTAAACCACCTCCTCAACAAAGTTTGCTTCGAGCATAGGCTCGATTTTCCAGGGGGGCTGTACTAAATTCCATACCGGAGCCGTTAAACCCAGGGCTATATCCCTGGCAAAAGTGGCAGCACCCTTGAAGCCAGCATAGGGTCCAGTGTAATCATAGGAATGCAGCTGTTTGGAAAAGACCCCTGCTTTATGGATTTGGTATTTTTCCTTAATCCCTGCACAAAAAATATCCGGTTTCAATATTTTCATGAACTCATCTATTTCATAATGGTTAATGTCATCAATTACTACGCTGTTGTTCTTCATAGCCTTGATCATCCCAGCAAAATAATTTAGGGGTATCTGGCTTTTCAGTTCTTCATATTTATCTCTGGAAAGAACCAGACGGTAGTGCTGGTCATCAGGCTCCAGGTGCAATTCCTCAATATTCCTGCTGTCTGCATCCACTTTCATAAACGGAATTACCTCACTGCCTTCATAGTCATCCCGATGGGCAAATTCAAATCCGGCCAGTACCGTTTCCATACCCAGTTCTTCGAACAAGTTCTGATAGTGAAGTGCCCGGGAGCCCCCCACATAGAGGGCAGCGGTCTTACCCTGACACAGCTTTTTATATTCTTGAACTACAGGCACGACTTCGGCCAGTTCTTCGGCAATAACTTCTTCTGTCCTAGCTGTCAACTGAGGATCGTCAAAGTATTGGGCCATATCCCGCAGCGAATCGACAGCACCCTGGAGTCCAATGAAGTTGACTTTAAGCCAGTCGGTTCCATATTTGGTGTGAACCATTTCGGCGATATAATTAATGGAGCGATAGCATTGCACCAAATTTAAGTTGGCTTTATGAGCATTTCTAATTTTTTCTATAGAGCCGTTTCCAGTCATAACTGAGACAATTTCATAGCCTATTTTGGTCAGAATTCGCTCGATTTCCCAGGAGTCACCGCCAATATTATATTCGCCCAGAAGATTAATCGAATATTTACCCACCACCGCATCTCCGGTACCGATTATGTGCTTTATTAATTGGTTATTGCCAATATGATGTCCGGCTGACTGGGTCACTCCTTTGTACCCTTCACAACTGAAAGCTAAGACTGTTATCTGGTATTTTTGTTCTGCCCAGCTGGCAACTGCGTTAATATCATCACCGATTAGACCGACAGGGCAGGTCGAGCAAATCATAATGCTTTTTGGTTTAAATATTTCCATAACCTCATTAATAGCCTGCTTTAATTTTTTTTCGCCTCCAAATACGATATCCCCTTCCTGTAAATCGGTAGAAAAACAGTAGTTGATGAAATTATCTTCTTCTCCCTCATCTAACCTGGCTTTATTCCGTCTGGTTCCCCAGCTGTAATACCCACATCCTATGGGCCCATGGGTGATAACGACTGCATCTTTTAATGGGCCGATAACCACTCCTTTACAGCCGGCATAACAACATCCCCGGCTGCTGATGATGCCTGGAATGGTTCTGGTGTTAGCTGTTATGGTTTGTGGTTTTTCCAGGTCATGATCCACCAGTAAAATATGGTCTTTTCTATTTTTGAAAACACTTGCTGGGTATTTATCAATGATGCTGCTAACTTTGTTTTTCATGAGTAACACACCTCCACTCTTATAGAGCAATTTCTCCGCTTTCACCAGTCCTTACCCTTATACAGTCTGTAATAGGCAGTACAAATATTTTTCCGTCGCCTGGATTACCTTTTTGATTAACAGAAATAATAACATTAACTAAGTTTTGAACTTCATCATCCTTCACAACAATTGACAGCAATCTTTTGGGGATAAGCCTATGCCCTTCTGAAATCGCTTCGGCGATGGTAGGGGAGGCCAATTCATTCCCAGCTATAATATTTTCAATTAGCGAAAAATCAACCTTTTTATTACCTCTGCCCAGAACCTTTCTGCAATTCATGGCAGGGAAGCCTTCTTTTAAAAGAGCTTCTTTAGTTTTAGTGATCATGTCCATTCGAATAACCGCCATTACTTCTTTCATTGAAAGACCCCCAATCTATAACTGATTGTTGCCAGAGCTTATGGTATAGGCCTGAAGTACCGGGCTTACGAAAATTTTCCCGTCACCAAACGCTGCCTTTTGCCCGGTCCTCGCATTTTTCATAATTATTTTTATAACATCATCCTTATCTTCATCATTCACTACCATCATCAGCATTTCTTTGGGTATTTCATCATAAAATACATCTCCAACCTTTACACCCTTCTGTTTTCCTCTTCCCATTACGTCCATTTTAGTAACAGCCGGAAACCCGCCATCACTTAATTCCGATAAAACAATCCCAACTTTATCCGGTCTAATAATAGCTTTTATCATTAACATAAATCATTCCTCCAATAAATTGATTTATTGATACTTTTGATGCTCCCAGGCAGAAGAACCTTCTCCTGGCCTGCTAAACGATCAAATTCCTAAGAAACCGTATTTCATCATTAATTCTTCAAGTCTATCCTGCTCCATAGGCTTGGGAATAACGAACATATCATTTCCATCAATCGCGTTGGCCAATCCTCTGTACTCATTGGCTTGATTTTCATCCGGGGCAAACTCGATTACCGTCTTTTTATTAATTTCTGCTCTTTGTACCAAATTGTCACGAGGTACGAAATAGATCAACTGACTTCCCAGTTCCTTGGCAAAAAACTCTAGAAGATCACGTTCTCCATCAACGTTTCTGCTGTTGCAAATAATGCCACCTAAACGGCATCCACCTGTATTGGCAAATTTCAGAACACCTTTGGCAATATTGTTGGCGGCATATAAAGCCATCAGTTCGCCACTGGCAACTATATAAATCTCTTTGGCTTTTCCTTCTCTGATAGGCATGGCAAATCCACCGCAAACAACGTCACCAAGAACATCATAGAAAACGTAATCCAAATCATCAGTATAGGCACCCAGACTCTCCAACATATTTATAGAAGTGATGATACCTCTTCCGGCGCATCCCACACCGGGTTCCGGCCCTCCAGACTCAACACATCGGATTCCGAAGGCACCTGTTTTAAGAATATTACTGAGTTCGACCTCTTCACCCTCTTCACGCAGCGTATCAAGTACACTCTTTTGTGCTAAACCTCCTAGAACAAGCCTGGTTGAATCTCCTTTCGGATCGCATCCGACAATCATAACCTTTTTCCCCATTTCTCCCAGGCCTGAGGTTAAATTCTGGGTTGTGGTAGATTTACCGATACCACCTTTTCCATAGATCGCTATCTGTCTCATTCCTATTCCTCCTTTCAGATATTAAATAGCGCCTTTCATCCGTCAAACGAAAGGCACCATTACCTCAATGCTTATGAGTTTTTATGGGACTTTAATAAAATGAAAAACCCTTCTTTTTAATAGTGTTGTGATTAGTGCATTAAATTTATAACTAAGAAGGGCGCTTCAGGGTAAATACCTGAGAGCGCCTCTACTCTATAGATTTTGGAAAGAAAATGCCCCGAACCAGTATTTGGTTCCGGGCATCATCACCAGTCTATTATTATGAAAATGTTGATTGAAAACTAATCAGCCTCTCGAGAAATTCTCGAAAGGCCACTTTGCCAACAATTTAGTTGATGTCAGTAAGTATATACATCCAGTTCTGCTTTTTCAATAGTATGCAGGCAGGTATACATTATTCTTGGCGGGATTCCAGTCGATGACTTGTTGCCATGACAACCCCTTGATAGAAACCAAGATTGGCGTAAAAATTTTCCGGATACCAAAACAACAAGGTTCACACATCAGGCCAACACCCCCACTGCATACCGTACAGTGGGGGTGTTGGCCCCAAGTTCCTCGGCGGCAATCTACATCCTGGCCATAATTTCACCGGGCGTCGGTAAGACTCACCATACTATTAGATGTTTGGCCGCTCTGATCATGTTTCCTGGAATCCGTTACGACATTTCAATTGGGGTGGAAAATAGCCTAGCATAGCCTTTTATTCAAGGTGCTGCGTTTCACCCATTTCCGGTAGCGGCTATCTCCCAAACAGGTTAATACTACAGCTTTATCCTTGCTCGTTAAAAGAACAATCGAAATCCCTTTGTGTTTTAACTCAAAACAGTTATTCCAATTGTTGGGTCGTAAACAAACCAGTTTTCCTTGCAGGGCAATCTTTCTTAGAAATTGACCAATCTTTTCATCGGATGAAGAATAATCAAATAATCGCTCACGGTATCTTTGAATGGAGTGTTTGGTTACACATATTTCCATATCACTCACCCCCTGTTGTGAATTACCGTTGAGTTATAGCCTTATCTTGTTTATACCTTATAGGATATAGATTTCAATTCTTGGGCTAATGCCAGTATTTCTTCGATGCTGGCAGACAGTTCTTCTGTGGCGGCAGCCTGTTCTTCACTGAATTCCAAGGACGTTTGAGAGTGTTTAAGGGTTTCGTTTAAGCTATCCTTGATAGAAGAGGTCAGTTCTTTAATGACCGTAACTGTCTTTTTCGATTCTTCGGAAAGCTTTTGAATTTCCTGGGCGACAACCCCAAATCCCCGCCCTATTTCTTGAGCTCTGGCCGCCTCTATTGCAGCATTAAGCCCGAGCATTTTGGTTTGATCGGCAATATTCCGGATGAAATCTATTACATCGTTAATTTCTTTCGAAATCGTTACCACCTGTGAAACGTTACCGTGAACCTTTTGATAAATTCCGCTTACTTGAATAGCAGAAGCTGCGACCTGTTCCACAACCCCGCTAATTTCCTCTAAGGCCCGCGTCAAAGTGATGGACATTTCCCTCAGTCTGCCTGCAGTGATCTTGGGTAGAGCTATACAGAATGTCCCGGTTAACATGCGTTCGCCATTTCTATCTTCTTCATAAAGTGGATAGGCCATGGTTAGAACGGGTATTCCATATCGACTGGCATCCAGTTCGCGTATGCAAGGTTGCTGAGTTTTTAATACCTCATAAGGGACCATATCTTCTGTTAAAGTAGCTTCAAACCGCAAATCAGGCATATCGAATTTCTTGGAAGCCTGGCGATGGCTAATGCGGTTGCGCCCGGTCATATAAATAAAAGCCCCGTCCGGGAACATTTCAGCAAGAACCGGAGCCAGGTGGGGAAAGGCCCTGGCCACTACCGGTTCAATGGGAAAAATCATAGTGATGGTTCCAATTGCCCTGTCGTTGTTCTCGTCGCCGAATATGGGAAAGGCTTCCGCCCTCAACCTCATTCCGAATTTAGCTCGCGCAAATTCTTCGCTTAGTGGCTGGTTATATTGAATACATTTTTCAGCCAGCCCATCCTTTGGTAATAACCTGCCAACGTTCATATTTGGTATATCAAAATGACCCGATGTAAACTTGGACGTGATTCTTTCCAGATCAGAAACAACAAACATTGCTCCTTGTTCATACGTATCGACTAAGTGAGCAGCCATCAATTCAAAAGAATTAACCGCGCTCATGCTTAATTTATTCATTCTAATGACTCCTTAATATTTATGCTTTTAGTTTGATAAGAATTGCTCCTGAAATCCAAGTAATTCTTAACTCCTCATATAAACAAAGTGAAAAATCCTGTTGGAATCCGGTTGAAAATGAGGGGATACCGGATTCCAACAGTATATAAAAGGGAGAATGGCTTAGTTGCTGTGCTGAGCTTCCTTAATACCAGCAAATATTTGAATAACTCTATTTAAATAAACTGGTCTGTCAAAAAACCGTAAATATCATCAAATACCTTTATTAGATCTTGATTCCCGTTAATGGTCTTGAGTACCCCCTGATGGCTATAAAAAACTACCAAAGGCTCAGTTTGATTCTTGTAAACCTCCAGACGCTTGCTCACCGTTGCTTCACTGTCATCACTGCGCTGATACAATTCGCCGCCACATTGGTGACATGCAGACTCCTTGGGGGGATTATACTGAAGGTGATAAGTGGCAGCGCATTGACGACATATAAGTCGTCCGGTCAAGCGCTGAAGCAAAATCTCATCCGGCACTTCAACATTAATCGCCGCGTCCAATTTACGGTTCATCCCGCTTAATATTTTATCCAGTGCTACGGCCTGGCGGATTGTCCGGGGAAAGCCATCCAGTAAAAAACCGTTGTTACAGTCTGCTGCAGCCAGACGCTCGCGGACAATACCTATGGTGACCTCATCCGTTACCAGTTGCCCAGCATCCATAACGGCTTTGGCTTTAAGCCCTAGCTTTGTGCCTTGCTTAATAGCCTCCCGAAACATATCCCCGGTAGATATATGAGGTATTCCAAATTGATTTACCAGCATCTCAGCCTGTGTCCCCTTGCCAGCTCCAGGCGGCCCCATTAGAATAATATTCAATGTTTTTCATCTCCTAAACGTTATTTGTCAGTTGGAATTCTCATCCCATAGAATGAACGCCATACAAAGAAAAATGCTACAAGTAGGAAAGCGCCGCCTACATAGGGAGCTATATTCCTAAATGCCTCTGATATAGCGATTTCCATGGCTAACAAACCGAATAAGGTAGTGAACTTAATAATAGGATTCAAAGCTACTGAAGAAGTATCTTTAAAAGGATCGCCTACGGTGTCGCCCACGATTGTAGCTTCATGTAAAGCAGTACCTTTTTCTTTAAGATCAACTTCTACAACCTTTTTCGCATTATCCCAACATCCGCCTGCATTAGCCATGAAGACAGCCTGGAACAAACCAATTACCGCAATGGAAATCAGGTAGGCGACAAAGAAGGCAACTGGTTGACCGTTATTGCCTTGAGGAGCTGAAAGGCAAGCAAATGCCATAGCAAATGAAAATATAGCGATAAAAATGTTGAACATACCGGCCTGAGCATATTGGGTACAGATCTTTACCACTTCTTTTGATTTTTCGGTATTAGCTTTCACGTCAGCTGCTTCCTCAAGATTAATATTCTCTTTGATATATGCAACCGCTCTGTATGCTCCAGTGGTAACCGCCTGGGTTGAGGCACCTGTAAACCAGTAGATTACAGATCCACCGCATAAAAACCCTAAAATGGTGTAAGGATTGAGTAGGGTAAGAATCGTAGCTGGGTCAACCCCCAACACATTCTTAATAACCAGAATCAGAGAAAAGATCATGGTGGTAGCGCCAACAACTGCTGTTCCGATTAATACCGGCTTGGCAGTTGCCTTAAAAGTATTGCCTGCACCATCGTTGGCTTCTAAATAGTATTTACCCTTTTCGAAATCGGGTGTGAAACCAAAATCTTTTTGGATTTGCTTTTCAATATCCGTAACTTCTTCGATCAAAGAGAGCTCATAGATGGACTGTGCATTATCGGTAACGGGACCATAACTGTCAACCGCAATGGTTACCGGACCCATGCCCAGCATTCCAAAAGCTACCAGGCCAAAAGCAAATACGGATGAATAGCTCATAATATCATTCGAAATAGGTAGGCTAGTATAATATGCGCCGAACATAATGGCCACGAATACCATGCCTATCCAAAAGGCGCTGAAGTTACCTGCAACCAGACCTGACAAGATATTTAGCGAAGGACCGCCTTCTCGAGAAGCTTTGACAACTTCCGCTACATGCAAGGACTTAGGGCTGGTAAATATTTTGGTGAATTCGGGGATTATGGCTGCAGCCAGGGTACCAAAGCTAATAATAAGAGCCAGCACAGACCAAAGAGTAGTTAGTGCAGTAGTCACGCCCGCGCCAGGTCCTAAAATATAATAACTGACAGCGAAAGTAACTGCGATGGATATAAGGGAAGTGATCCATACCAGACTGGTAAGAGGGGATTCAAAATCGAAATCGTCCTTGTCACCGAATTTAGCCTGGCTAAAGGCTCTATTGATGTAGAAAGAAGCGATGGAGGTAATTACCATTAGTACTCGAATTACGAAGATCCAGGTAAGTAGAGTGGTTTGCAATGCTGGTGCTACCGCAAGAACAATAAATGTCACTAACGCAACGCCTGTAACACCATAGGTTTCGAATCCATCTGCAGTAGGACCTACGCTATCGCCTGCGTTATCTCCTGTACAATCGGCTATAACACCGGGATTACGTGGATCGTCTTCTTTAATTCCAAATACAATTTTCATCAGGTCAGCGCCGATGTCGGCAATCTTGGTAAATATTCCGCCAGCAATACGTAATGCACTGGCTCCTAATGATTCACCCACGGCAAAACCTATAAAGCTTGCTCCGGCCAGTTCACGGGGAACATAAAGCAAAATAATCAACATCATGATCAGCTCAACGCAGACTAGGAGGACCCCGATGCTCATTCCTGCATCAAGAGCAATGTTCAAAAGCTTGAGGGGTTTTCTTTCCAAGGAGGTAAATGCAACTCGGCTGTTAGCTAAGGTATTCATGCGGATGCCATACCAGGCGACACTATAGGAACCGAGAATACCTATCACGGTCCACATCAGGATGAACAATACCGAGCTAATTGGCATTTGCTGCAGGTAGCCAAAGTAGAAGGCTATACACGCGCCGATAAAGGCAAATAGTATAGCAATAAATTTACCTTGCTGAATTAGATAAGTCTTACAGGTTTCATAAATGGTTTGCGCCACATCCAGCATAGACTGGTGAGCTTCAAGTTTTTGAACTTTCTTAAACTGATATAAACCAAATAACATACCCACTATACAGACTCCGATGCCGGCTAAAAGCAAATTGTTTTGATCCTGGCTCAGATTAGGAATCTTAAGATTTGCCTCACTGGCAACCGCCAGTGCTGGACAAAGCAAGAGAAGCACTGCGCTTAACAGGCTGCCAAGAATAGACTTAGTAATTCTATTCTTAATTACAATCTTCATTTTCTTAGATCACTTCTTTCATTACTATTTGCTAATAACTGTTGCTATTCATCCCCGAGAAATCGTTCTGGAATTCCATAGACCCTTCCAAGGGATACCGGGGGCCAAAAGTCGACACTATAGCAGAATCTAGATTTTCAAAAGTGTCCTAACCCTGACCACCGGCTGCATGTCGTCCAGCACCTTTTTGGGGCTGAAAGCTGAACCCTTGCATAACAACGCTATGATTATCTTGATAAGTTAATGCTTTAAGCTCCTACAAGCTTGTTCAACTCCATACTCTTCAGTTCCTTTTTTAATATCTTGCCGGTTGGATTGCGTGGAATTGTGGCAGTAATCTCTACGAACTCTGGAAGCTTGTACTTGGCCAGCTTGTCGCTAAGGAATTCCTTGATTTCATCACCGCTAAGTTCTTGTCCTTGCTTGGGTATAACAAAGGCTTTAACCCTTTCACCCAGATGCTTATCAGGAACACCTATAACCGCGACTTCGCCAACTTTGGGATGGGCTTCTATGGCAATCTCAATTTCCCGGGGATAGATATTTTCACCACCACGATTAATCATGTCTTTCTTGCGATCAACGATATAAATATAACCCTCATTATCCATATACCCGACATCGCCGGTGTGCAGCCAGTCATTCTGAATAGTTTCGGCGGTAGCCTCGGGTTTGTTAAGATAACAGGTCATGTTGTGGTCCCCAAAGGTGCAGATTTCTCCTTTTTCAAAAGGAGCCAGGACATTATTATCATCGTCCATAATTTGAATGCCCTGGTACGGTATGGCAGGGCCGATTGATCCGGCTTTATTCTTGCCCAATGGGGGATTTATGGTGGATAGTCCGGTAACCTCTGTAAGTCCGTAACCTTCTAAAATCTGAACACCAAACTTTTCTTTGAACCCTTTTATGAGTTCAACCGGCAGAGGTGCAGCACCGCAAACCGCAAATCTATATTTAAGTTTTGACCGGTCTATGGTTTTCGGATCAGCCGCGTCATAAATATAGGAATACATGGCCGGGACACCCATGCCTAATGTAACCCCGTATTGCATAACTGCTGGCCAGTAGTCGGTAGGGGAGAAACCTTTCCTGATGCAAATGGTCTGGCCAGCGTAGGTCAAGGGATAGGTCCAAACACAGAGGGGATTGGTGTGGAACATAGGCATAACGATCATCATTACATCATTATCCTGGAAAATTCCAGTGCTTAGGAATGACTTGGCTACTCCCAACTGAGCCTTGTTGGAAAGTAATATTCCCTTCGGATTCCCGGTGGTTCCAGAGGAATAGAGCAATAAGAAGGGATCTTCCAGACTCTGCGCAACCAGAGCTTCGTCGGTAGGGTACTTAGCAAGTATATCAGTCAACTTTTGCTCGGCAATGGTTTGACCATGGTCGATTCCCGTCGCCACTTCGACTACTATGGGCTTATGATCAGCCATAGTATACCCGACTGCAAAGTCCGCCATATATTCGCTGCCTACAAATGCAACTTTGGGCTTGGAATCATCCAAGACATATGCAATTTCAGGTCCCTTCAACGAATAGTTAACCGCCCCGGCAATGGCGCCGATCTTCTGAGCGCCGAACATGGTATAGTATATCTCCGGTGAATTCAATACCATAACCGAAACCACATCACCTTTTTTCACGCCTTTGTCCTTAAGGTAATTGGCCACCTTGTTGGCTCGGTCGTTGGTCTGGGCATAGGTGATAGTTTGATCATAGTAATAAACATGAATTGCATCAGGGGTTTCTTTGACCCGGGTAACAATCATTTCCGCTATGCTGTCAAATTCCATTCTTCTCCCATTAAGCCAAGCTAACTCGTTCAATGGAATAGTAGGACAACCATTTATATTTTCCATTACTGTTTTACCTCCTTGCGAATATTATATTTAGCGTTAGGTTAAAGCACTTATTCGGGGAAGATTTTCCCGATCAGACTCGGGTCATGTCCCGGCAATATATGACTGCGGCTGCCAGCGATGGCCAAAAGCCTCCAAACGCTGTCGTACCAATCAGTAAGGTCAGTATGAATCCCGGGTGGGTAAAATGCGTGTCCGGGTTGCGGGGTACAGATAATTTTATTGCCTTGGGCATCAATAATTTCCGTTGTTTCAGGATAAAGATTGGCCTTCATATACATCAAATCCCCGGAAAGTATATAGGTGCCGTCACTGGTATTGACCACCACCGCTTGTTGACCCTTGGTATGCCCAGGGACACAGACAACTTTCACTCCGTCGGCTACCTCATAACCGTCATCGGCCAAGACCAGATCGTAACTTTCGAGCTCGTTGAGCAACTGGGTAAGATAAACGCCTCTCTGCAATGGCAGTGGAGCCTGGGCATATGCCCATTCTTTTTTCTGCAGGATGAATTGAGCATGAGGAAATAATGCTATGTTAGCCGCGTGATCAAAGTGGAGATGGGTTAAAATAACAATATCAATATCTGCCGGTTTAAGGCCAATTTCTGCCAGGGCATTTACCATACCCTGGGCGCCGCCATTTGAAAGGGCAAAACCATGGAAATCATCTCCATCTACTACTCCAGTGTCAACCAGTATTTTCTTGGAACCACCTTCCAAATAAAAGGTAAGCACCGGAGCGACCAGTGGGGTCATCATATCAACCATTTGCGTTACTACACCTTTGATTACACCTATTTTGGCTACTACTAACGGACGAATTTTATATTCTGTCATTAATATCAACCTCCAAACTATTAATTCTGTACTACTGGGTCTTACTTGATTCCCGCCAGATATTTGGCCAGTTTTTTCTTAGCTTCAACATCGGAAGAACCCATAATGGCTATATCCTCCATTATGGGAGAGCCGCCCCCATGAACCCCGGCTATCTGCAAGACAGTAGCAAACTCTGAGGTTAACAGATCACTGGCCAGATGAGCAGCCCGGTAATGATCTTCTGGAGAAACACCCTCTCTCCTGCTCACATACTTCCTGACGAATTCACCTACTACCGGGCTGTTGTACTCCTTGGAAAGGGGCAGGGTAGCAGGTAGTCCGCCGGCAATGTCACACAGGGTATTATACTCGTGATATATATTGTGTCCGGCGTGTCTTCGACCTACATTGGCGTAGATTACATTTGGAATCTGAGTACCGGATTCAGACTTTCCAGATTTTACACTTGCGGCAATCCCAGCGGCAAAGACCAACTCGCTAACGCTTATCATTTCGGCCAATTTCTCTTTAACATGGCCCAATTTTTCTATACCCAGGTAATCTGCCACTAGTGCGGTACAACCCATCAGGACGTCACCTATGCCAGGTTTACACCCGCAATAGCTATGTCGATGGTATAAAGCAAAATATAGTGCTAAGTCACCTCCTATGTCGGTTTCACCGTTGAGAAATATTCGCTCATTGGGAATGAACACGTTATCAAATATGGTAAAGCTTTCAATATCACCATAATTGGATATCGGGGCTTCCATTCCAGGCTCACGCTTGCTAAATATGGCTTCTCTCCCTATCAGGTAAACATTCTCGGTATCTGCTGGAATAGCAAACGCAATAGCGTAATCTTTTTCCGTCTCAAGCAATGCCCGGGTTGGTATAGCTATTATTTCATCTGCATAAGGGGACATAGTATTGTGAAGCTTGGCCCCTCTCACTACTACCCCATCGGCTCTTCTTTCTACCACATGCAGATACTGATCAGGGTCAGCTTGTTGACTCGGTCTCAATCTTCTGTCTCCCTTGGCATCGGTTTGCGCACAGGAAGCAACCAGGTCATTTTCCTGAAAGTATTGCAGATACTTCAACCATCTTTCATGATAGATCGTACCATATTTCACATCGGCAGTCTTGGTGGTTACCGAAAGGGCATTCATAGCGTCAATTCCCATGCATCGCATAATACATCCACCGGTATAATTACAGAGCTTTCTGGTCATTTCCTGTTTCAGAAGCAAATCTTCTGGACTCTGATGGATGTGGGTAAAGCGGTTGATGGGTTTTCCCGAAATATGTGAAGTTGCAGTAATAAGGTCTTTGTACTCTGGATCACTGGCCATGTCAAAGCTTCTCTGAATTCCGTTGCTTGCATGAACTACGGAAGGATGATCCCTACCCATCAATTCTCCATTCATATAGATGTTTTTTCTCATACCTGCCAATTTCGTAAGATATTCATTTGCAGTCCTCAATTTATTACCTCCTCAGGTTTTTCCTTTTCTTAATTCACCTATTAGACGCTATTTTGTCTAATGCAAAAATCACCTCCCAGTAAAACATCCGACTCTGAGCTGAAATATGACCAGAGCAAGTAATTAACTGTATGTAACGCAAATGTCGTGCCAAGAAATGAAGGGTTTTATCGTGAAGTTTGCTCAAGGGCTCGTCAATCCCGTAACAACGAGTGTTTTCTTAATAAATAAGGTTTTAAATTTTCGCAATTACTAAATACTGGCAGCCGATTGTACAACAACCACGTGACTTTGGTTTTTCTGCTCAAGTGGCTATTTATTGGGATTACCTTGATGTTTTTCGGTTTTGCGGTTTTGATGATAAATTTTTACGAGGGTAGACATTATGTTGCCCTTGACGGTAACATAATGTCTACCCTCGCATTTGACAATATGCTATACTTGTGATACATATTGTCCTAAGGAGCTGATGAGATGGATAATGCTGAAATGCGTAAAAAATGGATTCATATGCATAAGAACCCTAAACTTAGAGATGAGTTAAGGCCTGAAATCAAATACTCGTGGGAGCGAAGTTATGATATTGGAGTAGACCCCTATCTTAGAGAGAATGCCTACATTTGTACTGAGAGTGAGTTAGCAGAAGCTCGCAATGCTTCCCAATATCTATTGAATATCAGCGAGCCAGTTATGAAGGATCTCAATGAATTTGTGGCTGGAACTGGTTTCGTGGTAGCTTTGGTAGACTCAGGTTGTCGCATATTAAAAGTTATTGGTGATGCAGAATCACTGGCTTGGGCGAAATCTGCACGCTTTGTAGAGGGATCCATGTGGTTCGAGAACTTGGTAGGAACCAATGCTGGAGCACTGTGTCAGGATCTGGCCAAACCAGTTTCGGTTTTTGGCTATGAACACTTCTGTCTTTTCTCGCATGTAGCTGCTTCTTCCAGCGCCCCAATCATTGATAATGGCAGAATATGCGGCTGCCTTTCTTTAGCAGCCCCATTTAGCAAAGTAAGCAACCATACCCTGGGAATGGTTGTTGCTGCCGCTAAACATATTATGTCGAGTATGGTTTTGCTAAGGTTGAATCAGTATCATAAAACAGTTATGGAATCAATGTCCGAAGGTGTGCTGGCGTTGGATTCAAACGGTAATATAACCTTTATGAATGATAGTTGCGCCCAAATTTTAAAGATATCACACCAATCCCAAACTTGTCGCAATATCGCTGATATGTTAGGTACAAACATCGATAACCAGCACTTTATTAATAAGGTTACACAGGGCCGCACCATTATAGATGAAAATTTTAAACTTGTTAGCAAAGATAATATAACTATAAATTGCAATATTACCTGTAATCCCTTAAATCATCCAGATATACCCAATGGCGGTACAGTAGTAATTATTAAAGAAAGCCAGCGAATAAGCCGCTTGGTCAAAAAGTGGATGGGCGGCGGGGCTAAGCTCACATTTGACGATATAATAGGTATAGATGCAAAATTTTGCCAGGTTATTAAAACAGCCCGGGCAGCATCCACATCAACATCCAACGTTCTGCTTCTGGGCGAGAGTGGAACCGGGAAAGACATTATTGCACAAGCGATGCATAACGCGAGCCCCAGAAAAGATCATCCATATGTCGCCATAAATTGTGCTGCTCTTCCCCGAGAACTTATTGCTAGCGAGCTTTTCGGCTACGATGAAGGAGCATTTACCGGCTCAAAAAAAGGTGGGAATATTGGGAAATTTGAATTGGCTGACCAGGGAACCATTTTTCTTGACGAAATTGGTGACGTGCCAATAGATTTGCAGGCATCTTTATTAAGGGTTCTGGAAGAGAAAACTATTTTCCGTCTGGGAGGAACCAAGCTCATCCCGATTGATGTTCGGATCATCGCTGCTACCAATAAAGACCTCCAAAACGAAATCAAGCGCAATAGGTTCCGACGTGACCTTTACTATCGCCTGGCAGTTATCAGGTTAACCATACCGCCTTTACGTGAAAGACCTAGTGACATACAACTACTGGCAGATAAGTTTATTGAAAGGATCTGCCAACGATTTAATAAGCCACTTATGACAATGGCCCCTGAAGTAGTAAATGCTTTTCGGAAATACGCATGGCCTGGCAATATTAGAGAAATACAAAATGTTATCGAGGGAGCCATTCAAATGGCTCCGGACCATATTATTAACTATGCTCTAATATCCGAATACTTGATCAAAGAAGAATTAGTAAATCAATCATACCCAGGCGAGCAATTCAATAACGAAACGCCCTCAGTATCAGCCATGGAAAAACAAATGCTTTTGGACTATCTGGCCCAACATAAATATAATAAAAGTGAGGTTGCCAAGGCCCTGGGCATTTCGCGGAAAACCTTGTATCGGCGCCTAAATAGTAATGGCATATTTTAAATATAATTAGAATTGATCAGGGTTGAAATGTCAGTGTCCCCCAGTATTAATAAAGCTAAGAGCATAATATAAAAGATTTTTTTCATCATAGATTAAAATCAAACAGGGAGGTGTGAATAAACACACCTCCCTGTTTGATTTTATTAGTAAAAAAAGGGGTTAGGGGTTAGTAAAACATTACCGCCATGAGTAGGGCGACTACTAATGCAACAACACCGCCAAGCATACCTATCCAGAAAATATGCTTGTAGCACTGCTTGTGATTTAACCCGGTGATAGCCATAAGGGCAAAAACCACTCCGCAATGCGGCATACAGGACAAACCTCCAGCAGCTATGGCTATTACGCGGTGGATTACCGCAGGTGGTACACCGGTGGCCAGCCAAGCTGTACCGAAGGTAGGCACTACAATACCCAGGGCTCCCGTTGAAGACCCGGTTACTGCAGCCAGGAATCCGGTTATAACTGACATTTGCACCAGGGCGCCGCCGGGCAGGGTGCTAATTAAAGCCAGGATGGTTTTAAATCCAGGTGCTGCCGAGGCAACTATGCCAACTCCTACTGCCGCAGCTGTGAAAACGGTGGGCCCCATGGCGTTTAAAGCCCCTGAGTTAAGAGTGGCCAATTGACTGGGAATGAAATTTTTCAAAACCACAGCCGAGACAATAACCGAAACCAAGAGGGCGGGTACGATGATATTCGGAATTTTCATGGCACTGCCAATCAAGATGATGGCGATCAGAATCACCATTGGAGTCAGCGCGATACCCAGGGAAGGAATTACGGCGTCGCTGGTGCCGGCATCAGCATCGGCTGCCGTTCTTACATATTCTTCACCGTTGTCAAGAGCTACTCTAAGCTGCCACTTAATATATAGCAACCCAAATGCGAGGACCGCTATTGAGGTAACTATTCCCATCAGGGGAGCAGCGGTAAGGGTTGTGCCCAGTACGGTTGGAATGACATTTTGAATGGAAGGGGAGCCCGGGAACATGGTCATGGTAAAGGTGGCGCAACCCAAAACCAGAGGTGCCAGCAAAAGATGCCAGGGTATGTTTAATTCCCTGAATAACGGACGGGAAAGCGCAACGATAGTAAAAATAACAATGAATATATTTACCCCGCCAAAGGTCAACAGTGCGCCTATTATAACTACCGCTACCATCACCGCAAAAGGATTGGAGCGGCCTGTCAGCTTAAGAACGCTGTTGGCAATGGAAATCGTTGCCTTGCTGTCCTCCAGGTATTTACCCAGAATCGCTCCCAGAATAAAGATTATAAAAAATTGGGTAATGAAATTACCCATGCCGACCATATACGATTTGGGACCTGAAAAAAGTGCTGGCATCAAGGGCATCCCATTGGTCAGTATGATTAAAACTGCAGTTAAAGGCCCAATAATTAATATGCTAACACCCTTATAAGCTAAACAAATAAGTAAGGCAATACCTAATAAAATTCCTAGAGAAGCTAACCAACTCATTGTCATACCTCCGATTTATTCCAAAATTTTCCATGAAGCTTTCTGTTGACGTGGTTCCGTTCTTTAAACTTAAGTTTAATTTTCACTAACCCCCTATTCTGTGAGCCAGATTTATAAATCTAGTTCAGGTATTAGTCTGCTAGAGGTTGGTGCTTTAAACTGGCTTGGGTATCCTGTTCACGCTTTGCCAGCAGTATAATGAATAGTAATTCATTATACCATAGTGCATTAGTGAACCTAGACTTCGATCGTTCCTTGAATTGTTGCCAATTCAAGCTTTTACCCAGAGCCTCGGATTGTAATGGGGGTTAATTGATTAGGTTTAGTGGATGCTACAATTAGATTCTGGCTTGTCTTAAAGCATAGTTCACCTCCCTGCATTATTCCAGATTCTCTACTCTTGTTCTTCTGCAAATACTGTGCCAAAAGATATTTTATTAAAAGCAAGTCCTGATTATTTATGTATGAATACCTCATCAATTCCATATCCAGCCAGGTTATCTGCTTAAACATTGGGTAACTTATAATAAGCTGCCTTTTCCTCAAATAGGGCCAGTGTCGCATTTTTGGTCGCCAATTTGTTGCATTCAGGGTACAAAGTGGTTCAGGGGACGAGGGGGTCAGACCTAAACCCGTTAGCTTTCGCATAATGACCCTGAATTTAGAGATGAGTTAAGACTTGAAATTAAATATTCGTGGAGGCGAGGTTATGACATTGGGGACATTTATGAAAAATATGGCCAAACCACTTTCGGTTTTTGGCTTTTGAAATGCCATTCATTGAGTCCTCACCTGGGTACGACTAAATGGCAGAAGCTATACAATATGCATACCTATTCAGAACGCTGTTTCAACTGCTGCAAGGAGAACCTGGGGTTAGATTAGTAAGTTTAGCAAGCTGAGTAGTTCATGTGTCCTGATTAGGATGACTTAATCGTTATCCTTTGTGAAAACAAATTTGCCATGGCATAACCTTGATTTTATTGTCAAAAGAACCGTATCCGTGACAAAACCTTGCTAAAACACCATGACAACCCCTTGATATAACAAAATATAAATACTATTATCTAAACGAAAGTTTAAAATGGAGGGGATTAGTGTGAGCTTACCTCTGGAAGGTATTAGGGTATTAGATTTGTCCACTATGTTGCCGGGGCCATTTTGCACCCAGGTACTGGCTGATTATGGGGCTGAGATTATTAAAATCGAAGATAAAGTCGGTGATCGGGGACGCTGGTCACCACCTTTTATTGATGATCAGGGTGCTTTGTTCTATGCGGTTAATAGAAATAAAAAAAGTATTAGCTTGGACCTGAGAAGTGAGGAAGGCAAAAATATTTTTGAAAAATTAGTGGCTAATAGCGATGTGATACTGGATGCTTTTCGGCCAGGGGTTATGGATAAGCTGGGCCTTTCATATGAAGTACTTAAGCAGGTGAATGAACGGATCATATATTGTGCCCTTAATGGATTCGGTTCAACAGGTCCTTTGATCCATACAGCAGCGCATGATATTAACATTATGAGCTTGGCGGGAATAACTGATTTATCTGGAACTAAGGATAGTCTACCCTCCCTTTCCACGCTGCAGCTGACTGGTATTGCCGGAGGCTCTTTGTATGCGGTTATGGCTATTCTTATGGCTTTAATAAACCGGCAAAAAACAGGCCGGGGTCAGTTTTGCGATGTTTCCATGATGGACGGAGCGATTAGTCTTTTGGCATATACTCTAGGTGAGTGGTCAGGCTCTGGCCTGTTGCCAGAGCGGGGCAATGGGTTGTTAACAGGAGGCTTTGCGTTTTACCAGATATACGAAACCAGTGATAATAAATATATAAGCCTGGGAGCGGTAGAGTCCAAGTTCTGGCGGGAATTTTGTGAGCGCATTGGCAAGCCGGAATACCTTGATAGCCAGTGGAAACCAGAACTGCAGGAGCAAATGATAGCAGGAATCAGAACTGTCATAAAAGAAGGAAGTCAGGCTGAATGGTTAGAAATATTTGCTGATGCTAACATCTGTTTGGCTCCAGTTTTAAACCTGGAAGAAATGAGTAAGCACCCTCAGGTAGTGGATCGAGATATGATAATAAAAATGAAAGATTTCAGGGACTCAGGTAAAGATATGTTTTTAAGCGGATTGCCCATTAAATTTTCGGATACCCCGGGGGAGATCAAGCTGAATTTTCCGGAAACGGGGGAACATACTGTGGAAATTCTATTGGCAGCAGGCTATACGGCAGAAGAAATTGAGCTATTTAAGATAAACGGGGTAATATAATCGCTCAGGCTATTTAAAGGGGTATTGTTAGGGGTATACCCGCGGGAGGTACGCTCTGCGGGATTGCATTATTTATTCCGGATGCCAGAGAATGCTATTCTCTTTGCTATAGTATCTCTGGGACATCCGGATGAGAATAAAGAACCATATAATCGTTATTTTGGAAGAGCCAATTCATTTCAATAAGTGGTAGAAGCAATTAAGGTTCCACTGCAAGAATTCAATTATACCCGCGATCTCCAAACGGCTGGATTTTTTCCAGCCATTTTTCTTTTAGCTTTTTTAAAGCATCCTTCTCATCAAAATAAGCGTCTTCTTTCTTCTCTAGAACCTCTAGAACTTCAATAACAAAGGTTTCTGGTCCGAATTCATGCAAGTCCTGTTGAAGCTTTCTATTTGGAAAACTACCATTTTTTAATCCAAATAGTTTGCCATTAATAGTCTTCAGGTTCCGGGTGCTAGTAATAAAAATCTTTTGATTTATGGTATTTCTGATTTGATAAACCCCGGCATCTATTTTAATTTCCTGGTACTGTTGTTTCAGTTCTTTTTTTCGATCCATATCCATTATCCTTCCCCCTAGTCATTTCCGAAGCCAATACTGGCTTCCGTCAGGTTTCCTATCCAGAAAACCGTAGTCAATTAAATACCTTCTTAAGGTAGCGTAATCATCATAAGCAGTTTTCAATATCTGATTGACTTCCTTCTCGTCATAGCTGCAATCCAGTTCAAATCGCTGGGCAATCTCCCGCAGGACGACTAATTTATCCTTTTCCTTTCGGGAGAAGATCTTTAAGGGTCCTTTTATACCATCAGGAAAGTACTTCGTTAAGATAGCTTCCTTTTCTTCCTGGGTGACATTATAACGTTCATCTACCATCCGAGCAGTATTAGGAACTTCTAAAAAGGCTGGCGCGTATTTGTCCTTTTCTTTTAAAAGCTCCATCATTGCCAAAAATGTTTTAGCCTGGCGCTCTTTCTCCTTTAACACAAAACGGTGATTGCGTATGGTAGAAGCACTGCCTATTCCCATCTCTGCTTGGATTTCTTTATCGCTTTTCCCCTGATAAAAAAGCTCGAGAAGACCTTTTTGATGGTCGGTAAGACCGGTAAGTTTCTTATCCAGATGGATTAGGTATTCAAATACGGAGTGATGTGTTTTCTCTATATGAACCCGTACATACCTACCCGATTCATACATTACCCCGTCCTCAGGATAAACAATCCCTTTCTCAAAATACTTACCGCAAAGCAGACATATATAATGATTCTTTTCTTCTATATACCCACATTTAAGTTCTTCCAGGGAAGCATTCCAAAATAATTCTGATATACCCATAACATAAACACAACCTTTAATAAGTTAATTAAACTATAGACATTATAGAATAATGTTTGAACATAATCAAGCGTATTTGAATTGATTAAGTTCCAGGGGAGAGCACCAAGAGTGGGGATACGAACTTTAATTAATAAGTTTGGGGACCTTGTTCTATAATAGACTTGAGGATGGTAATGCTTTTAGAAAATAATAGGATCAATGGTCTTTATACTAGATGCGGTTGTTTTACTAAAGGAGTAGGATTTTATTATGAAGGTATTAATTAAGGATGGTCTTATCGTAACCATGAATGCTGACCGGCAGATATTTCAGGGTGATATCCTGATCGAGGACGATCGGATTAGTCAGTTAGGCGATGTGGAGCTCCAGCTAGTGGATAAAACTATTGATGCCAGGGGAAAATTGGTGATTCCAGGTTTGATTCAAAGCCATGTTCACCTGTGTCAGACATTATTTCGCGGTATGGCTGATGACCTTCAGCTGCTGGATTGGTTGAATTTAAGAATATGGCCTCTGGAGGCGGCCCATGATGAAGATTCTTTATATTACTCAGCTCTCCTGGGCTGTGGCGAGCTTCTTCGAGGTGGGACCACGTCTATTATCGACATGGGTACGGTAAGACATACCAGCACCATTTTTGAAGCTGTATCCCGAGCGGGTATTCGCTATCTGGGTGGCAAATGCATGATGGATCATGGCAACGATAATGCCGCTCTGTTGAGAGAAGACACTAGTAGCAGCCTGCAGGAAAGCGTAGATTTACTGGAAAGGTGGAATGGACGGGAAAATGGACGCCTGAATTATGCCTTTTGTCCTCGCTTCGTACCTTCCTGCTCGGAAGCAATGCTGCTCCAGGTTAAACAATTGGCTGATGAGTATCGGGTTCCTGTACATACCCATGCCTCGGAAAATAAAGATGAAATCGAACTGGTTATAAGGCAACGGGGAAGTCGTAACATTGTTTTCCTTGATGAACTGGGATTACTTAATGAAAGACTGATCCTGGCTCATTGTATTCAGGTTGATAAAGCGGAAAAGGATCTTTTGACTACGGCTAAGGTAAATGTAGCTCACTGTCCATCCTGCAATTTGAAACTGGCCTCCGGTATTGCCCCGGTGCCTGAATACCTTAAGCGGGGGATTAATGTATCGCTGGGGGCTGATGGGGCTCCCGCTAACAATAATCTGAGTATGTTTATAGAGATGAGAATGGCAGCCCTCATTCAGAAACCTCTAAGCGGACCTACTGCGATGCCTGCCGAAGAGGTGTTTGCTATGGCTACCCTGGGAGGAGCGCGGGCTATGGGTCTTCAGGAACAAATAGGCAGCCTGGAAGAAGGTAAAAAAGCTGATATAGTTGTCGTTGATATTAATAAATGGCATACCTGCCCGGTTAGTGCGGCCGGAGTGTATGCTCAATTGGTCTACCAGGTGCAAACCCAGGATGTATGTTGTACAATAATTGATGGTGAAATTATAATGGAAAAAGGGGAGGTTTTAACCTTGGATCAGGCAGATATACTGCAGGGTGCGGAATCCTCCTTGCAGAGAGTAAGGCAGCGGGCTGGTCTGGTTTAAAAGAAACATATAGTTTATGGAGGATTGATGGACATTTCTAATAAAAGGTTACCCTGGGGGCATATCTTACTGGCCGTTGCATTTATAAGTGTACTGGTCTTTTTTAGTGTGAAATATGCGCCCCTAATGACTGATATCATAAGTAATAGAGATAGATTCAGGGAATTCATCTTGTCTTATGGCAATAAAGGTGTTCTGGTATTTATTGGCTTTCAAATTATTCATATACTCATACCTGTTATTCCCGGAGAAGTAGTGCAGATAGCCGGTGGTTACGTATTTGGGACTTTTGCTGGCAGTATTTATATGGTGATAGGTACGATTGTAGGAACGATTATTGTTTTTTATGCAGCCCAGTTCATTGGCTATCCAATCGTAAAAGTATTTGTTAAGCCTGAAAAAATCGAGAAGTTTAAGGCAATGTTGAATAGCAACAAAGCTGAAATAGCTATTTTTATCATGATGTTAGTTCCTGGATTCCCCAAAGATACACTGATATATATTGCTGGGCTAACGCCCATAATGCCGATAAGGTTTATTGTGATATCAATAGTAGCAAGAACTCCAGGCCTAATTGGATCTGCATTTATAGGAGCCAGTATTCATCAAAAAGACTACAAAGCCGTCATTATCATGTCCATAATTACTATAGCGGTAATAGCTTTGGGTTATGTGCTCAGGAAGCACGCATTGATCAAGAACAAGAACAATGTATAGTGTCAATGATCAGGGAAAATGTCACCCCTTACGTAGATAAGTGATCAGCAATA
>CAYWFX010000007.1:0-95760 GCA_964457945.1 uncultured Syntrophomonas sp.
TAACTATAGCCGAGTCGGAAGAAAGTGCTATTGTTTTCGGTATGCCGAACGAGGCCATTAAACGCGGCGGAGCCGAGATTGTAGTCCCGATATGGGATATTGCCCAAGAGATTATAAAGGCTGTCAAGCGTTAAAAACCAGAGTGTGCCCGCATCATACGGATAAAACTTTGTCTTTTGCAACGAAATAAGGAGGTGTAAATATGGCTAAAAGATTGGAAAGACCCGCCAGTGTAAGGCTTAATGAAAAGACAGGTATTACCGTGAAAAAAGAAAACGATGATGATGTAGCGCGCAAAAGAGAATTAGCTAGAAAACTAGCCCAAGAAAAAAATAAAGCACGAACCATGGCTAAACAGCAGGCAATGGCTGAGCGTATTGCTTCTGCCTCAGAAGAGTTGCTGGCGGGCATTGAAGAATCTAACGCTGCCGCTCAGGAATTTACTAAATTGATGGATGATGTGGCTGGAAATAGTAAGCAGATAGCCAGCAGCAGTGAACAGATGAGAGTAGCATCCATTCAGCTTAACCGCATAGCAGGCGAACTGGGGAAAAGCTTTCAACAACTCGGCATGATAGCCCGAAATAGCTCATTGGGTGCAACAGAATCAGTACATACCATGCAGAATATGGTAACTCAGCTCAAAGAAGCAGGCGATAAAAACCAGCAATCCGGGAAACGCATTGGGGAATTAGAAATACAATCTCGCCAGATTGGTGATATTGTACAAGCAGTAGTTATGATTGCTGATCAGACTAATCTTTTAGCGCTGAATGCTGCCATTGAAGCAGCTCGTGCCGGGGAACACGGTCGCGGTTTTGCAGTAGTTGCTGACGAAGTGAGAAATTTGGCAGAGATATCAGAGCGTTCCGCTCGTGATATTCGGGGTGTGGTTGATGAAATTCGTGCCGGCGTTGAAAAAGTGGTAAAAGACATAAATACTGTTGTCGAAGATTTTAACAGCATGGTTGCAGATTTGACTATGAGTAAGCAGGGGTTTGAAAGCTTAGGTATCTTATTTAGCAGATATGATGAAATTGTTGATGCATGCAATACTCTAACAGAAGGTTTACAAGAAAAAGCTCATAATTTTTTAGCAGGTAGTGAATCTATTGCATCTGCTGTAGAAGAAGTGGCTACCGGAACTGAAGAATCTGCTAAAGCAGTAGCTGAGCAGGGTAAAGCGTTGGCTGAAATTAACATCGCAACCCAGGAACTAACGGAAATGGCAGAAGAGCTTAAGAGCTCTACTAACATTAATAAATCTGCAGAAGAAGTTGCGGCTACAGCACAGCAACTCTCAGCCAACACTGAGGAATTAAGTACATCTGCGGCCCAGATAGCCGCCACCTTGCTGCAAATGTCAACTGCCACAAAGGTTGTAGACGAAGAAGCCAATATGGCTGCTGATACTGCAGGAGAATGTCAAGATTCTGTAAAAGAGATATATGATGTTGCAGCTGAAGCTGCGGTAGTTTTTGAAGAAATGACTCAGTTGCTGCAGGAATCTCTGGCTAGTGCAAAAGACGTCTGGGAAAGATTGCAGGAATCTAATAAATCTTATAACGATACTAATATTGCAGCTGAAGATTTACAGGAAAAAATCCGTCGCATTGAAAAAATTGTTGATACCATTGAAAATGTATCAATTCAAACAAATATGTTAGCGGTTAACGGCTTTATAGAAGCTGCCACTGCTGGTGAGCACGGCAGAGGTTTTTCGGTGGTAGCTGGTGATATTAGAAATCTGGCTACAGAGTCGGCTGAGAATGCCGACAAGATTAAGGATCTGGTACGTGATATTCAAATACAAATGGTAAAAGTTGCTCTTGATATTACTCAATCAGAAATAATATCACGTAAGGCTGAAGAATATGCAATCGTAACTGCACGGACAAATGGAGTGCTATCAAAGAATCTTAAACAAATTGGTGCTACTCGTACTGTGGTCAGGACATACCTTGCTGAAAGCGAGAAAGCCATCGATGAAGATGAGAGGGAGTCCAAGCGGGTGGTTGAAATTATAGGGAGAGGCTCAGAACAGGTTGAACAAGCATCTCGAGTCGCCCAGGAGCAGGCCAAGGCTACAGATGAACTGGCCAACGCTATCGAGGAAATTGCATCCATTGCCGATGAGATGCAGCTCAATTAGATAAAAGTAGTTGCTAGACGAGCTGGTGAGAAACGTAGCTATGGATCCTACTATTAATTTAAATTGCAAGGAGGAACAAAGAATGAAAGGTTTGAAGCCAGATGGAACACCCATCACGTTTATGTCGGTAGATGATTCTCCTATAACCAGGAAAATGATCAAGAAAGCCTTGGAACCAGAGGGTTTTTTGTTTATGGGAGAAGCTGGTAACGGCAAGGAGGCCCTGGAATTATACAGCCAAATTAAGCCCGATGTAATTACTATGGACGTAACCATGCCCATTATGGATGGCCTGGATGCCGCAGGTGCTATCAAACAAATTAACCCCGGTCAGAGAATTATTATGCTAAGTGCGATGGGTGATGACGATATTATTGCAGATGCCAAATCACGTGGTATCAATCATTTTTGTTCTAAACCATTTAAAGCAGCGGAAATGGTTGAAAAAGTTTTGGAAGTTATGGGAATGAGGTGAGATTTTGGAAGCAAATGCGCGAATTATCCCTTTTATAAAAGCCACCAGCAGTGTTTTCAAAGATATGCTGGATTTAACAGTTAGCAGTGGTCAGACGGAAAATGAGGGAGATTCTTTTATATCCCGAGGAGTTACAGTAATCGTTGGGTTTACTGGGGGATGGACAGGCTTATTCTTTCTGGATATGAGTCAGGAAAGTGCCATGAAACTAGCGACGATTCTGACTGGTGAAGATTATCAATCCGTAGCCGATGAGGAAGTCCTTCTGTCTGTTGCCGAAGTAGGAAACATTATAAGCGGAAATGCCACCACCGGCGTTAATAATGCTCAGCCAGGTTTAAACATACGTCTTACTCCCCCCAGCGTCTTTGTGGGCGAAGATATGAGCATATTTAATGTACGCCTAAGTTCCTGGTCGCTGCTCATGCAGACCGATATTGGAGCAATTAAGATAAATGTGGCGGTTGAGGAGGGGAAGAAATAAGCTATGGATATTCGCTGTGTGAATTCGTTTATTAGCGGGCTCTTAAATGTTTCAGGTATGCTGGGTATGGCCAGCATGCAAAGAAAAGGTCTCAGCAAACGGGCCAAACTCCGCACGGAAAATGATGTTAATATTATTATTGGGCTGGTGGGAGATATAAGGGGGAGCGTGGTATTTTCTATGCAGGAGGCCACCGCTCGGAATATTGCTTCAACCATGATGGGTGGGATGCCTGTGGATAAATTTGACATGATGCCTAAAAGCGCTTTGTGTGAACTTGCAAATATGGTGTCTGGTAACAGTGTTAGCTTGTTAGAGCAGGAAAAAGCTTTAGTAAATATAACCCCACCGACCCTGATAAATGGTAAGAACATGATTACCATGATCAGTCAGGTCGAAACCTTGGTGGTAGAGTTTGAGGGCAAAGAGGGGAAGATAGAAATGAACGTGGCAACTGAAGATTAACGGGAAATTACTGCGCCGCAGCGGGAAGACCGTTTACATTTCTACTCGGTTGCGGCCTTTAGTTTTGGCCTGATACATAAGTTGATCAGCGAGGTCGATAAATTTTCCGATCTCGTCGTTTCTATACTGAGATACACCGATACTGATAGTTATTCTAACACCATTAGCAGTAAAGGTTCCCCCTTCGATGTGACGACGGATACGTTCTGCCACCTGATAACCGCTGTTCTGGTCAGTCTGAGGCAGTATGACCAGGAATTCTTCGCCGCCATAACGGCCGACCAGGTCAACTTCCCGCAAATTTGTTTTAATTATTTCAGCAACTGCACTCAATACATGATCTCCGGTCTGATGTCCGTAATTATCATTTACTTTTTTGAAATGGTCAATATCCAGCATCAGAATGCTAAGAGATTGCTTATACCGCCGGGCCCGATCAATTTCCAATTGCAGTTTTTCCAATATAAACCTATGGTTATATAAATTAGTCAACCCGTCGGTGATGGCATAGACTTCCAACATCTCATTGAGCACTTGCAGTTGTTCATTTTTCACCCGCAGTTCTGCTTCCATTTTTCTTCGTTCGGTAATATCCGTTATCATAGTCAGAAGATACTCTTCGTTTCCTATATGAATTATATCTGTGGAATATAGTCCAATAAGTTCTTGGCCGTTTTTGGTTCGTACTGCAATTTCAGCATCGTGCACTTTTTCTGTGGTCTTTAATGCATTTTTTACAGTCTGTTCACGCTGCCAGCTATTCTCGAAGAGACCAAGCTCTACGGATGTGTGGCCGAGAACCTCTTCTCGTCTAAATTCTAGCTTCTTGCAAAATATTTCATTGACATCAAGATAGCGTCCCTCCTTAAGGGAGGAAATAGTCATCATGACTGCGTTGGAATGAAAGGCATGAGAAAATTTTTCTTCTGATATCTTAAGGTCAGAGATATCTCTGCTGATACCAAATAATACCTCCTCATCGCTCCATCGCCCCTTAAAAACCTTGGTTTCTACTGGAATATGTTCACCTGTTTTACTCAGGAGGGGAAGGGGGCAAAATTTTTCTTCACCCGTCAAAATTGAGGTTATTATTCTTTTGGCAGTGTCACGATCTTCGGGATTATGCAGCATCAAGACACTCTTACCGAGCAATTCTTCTTCGCTGTAACCCAAACGTTCAAGTACGGCACGGTTAACTCTTTTTATATTAGTAGCAAGATCCATTACGAACAGGAGACTATCTACACTATCAAAAAAGGAGATGAAATTATCATGCTGCTCTTGAAGGTAGGCAGTCTCTATTTGTTTGCCACTAATCTGTTTTTCTGGGCATTGTTCAGTATTAAAGCCTTCTGAATAGCTCATTGATTCATCCCTCCTAATTCTCATTGTTCCATAATTCCTTTTTTAAAATGACTTTCACATTTATTATATCGTAAAAATACATCAATATAGTGTGAATTTAGGATATAAAAAGATATTTTCGTGATAGACGAAGGGAAGTATTTCAAAAAGTTATGGAACATAGCACTTTCGACAATATTTGCTAATGTAATCGGTTATTGTTATTAAGAAAGAAAAGATGAGATAGGAGGCAAACTGGGTGAAGGATGAAAATAAGACAAAAGAGCAGCTCATAGACGAACTTGATAAACTACGCCAGAGAAATATTCAATTGGAACTTGCTCATAAAAATCAAGACTACAGTTCTATGGTATCTGTATTGCCATCACCTGTTCGCTGGTTTTTAACTGGAAGGTCTGAATTATTCGTTTCAAATGAGCCTGAGCAGCAGGCAGATAAGCACCCCATAAAATACAGATTCTCGGATCTTGTAGATATTTCATTTCTTAAGCAATTGTTAAATTCATTTTATATAGCTACAGGGATACCCCATGGACTCCATGATGAAAACAACAATATTCTAAGTGGCATAGGCTGGCAGGATATTTGTACTCAGTTTCACCGTGTCTGCCCGCAGACAGAGTGCAGGTGCAAACAAAGCGACAGTTACATATTTGACCATTTGCATGATGGTGCTTATGTTAGCTATAAGTGCATGAACGGACTCATGGATTTTGGAGTTCCAATCATTATAGAAGGACAACACCTCGCATCGATATTTTTGGGACAGTTCCTGCACGAGCCACCTGATGAGGAGTTTTTTCGTCGGCAGGCACAAGAGTTTGGATTTGACGAAGCAGCTTACATTGAGGCGCTGCGTCGGGTTCCGGTAATCGCAGAAGATCAGGTAGCATCCATAATGAAATTCTACTCAGAGCTAGGGCGATTTCTAGCAACTATGGGGCTGGAGCGAAAACGTCAACTTGAGTTGGCAGACAAGGTTGCTAAAGAGCATGAGGAAAGACTGAGGCTGATACTGGAGACAAGTAATGACGGCTTTTGGGACTGGAACATTGAAGCGGGTGATATCTATATCAATCCACGCTGGGCCAAATTATTTGGATATTCACTGGAGGAAAACGGCTTAAACATCAACACCTGGAAAAAAATAGTTCATCCGGATGATATGATATTTATCAAGATGACCTTTGCTGAATATATGGAGGGAAGAACAGCAATATATGAAGTTGAATACCGTTTGTTGACAAAATCCGGTGATTGGAAATGGATTTTGCAAAGCGGACAGGTGGTGAACAGGAATGGAGAAGGCCAGGCCTTGCGTATGGTTGGTACAAGTCTTGACATCACAGCCCGCAAGAAGGCAGAAGCTGCCTTACTTTTATCAGAAGAAAAGTTCTTCAAAGCTTTTCATTGTAACCCTGATATAATGTCAATCAGCACTTTAAGAGAAGGTCGTTTTGCTGAAGTAAATAATGCCTTTGTAGAGAATTGCGGTTATGAACGGAATGAGATTATTGTGCGTACTAGTCAAGAATTGGGTATCTGGGTTGTTCCTGATGAACGAGACAAAATAATAAAACAGATCCATGAACACGGAAGTATTAAAGGCTATGAAATAAATCATAGGTTGAAATCGGGCGAGATTCGGACTTTTAATATGTCAGTTGAGATAATTGACATAGATGGTGAAGCACATCTACTTATTGCGAATAGAGACATTACGGAACGAAAACAAATGGAAGAGGCATTACGACTTTCGGAGGAATGTTTCTCCAAAGCCTTTAATGCCAGTCCAATTGCAATGACTATTAGCACACTGGAGGAGGGAAGATACATTAAGGTCAACAATGCCTTTTGTCGTATTGTGGGTTATAGTCATGCAGAGGCAATCGGTCGAACATCACTAGATTTGGGCATCTGGATGGATACTGCTGATCGTCACATGGTAAAACAAATAATTTTAGCGAAGCAAATCGCTCACGAAATGGAAATAGGTTTTTATATAAAATCAGGAGAGCAAAGACTGGGATTATATTCTGCAGAGGGTCTTGAGATTGAAGGCGAACCATGTATACTCAGTGTATTAACTGATATAACTGATCTTAGACAAATGGAAGTCGAAATGACCCGCTTGGATCGGCTCAATCTAGTAGGAGAAATGGCTGCCAGCATTGGCCACGAAATCCGCAACCCCATGACTACCGTACGTGGCTATTTGCAAATATTACGGGAGATAAAGGATTACAGTCAAGAGCTAGAATGCTTTGACCTAATGATCGAAGAACTGGATAGAGCCAATTCGATAATCACCGAATTCCTTTCGCTGGCCAAAAACAAGATAGTGGATACCAAGCCAAGGAATATTAATATAATAATTATTAAACTATTGCCGCTGATTCAGGCCAAGGCAATGAGCAAAGATCAAAACATAAAGCTAGATTTAAATGATAATCTTCCGGTCTTACTTCTTGATAAGAAAGAAATTCGTCAGTTAATACTTAACCTGGTGAATAATGGGATGGAATCAATGTCGTCGACAGGAGAAATTATTATAAGAACGTTTATGGAAAAGGATAAAGTGACATTAGCAGTTCAGGATCAAGGTTATGGGATAGACCCGCAATATATGGATAAGCTAGGTACACCCTTCTTTACTACCAAGGAGCAAGGGACAGGTTTAGGGCTGGCAGTTTGCTATAGGATAGCTGCTCGGCATAATGCCAAAATAGACATAGAGACCAGTTCAACCGGGACCATTTTTTACGTACGGTTCCCAGTTTTATCTGCACTAGTCCTTCCAGAACAATCTTCCTAAATTTAAGCTAGCATTACACAGTTTTTGGCTTTTCTTTTGCCGAGGTACAGAGCTTGATCTGCTCTATCGAGATTTTGTCTTAGTTCCAAGTTCGGATCAAACTGAGCAACTCCGGCGGTGGCAGTTATTGTAATGCTTGTGCAGTTATAAATATAGTCATTTGCTTTAACAAGACCCTGGATTTTTTCGACTACTTGCTTGGCTTCACTACCACTGGTTTCCGGCAGCATAATTAGAAACTCATCGCCTCCCCAACGGGCCACAAGATCTTGTTGGCGCAGATTATCCTGCATCAATTTTACCAAATGCTGAAGTATGAAATCACCGGCTTCATGCCCGTAGTTGTCATTAATAAGTTTGAAATCATCAATATCAACTATTACCAGAGAAAAATTCTGCTTATTGCGTTTATGTCTGGCAATTTCAGTATTAATTTTCTCTATAGCGTCTCTGCGATTAGCAGCACCAGTTAGAGGATCATGACGTGATAATATATCTACCTGCTCCAGTAGCTGTTTCAATTCTTGATTGATTTTTTCCGTTTCCTTGGCATAAGCCCGGATGGACTTGCGAGATTTTCCTAATTCGATGTGGTTCTGGACCCGTGCATAGAGCTCTGCCGGATTGAAAGGTTTGGTGATATAATCCTGGCCCCCCGCTTTAAACCCATTCAAGACATCCTCACTGGCGGTGCTAGCGGTGATAAAGAGTATTGGTATTTCAGCTGTTGTGGCTTGCTTCTTAAGAAGCCGGCAGGCAGTAAAGCCGTCTATATCAGCCATCATAACATCCATAAGAATTAAATCTGGTTGCTGATTTAAAGCGATCTGAAGTGCTTTATTACCATTGCTGGCCACAATAATATCATATTGCTCTTTTAATAGTTCCCCCAGTATCTTTATATTTGAGGGAAGATCATCAACAATTAAAATTCTGTCCATAGTATTCACCTCTCCTTCCACTCAGTCAGCGCGAGACGGAGTTCGGTTAAGTACTCCAAGGACTGGTCATAGTCATAATTATTAATCGCTTTACCCAAATTATTCATTACATCATCCCTCCATCCCTGAGTTTGGGCTTGGAGTCGGGTATATGTATCACCGGCGTTAAATCTGTTGGCTATCAGTTGTTTTTCTAAAGTATTCAATATTTGGTTTAGTTCCTGCTGGCTCACCTCATTTGTTGGAATTACAGAATTTCCGAACCCACTTTCTCGGATCGAGCTATCTATTTTCGATAGATTGCTTTTGGCATCCTCAAAAAAAATAGGATGGTTTTCCCTGGTGAAATCCAAGTCGGAAATTTTACCTAGCCATTTGTCAATGATTGCATTCATTTCATTTATATCAATGGGCTTGGCAATATAATCATCCATGCCAGCATTAAGACACTTCGCTCTATCTCCGCTTAAGGAATATGCAGTCATGGCTATTATTGGAGTATGTTTGTTGGTCATTTTTTCATTCATTCTTATGACGGCGGTAGCTCCATAACCATCCATATAAGGTATGTTGATATCAATTAATACCAGGTCGAAATTCTCATGGTCAAATAATTCAACAGCCTCTAAACCATTTCTGGCCAAAGTAACGAGTAATCCTTTTTGTTTTAGTAGTTTAAGCGCCAGAAATATACTGACTTCATCATCCTCTACTATTAGTACCTTTTTGAGCTGTGGTAGTGCTAATGGTAAACAGTTATGCTTGGCTCCATAATTAGTGTATAATGATTTATTTACTGAATCTATGTCAAATACTGCGGTAAAGTAAAAATTACTACCTACGCCTAACTGACTTTCCACCTCCATTGATCCACTCATCAGTTCCACCAAGCTTTTGGAAATGGCTAGCCCTAGTCCGGAGCCCCCGTAGGGTTTTTTATGGGAGTCATCCACCTGACTAAATCGCTTGAATAATTTATCTAGATTATCTTCCGCTATTCCTATGCCGGTGTCGGTAATGGCAAATTTCAATTTGATTTGATGGTCATTGCAATATTCATAATCAAGCTTAATATTTATTCCTCCACTGGAGGTAAATTTAATTGCATTGCCAATAAGATTAGATAGTACCTGCCTGAGTCTTACCGAATCACCGATTATATATTGGGGTATTGTGTCGTCGATGCTGCTGTCCATAGCTAAACCTTTTTGTTGGGAGCTGATAGCGAATAAAACCATAACTTCATGGATGGTATCCCGAATATTAAACGATTGCTTCTCCAAATTGATGTATCCAGCTTCAATTTTGGAATAATCAAGAATGTCATTTATAACTCTGAGCAGTACTTGACTGGATGACTTTACCATACTCAGATAATCTCTTTGTTCAGGTGTTAGATTGGTCATTAGGGTCAAGTCGGTCATTCCCATTATTCCGTTCATAGGGGTGCGGATTTCGTGGCTCATATTGGCTAGGAAATGGCTCTTAGCCATATTAGCCTGCTCAGCCGCTTCCTTGGCTTTTTGAAGTTCTTCTGCTGCCAGCTTACGGTCAGTTATGTCGTGCATAGATTCGATCGCACCGACTAATTTACCCCGTGTGTCATAAAGAGGGATGGCTTTACCTGAAAAGAAACGTGGTTTTCCATTAACGACAGGTAAATTGGCTTCTACCATAATACTTTGCTTATCTCGGAGAATAAACTGGTATTCTTTTTCTATTTGCTTATCAGGATTAAGAACCAGGTCTATTAAGATAGGGCGTCTAAACCCATAAAAAGGCAAGGCATGTTCGTAATTTCCTTTGCCTAGGATATCTATTGACTTAACCCCCGTAATTGCTTCTGCCGCTTGATTCCAGACAATTATTTCACCCGCATTGTTAATAACCATGGTTGGGTCAGGCAAGAAGTTGATGATGTCAGCCAATCGCTGCTCGGAATTGCGCAAATCCTCCTCTTGTTTTTGGAGTTGCTGGTATTGGCTTCTCAGTTCCTCTTCGGTGGCAGATAGCTCTTCAAAAGCCGCTTCCATCTGTTCATGGGCGGCCTGCAATTCTTCTTCGGCTCGCTTGCGCTCAGATATATCGCGGCAGATCCCCCTAAAACCAATAATCAAACCATGGGCATCGGCTATGTTGGAAACAGAGGTTTCGATAAATTTAAGTTTACCATCTTTGCTTATCCGCGCCCAGCCAAATCCCCGGGATGGTCTTCCACTCGTATACACGGAATTATATAACTTAAAAACCATTGGCACATCGATGTCTTGCGTGTACTGCCGGTAGTTCATTCCTTGAAGTTCATCTGCATCATAACCCAGCATCTTGCAAAGTGAATCATTGAAAAACGTCAGGTTTCCCGCCAGATCCACCTCGTAGTAACCATCTTCAATATTTGATAGAATAGTACTGTAGCGTTCCTCACTCTCCTGTAAGGAAGATACAGTTGTCTTCTGCTGATAAATATCTTGAGCCAGTTTTACCTGCCCTGAGATTTCTTCATTGGAGGCTGCATGAGTAGCACGTGCTTCTAGCACTGATTTTCTCTGAGTTTGATCATCATAATCTATGAGTTCCACCTCCCTAACCCTAGATAAAAGCTAGCTTCCCGAATCATTCAAAAAAATTTACAATATATACAATATATATAAAAATTGAAGTATTTGCAAAATAATTAATATTCGGGGTACGAAATCAACTTAAATAAAGAAATCAGAATGCTAAACAATTTTCAATGCCAGTAATATATGACAGGTACATTCCTATTTAAATAAACAGCTTTATTGGCAAATAACAGGGAAAGGCGTAAAATATGATTAATGCTTTTGAGGAGCTCGGGATGAGATAATAGGGCTAAGAAAGACAGGAGCGTGTTTATAAATGATTAATGTCTTTGTGTCCGGCAGCTTAATGACAAACGGCCGTTATCACCAACATTATCTTCAAGGAAAGATATTCCTGGGTAAAGGTTTTATAAATGAATATAAAAGATATATCCTAGGTGGCTTGGACGGTATCCTCCCTGAAAAGGGGGAGCGCGTACAGGGTGAAGTCTATGAAGTTGACCCGGCAGCGCTTGCCAAGCTAGACTTTCTTTATAACAATGGAACACACTGTACCAGAAGGATTGTTGATGTGGAGCATGAAAACGGCGAAGCTTTACAGGCTGATGCTTATATCTGGAACGGATCAGTTAAGTAAAGAAAGTGAAATTCTATGATGATCCGTTGGTTAAAGAAGGGGTAGTTCTCATGGCAAACTAATGAGGTTATCGACTTGGGAGGCAAGAAGTTCTTTTTGCTTCCTTTTCACGTTAATGATCCCATTCGCCCCAACGTTTAAGGCTCTCTTAATACACTTCCGTGGCAAACTTTTGCTCGATATTAATTGAAGCCATTATTCTATTGGGTGTACACCAATGACCCATGGTGTTGATGATAATGCAGGTATAACCAGAGTAAAGGACACCGTTTCATTAGAACCGTAAGGCATTTCACCCGTTTGTATCATGTCGTAAGCACTCCAAGGCTTCACTGGTGAAGAAACGAAAGAATTTTTTTGCAGTCTAACAAATGGAAATGAATTACCACCAGTACTTCCAATAAATATTGCGAAATTCTGATTATTCTTATAGCTGTTTTTTATGGGTAAAGTTATTTTCATTATTTGCCCGTAATTACCTTCTAATAAGCTTTCATTGCTGGGATTAGTTCCATAATCAATAAGCTTAAGCAGGTCTTTTCCATCAAAAGAGTCGTTTTTGGCTGCTATGTAATAGGCTGAATAATTATTAGTAGTCATTGTTATAGGATCAAAAGATAGGGTATTTTGATAATATGAGCCTACTCCTCTACACCCTGTTATACCATTATCTAATGCGGCATATTTCGTTGCAGAAATATAGTTGGAATAAACTTGATCCACGAAAATAGCTGGGGCCGCTGCTCCAGTTTGAAACGAAACCTGGACGTCGGCAACTATACCAAAATTGTAGTTGGGGGCCACCTTTTGCTTAAAAAGTTCAACACTTTGTCCTGGTTTGACTACTATTGAAATAATGGGTTGGTTCGCTCCTAGGTAAGAATCCCATGCTGCTACGTCAGAAACGCCAATACCATTGGTTAAACCATAATTTTTGGTGCTAATAAAAATATCACTTGATTTACTGGGGTTAATAATGCAAAGCACTGAGTTTATGGTTTGGCTGGTAGCATTACGGTGCCAGACATACACCTGTCCATTGCCAGTTACCGGAGCCAGATTTAACCAACAGCCATTATCAGCTAACGCTCTCTCATATACAGACTCAGGGTTATTGCTATAAAATAAAAAACCACTTTGGGGCATAACTGAACCTCCCTTATTAAGGGAAGACAATCTAAAGGGTAGGCCTGTTTTTTCGGAAATAGCAGCGGGAGTCTTAATTGTTATTCCTGAATTTACCGGCGGTTCTATTAAAGATGGTGATAATAGCGCTTTGGCATGGTCTGATCCTGCAACGGCATATTCAGAAGAAGTAGACTTCAATCCAGAGTTTATTGACAAAGAGTTGTTCGCTAATAAAGCTGCTGAACAGTTATATGGTACAAATATAATTGAGCAAATAGATAAAGAAACTGCCAATGTAATCGATTTTATATATTGGTTCATCTAAAAGTCGTCTCCTTAAAGCAATTTTAGACATAATTATACTATATTTTATTTTGAAGGTGGAAAACATTTCTATGAAGGATCTTTACTTCAGGCATAAAATATCACTGTAAAATGAAAAATACTGCCGGTTGCAGCAAAACGCTAAAATTAGAAATAATCCAGAAAATAAAAATCCCGCCAACTACGGCGGGTTCTTTGTTTCTTAATGGTGGGCCATGCAGGAATCGAACCTGCAACCTTGTGATTAAGAGTCACCTGCTCTGCCAGTTGAGCTAATGGCCCACAATGGTTTATTCGCAACAATTAAGATTATAACCCCTGAGTTTTAATAAATCAATATATATTCGGCAATTATTACCTGGCAACTTTAAAATATCTGGATTTGGGCTAGGGTTAAACAATTAATAACAACAATTAAGGATATCTACGAAATGAACAGGAATTGACTATCAAATGTAGAACTACCAATTATATGCCTGAAATTCAGAAGATTATTTATAACACGCGAAATGTGATGTATAGGGATTAATTAAAAGTGGGGTGTTGCAAATGAAAAATGTGACTATCAGTAATAAATATCAGGATAAGCTGGCGGCTTACCTATTTGAACCTCCGGAAAAAGGGAGATATATGTTAGTGATATGCCATGGATTCAGGGGGGCCAAGGAAAATGGCGGAAAAATCTATGCATTTGCTGAAAAGCTCCAGCAATTAGGCATTGGTACCCTGGCATTTGATTTCAGCGGCAGTGGCAGCAGTGAAGGCGATTTTTCGCAGATTACCCTTACACGTCAGGCTGATGACCTTAAAAAGGTTTTGGACTATACTGATGCCAAATTTTCGTTACCCATTATTCTGCTAGGGAGAAGTTTTGGGGGAAGTACGGTATTGGCTGGAGGTTCAAAGGACCCAAGAATTGCTGGGTATATACTATGGTCGACTCCGGCCAAGCTGGAACAAACCTTTGCTAAAATTATGCCTGAAGACTTCAAGTGCATGAAAAGAGGAGAAAGCACTAAGGTGAAGGATGAAGTAGGGGAATATGTGCTCGGTCCTGATCTAATTTTGGATTTTAGTCGTCATGATATGGACTCTTGCCTTCAGGATATTCAGTCAAGGCCGGTTTTAATAGTACACGCCCAGGATGATGAAGTGGTTGACCCTAGTAATGCGTTTTATATGCAGGCAAGGCTAAGTAACTGTAGTTTATGTCTGGTGGAAAATGCAGGCCATCGGTTCTTGGATAAAACTGCCACAAGAGAAGAAATGACCATTGAGTGGCTAAAAGATAAATTCCAATTATAAAATTATGGGCGATAGGTGTATTCATCTATTGAATATTTTTGGCAAAGGAACTAATAGTATCAGCCTTGAACACTCTTATCCTAGGTAGGAGATACAAATCATCCTGAGAGGTTGCTTTACGGAAGTTAACTGTAACCGCTGATGTGTAGCCAGCGTTCTTTATTACTTTGGGTGTATTTTCGTTATAAGCACCGGTAGGATAACAGAAGGAATTAATCTTAGTTCCCAGCTTTTGTTCCAATATTTTTTTGGAACCTGCTATTTCCTGAGATAAAGCTGTTGGGCTCACGCTAGTTAATGCAGGATGGCTATGGGAGTGACTGCCAATTTCTACCCCGCCAGAATGCAGTATTTTAATATGATCCCAGGTAAGATAGTTATAGAGTCCGGGAAAACTGCTGCATACATATACGGTTGCCGGAAACGCACATTCTTCCAAAATAGGCCATGCTCTATTGTAAATCGACACATATCCATCATCAAAGGTTATAACTGCAACCTTTGATGGTATTTGTTTGCTTACCAGCATTTCCCGAGCTTCGCTCATGGTTACTATCTTATACCCATTGGAGCGCAAGTAATGCATTTGGGCTCGAAAATTTTTTTCGGAAACATATAGGCTGCTGGGACCGTCTCCAATTTCATGATACATAAGTATAGGAATCGAAAGAGACTTAACTTGAGGCTTTGCCGACGGCGGTGTTACCGTGCCAACAGCATAGGTTACTCCGTTTTCAGTCGGAGACGCTAATTCTGGGCTGAGGGTGGTATCATTCACCGGCGATTTCCTGTTGTGAATTATAATTTCTGGATGAGACTTAAATACTGCCAGTGAAGATTTAAGTGCTTCAAAGTCAGCTAAGGAAAGGCTGAAAGATATAACCATTCCTAAAATAATTAGGAAGGGAAATAAATACTGGTATTTCTTTTTCAAGGCCGACTCTTCCTCCTAGCTCTAAGCATTTTCAAGTCGTTCGACAATCCCATATTACTATATATCGTTAGTTAAAATATGTCTACTGGCAAAAATAAATAACCAAAAAAACAAATTGCCTGTTCAAAATGGTAGATATATTGGCTATTAAATTAAGAGGACAATAGGGATAGGATTACTATTATCTTGGATAAGGGTTTAGCAATATAATATTTTTAAGGCGATAATTGTAATTGCGGTTGGAAAGGGGATTCAGATAGGAGGGAATAATTATACGGTAGATCTTATACAGCACAGTTCTAGTTGCATGGGAAAGACTGGACCTAGCATCTACACAACTATTTTGCCCAGATAGCTGGTTAGCCCGGTTTTTACTGCCAAATCCATTATCTGGCTACGCTCTCCGGAGGAGATCTCTACTTGTACCTGGCATTCCTTTTGTCGGAGGTTGCGTATGCTAATTACAGCTTCCCCTCGTTTATCGCTCGTGGTAATAGTCAAGGGCATTAATAGCTCACCCTGGCTATGAGATGATAATAGTGGCTTCTTGAGGGAGTAGATTCCTTCTCCCACTCCCATAGTGGTCACTTCGCATATTTCACCGGACTTTCCTTCCCGGGGTCGGATTAACAGCAGGTCACCCGGTGCCATGCGCCCAGTAACATCTACAAGTGATATTTCCGAGGCACCGGCTTTGGCTCCCTGATGTCCCAGTTGGGCCCGGGCGCAGTTATCACTGCAAAGGGTAGCGGTCAGACTGGTGCTGGCGGGTTCACCATTGGCAGTGCATAGCGAAGCCCTAATCAGGGTTGCTCCCGGGTTGAAGCGGTATGTAGGAGCAGGTTTTAAAGGTACGTAGACAATTGGCTCGGAACGGTCCAGGCTGCTGAGACTGACCTGAAGCTCTTCGTTAAAATAGTATGGGGATTCAATAGACACCCTGTAGAGATCTTCTTCCAGATCGGTGAAAACCAGATATCCCCCGGCTTTGCGCTGAAAAGTAGCCGAATGCCCATTCAAATAAACGCTCATCTCTTCATTACAGCCCAGAGAACTATACTGATCAATTAACCACAGTACCATTGATACTTTACGCCCTAGTTTTAATGTGCTGGTGATATAATTATCCATAATATTCTCCTATTTCCAGGTTTTATCGTATTCTAGGCACAGCCATAAAACTGCCGCCATCAATAATGACGGGATAAACCATATATCCAACTGAAGTGCGGTAAGGTACATTTGGAAATATCCAAATTTTTTGCATCTCTTCCGGTGTAAGGTAATGCAGATCAACTCTTATTTCAGTTCCGTCACTTCCCAATGAGCCTTGCAGATAAGCACTGCCTAAAGTGCTGTTTTCATTTAGGATTTGAATAGCGGCCCCCAATATGGAGCTTTCATCATAGGCACGTTCTTGTATATCGGCGTCAGAATATGCGGTTAACAGATAGTAAAGGGTCAGGCTCAGCAAAGAGTCTCCGTCCCGTCGATACTCCCGATTCTGTTTAACTGAGTATAAATACAATCCTAGTTGCAGATCATCAGTTTCAGCCGGCGAACACAGCCCAATCATATCCGGAGATATAATCGGTTCAGGGCTTAGATTATCTCGTAATACCTCAATGATTGAGGCTCCTGCCTCAGCAATTGCTGTATAATTAGCCATCTTATTAGCCTCCTGTCTCTTGTTAAAGAAAATATCCTGTATTTAAACCTCACCGGGAGCTTATCATTTAGATAAAAATTTACTGAAAAATGATTTTTTATTTTGGGGGACGGGGTTAAGGCTGGTCCAAATTTTCTTGGCTGTGTCTTCTGGAACCCACTGCTTCCATACGTCGGGATTCTTTCGCAGCCATTCTTCAGCTGCCTTTTCTCTATTCCCGCCCTCGTTTGTCAAGTATAGGAGAATTTCTTCGTTTTGACCTCGGGTAGTCGCATATTTTTGTAAAAAGTCCAAAAGCTCTGGAGCCTTCTCATTCATACCGGAATTAGCAGCTTTCATAACGTTACATTCAGGGTAAGAACATTTCCGACCCAGTTTCCATAACTCCTCATTGTAAGGTTCTTCGCGCAAGAGGAGCATCTTATGTCCTGCAGTAATCACACTGGGGTCTCTAGCATAGCCAAGCCAGGCATCTCCGCGGGTATAAGCCTTATTGAGATTTGCGGACAGATTAGGTTCGGAATCGCTTGCCTGTAACATAAAAGAGCTGGACAGCTGGTAGCTTGCAAACTTTTCTGTATTTATAAGCTCTGCTGGCCATCCCCGTGGGGCATTGAAAATAATTCCCATGTTGCTGCTTGGGGATTGCCTAAATGTTTCCTTGTAATAGGTAAGGTCCTGAACTGATTTTAACCCCGGGATTAGCGGTTCGATACCACGTTCAGTATCTCCTTCCACCATGTAAAGAGGGACAAACCAGCCCTGTACGGCAGAGTAATTGGAGCCCAAAGCTTTAACCTTGCTGCTTTTTAGCATTTGCTTCCACTGCTCGGGGTAATCAGAGGTCCAAACCTCCATCATTATATCTATATCACCCTGGCTCAATGCAGCAAACAAAGGTAAAGTTTCCCCAGCGAGGTAGATGGGCTGATAACCATAGCCGTGCTCTATTATATAGCCAGCGATACGGTTATGTAACTTTATACTCTCCCATTCAGCATCGGCAAACACTATTGAGGCAGATTGCCCAGTTTTTTCTCCTCCGGTTTCCCTCCGGAAGGAAGAACATCCTGAAAGTAGAGGGTTAATGAGAATAATAAGACAGATTAGCAGGCAAAAACTTTTCCAACTTCTACGCATAAGAACTCCTTTATAAGTATATAGTCACAGATAATCTTTACTAGTTTATAGCTTAAGCTGAAAGCGTGAATTAATAAACTACTGATTTATTGGATAAATATTGTAACCTATATTGAATTTAACAAAATATGTGCTAAAATACAAGAAAACTTTATAAAAACAGCTATGCTGACAAATTCTTTAAATTACTAACTATAAAGCTGTATTTTGGGGAGGTGAGTATTGATAGCAGCTATAAGAGATGTTGAAGTCGCTATTGATAGCTGCAACATTCACCTGGGTAGATTGAGAGAGGTAGATTTGTAAACCTAATCAGTAAGTTCTAGCTGTACAAGCTGATTTACTGCCCCAGACCAAAGACTGGGGTAAGAGTTGAGTTGTTCTAGAATACACAGGAGTAAATATGTTATTTATTATCAGTGGACCCACGGCGGTATATTGGGCGCAAGCGATAGATGGATAGCATATAAGCATTAAACTTATTCATGTCAGGAAGAAGCTAACCTTATTAATCAGTATTTAAGCTAATAAGAATTTTGTGGGATTAACTAGAAGAATATTTATTCTATTTGGAAAGGAGGGACCTGGTTTCTGGGTTATACAGGTGTGTAACTAGTTGACATTTGTGTAAAGATCAGCAACCGGAAATGAATGCCAGAGTATTTATCACCAGGAGTCTATGTTGAGGAGTTTGAAAGTGGTGGCAAACCCATGGAGGGAGCTAGTACCAGCACTGGTGGTTTCCTCGGCCTAGCAGAAAAGGGACCAGCCGAAGGTTTACCCGAGCTGATCACCAATTTTGGCGATTTTTTGAGGACATTCGGTGGCTATCTATCTGAAAACGCATTTGAAGAATATCGCTATCTGGCCTATGGAGTCGAACATTTCTTCATTAATGGGGGATCGCGCTGTTATGTGATGCGGGTAATACCTCCCGATGCCAGAGCGGCTACTAATTACACGGAGGAAACCCAGGACTCATTGGTACTGAAAGTTACCGCCTGTAATCCTGGTATGTGGGGGGATAAGTTAAGACTATTGTTTACCCCTTCCAGCAAAGCTAAAACCCCAATTCTTGAAGTAATAGGAGATAAAGAGTACCGGGTCAAAAATAGTGCCGGTTTTAATCCCGGTGATATAGCTGTATTTAATAATGGTGAAAGCAAATCCGTTAACCGGGTTCTTAGAGCTCAGGACAATGTAATTGAATTAGCCGAAGCTCTGCAAGGAGACGTAGTGGATATGCAGTTGGTTCCGACGATGCTTCTTTCCACCGCTGAGTTTAGCCTGCAGGTCTTTTACGGCAGCGAAGCGGAAAACTACGAGAAGTTGTCGTTCAACCCAGCAGCAGCCAACTATGTAGAAAAGAAATTGGCTCGTTCCAGTATGATTAAAGTGGAGCATAACCCGGCGGTAGGCGAAGGAACTCCTTTTGACATCATCGCTGGAGACAAGGCTGGCGAAGAGGAGTTCTGGATGGGTCTTTCTAATGGGAGCGATGGTTCTCTGGGAGCCCTTTCAGCCGCCGATTTCATGGGTGAAGACCGGGGTCCGGGCAAGCGAACCGGGATTCAGGCCTTTATAGATAATGATGAATCCAGTATTATGGCGGTTCCAGGTGTAACTGACCCCAATGTACAATTGGCCTTGGTAGCGCACTGTGAGAACCTGACCAGCCGTTTTGCAGTTCTTGATATACCCAGGGAATTAAAGAAGGTAGCAGAGGTACAGACTCACCGGAATATATTTGATTCCCATTATGCTGCTCTCTATCATCCTTGGCTGCAGGTATTTGACCCCTTGGATAAACGCAATATCTTTGTTCCCCCTTCAGGATCTGTACTTGGTATCTATTCCCGTTCGGATAATACCCGCGGAGTACATAAAGCCCCGGCAAATGAAGTAGTACGGGCATGTGTGGGTCTGGACTGCCAGTATAATAAAGGAGAACAGGATATATTAAATCCTAAAGGAGTTAACTTGATCCGGACCTTTACCGGTCAGGGTATCCGGGTATGGGGAGCACGTACCTGTACTTCCAACGCTATTTGGAAATATGTAAACGTGAGAAGGCTATTCATCTTTTTGGAGCAGTCGATTAAGAATGGCAGCAACTGGGTAGTATTCGAACCGAATGATGAAAAACTTTGGGCAAGGGTTCAGCGTACCATCTACAGCTTCCTGCTAGGAGTTTGGAGGGGTGGCGCTTTAATGGGAGGAACACCGGATGAAGCCTTCTTCGTCAGAGTGGACCGTTCTACCATGACCCAGGATGACATTGACAATGGTCGTCTGATATGTGTTATCGGTGTAGCACCGGTAAAACCAGCCGAGTTTGTCATCTTCAGAATCACCCAGAAAACTGCTGATAGCGAATAATCTGTTTTGAAAGGAGAGTAAAAAATGGCTGATCGTGTTGATCCCTACAGGAGTTATCGATTTTCGGTCGAAATTGACGGAATTACTGAAGCATATTTTACTGAGGTTACAGGTATTGAAGCATCATACGATGTAATCGAGTTTCGCAGTGGAGATATGAGCGGTGCTTACTGGAAGCTCCCCGGTCTTGTTCAGAATCCTACACTTACTCTGAAACAGGGAGTTACTGACAACCTGGAAATCTACGAATGGTTTAAAGGTGAACCGGCCCACTCCGGGACAGTAGAACGCAAGGATGTTACTATCAAAGCCGTTGATAGCGATAATTCGACCGAACTGGCCGTATGGACCTTTTATGATGCTTGGCCCTGCAAATATACGACCTCTGATTTTAATGCCAGCGAGTCGGCGGTAGTTATAGAAACTTTGGAACTTGCCTATGAGGGCTTCTTGAGGTCCAAATAAGCTATAAACTGGAGATAAGTTGGTATTTATAATACCTGCTTATTTACCTCTGATCTGTATGGAGGAGAGTAAAAAATGGCTGATCGCGTTGATCCCTTCAGGAGTTACCGATTTTCAATGGAAATTGACGGAATTACTGAAGCATATTTTACTGAGGTTACGGGTATTGAAGCATCATACGATGTATTCTTTTTTTCCACTGGTGATATCGATAACTCCACTAGCTTATCAGGCCTTGTTCGTAACCCTTCCCTTACACTCAAACAGGGAGTTACTGACAACATAGAAATCTACGAATGGTTTAAAGGTGAACTAGCCCACACCGGGGCAGTGGAACGCAAGGATGTTACTATTAAAGCCGTCGATGAGACACAGGCCGAACTGGCAGTATGGACCTTTTATGATGCTTGGCCCTGCAAGTATGTGGCTTCTGATTTTAATGCCAGCGAGTCGGCGGTAGTGATCGAAACTTTGGAACTTGCCTACGAGGGTTTCTTGAGGTCAAAATAGAAAAAACTGGAGATAAGGCGGGTATTTAGTATACCCGCTCCTTTACCTCCTGTTTTAAATGGGTTGTGTATAATATGGCAGTAAAAAAAAACAATAGAAAAAAAGCCACTCAAGACGTGGTGCGAACGGGGGATAATGGGATGTCCTTTGAAACAGAATTTGAATTTGTATTACCCAAAGGCTATATAGATGAAAAGGGTGACCTACAGCGTAAAGGCGTAATGCGTCTGGCCACGGCGGCTGATGAAATATTGCCCCTGCGCGACCCTAGGGTTCAACAAAACTCGGGCTATCTCACTATCATTGTTTTGTCCCGGGTGATTACTAAACTGGGTGACGTGAGGGCCATTGATACCAAAACCATAGAAAAACTCTTTACAGTTGATCTGGCTTATTTGCAGGATTTCTACCAACGTATAAACGAAATGGAAAATCCTAATATTCGGGTAGTTTGCCCACGATGTGAGCATGAGTTTGAAACTGAAGTAAATTTTCCCGGATAACCAGTGGGATCAAACAATATCCTGTTGACCGTATTTATGAAGAAGTGGCATTTATAGGATATTATTTCCACTGGCACCATGATGACATAATGGCCATGGAGCACCGTGACCGCCGTCGGTGGTGTGAGCAAATTTCACGTATTAACCGTCAAATGAGCGATGAACCGAAAAACATGTTCGATGTTATTAACAAGAAGAGGTGAATTAAACGGTGTCAAGACCCGGTTTGGATCCTGGTTTGGCCTTTCGCTTCAAGGTCGAACTTGACGGTCTTCTTATTGCTAATTTTGCAGAAGTGTCGGGGTTGGAAGCCGAAACCGAAGTTACGGTTGTCCGCGAAGGCGGGGTTAACGAGTATGAGCATCATTTTATTACCATTCGGAAGTATCCGCCTCTAGTTTTAAAACGGGGCTTTACTAACACCACCGAACTTTGGAGTTGGTATGATGGAACTACCGCAGGGAAGTTGCAGCGTAAGAATGGATCAATAATTTTGCTGGATGCTAGTGGGCAGGAAGCTTGTAGATGGAACTTTATGGGATCATACCCGATTAAATGGGTAGGACCTCAACTTAGAGCTAATGCCAGTGAGGTAGCAATAGAGTCCTTGGAAATAGTCCATCAGGGATTAACGGTTATCAAATCGTGACGGTTTCGGCCTGACTTTATTCGGGTCGTTACTGTTTCTGGGGGAATCTAAAATGTTATTGCTGCGGCAATTAAAACCGCTAAGACTAAGTACCTGGAGGCAGCGCCAGTCATTTGCCGACCGGATTAAAAACAAGTATCTATTGCCCGGCAACTATCCCTTCAGGCCGCTTCATTTGATCTGGCGACTTGGCAATCGTACTGCCAACCCACTTGCGTCGGGACCGGTCAATATAAATCTCAAATTGCTGCTGGAGCAAATGAGATCTGTAAGCAGGTCATATGACGGCAAGCTTTCTCGTCTGCCATTAGCAATAGCAGGTAAATCCCCAATACAGGCATTGTCTTCATCCAGTCATAATAAGGTTTTTGAGCAAGGGTACCGGAACCAGTTAAAAAGTACCTTGGGCAGTAATATGATTCATAATCCATCAGGTCCTAAGCAAAATTACAGCATGGTAGGGAAAAATAGTCCTGCTGCTTTGTTGCCGAATCTGCTGCAAAGCTATTCCGGTTTAAATACTGACCAACGCCGTGAATCTTCCTTGTCACAATCACAGATGAATAGGATTAAAAAACAGAACAACCAGTTGTGGACGTCAAGTCATATTAAGATGACTCCTCCTGAAAAAACAGGTCGTAAGCCGATATCAAAACATAACTTGTCGGGCATTAGAAGGTTACACTTTTCCCTGACGATACCTGTGAGAAAAGCGCGGTCAAGGCAGAAGTTGAGAAGGGATGGATTAGTGCCTGGGGATGGAGAAATGCTTAGTGCTCCACCTGTCAAGAAGATAGCGCTTGGTCAAAGAGTGATTATTCAGGCGTCCCGAAAAGAGCAGAAGAGTGCTAATGATACCGTCTTACGACGATGGTTTAGAGCGCAATCAAAGTCCGGTGATACTATATCTCCGCATATTGATTCTAGAACAATGTTGTCCATGAATCAATATAGGCTTATTACTCGTAGTGTTGCTGGAGTTAACCGGGCGTATGGTCTCAATATCTTCAGTAAACTAAATGATTTGATGACAGGTTTGCCTTCCGACATGGGGTTGGAGGCAAAGAGTTCATGGCCGGTTAAGCTGAATTATGCTATAACTAGTCCTGATCAGGCAATTACTGCAAATACTTCAGCCGCTTCTAAAACTTTTCCAGGACAGGCAGGGAACCGTTTTAGTAATCACTATGTTCAAAGACAAAAGCAGGTATTAAGGCGGAGAGAGACTGATTTATACCAGGCTAAACAACGACCATCGTTATTACTAAGCCGACCGCTAATATCAGCAAAGACTGGTTTAGACCTGATTAAGAAGCAAGTATCGCTATTACCAGTCGGGTTACTGATGTCGAAAAGAACTAATTTAGAACAGGCTAAGCAAGCCGAACGTTCACATAATCCTGCTTTTTCAGCTGCCCAATCTGGCAGTTCGGATGCCAGGATTAAAGTTCAGAATAAAACTGGCACTAGACAATTAAATTCATATCCCGTTTCTCAATCAATACAGATTAGCCGATATAGTATGATTGGAACTTCCAAGGGCAAACTCGGTAAACAATTGGGTACCAATCTGTCATATGTGAAAGGGAAGGGAATACCTTATTATTTCGGTGTACCAGGCTATGATGGTGGAAGTCAGAGGAGTATAGCTCTACAATATCTCCACAGGGGTTTTATTAGAGATTTATCCAAGCAGCAGTCGGTTAACTTTCGAAATGTACTTGCAGTCAATCGTTCCACGAGGAATATATATTTGGATGGTGGACGTAACAGTTTTTACCCTGCTTCACCACTTGCAGCGGGCCCAGGGGCAAGGAGAGTCAAGCTGCCATGGCAAAACCGGGTAAAAACTGTTGGGGGAAATGTCCGTGGGTACGATAATGATGCGATTTTTCGTACTATCAGAAAGTATAACAATTTAAATGATGATAGTATAACTACAACCACGGCTCCGCCGTCGACAGAGGCTCACCCTTCACCCATCGGGAACTACCGATGTTCCCGATGGTCACCTATTAAGGTTGCGGGTACTACCCCCTACGGGGACGCGCCATATGCCGTAAACGGCACGGCTAATGTTGTTGATGCTCTCTTTCGTTCGCGATTAATGTTGCGGCGCAAGCCGGGTTTTCTTTATAAGTTAATTAGGGAGATAGGCAACCCAGTCCAAGCTGCTCACCGGGTAAATTTGGCTAGCAGAACTCTTGGCAGGAATGGGATATTTGATCAGTTACCGGAAAGGTATCTGGATGGTGGGGATTTAACTGCTCGAAGTCAAATACTGTTTGCCACCAAAAAAATGCTTTCCCCTAATCATTCCGAGAAATTTAGCTACTATAAAAAGGCAATGGCTGCTGTAGCAGAGAACGGACCAAGTCTGAGAGCTTATCATGTTCCAGCTAATTCGCATTTGAAAGAATTGAAAATACTAGCCCGAAATCGAGTCGCGGCAAAAAGCAATAGCAGGATGGCTGGCAAGCTAATGCTGTTAATGGCTGATTATAGAAATAGCAGTTATTCTTTTTTAGCTTCAGGCAGACCAGCAATGATAATGAGCCAAGCTACTGCTAAAAATGTAAATAGTAACCTAGCCATGCCAAGTAGATCACAGGATATTAATTCTGGTTATGGTAGGGCTAAGCCGGAAAATTCAAATCTCATCAACGGAAGAACTGGCATGAGATGGAAAAAAGATAATTTTTATAGTTTTATCTATCAAAAAACGTTAATGGCTGCTATAGCAGGTGACGGACCAGGCCTGAGTGCTTATCATGCAACAGCTAATTCGAAGGCGAAAGAATTGCAGATACAGGCCCGGAATCGAGTGGCAGAACGAAGTAATAGCAGTATGGTTGGCAAGTTACTCCCGTTGGTCAAAAAATCCAATAAATTGCGCGATTATGGGGGATACGAGGACCAGAAAATCCTCCCCGGCGGAAACTCATCCAGCATGGTACCCTTTGCACAGCTGATATCAAGCTCAGTAGGCGCAATCAATAATAGAACAAATAGCTTTGCTGATGTATTCAGGGCAACATTAATGGGTGATTCTAGAAAAAGCAGTCTTTCTTTCTTAGCTGCAGACCGGCCGGCAATGATAATGCACCAATCTGCTGCTAGAAGTACAAATAATTCCCTTGCCATGCCAAGCAGATCAAGGGAGATTAATTCTGCCCGGGAGAGGGATAAGTCGGGAGCCTCAAATCTCATCAATAGAAGCACAGGCATGAGATCGACTTCTGCAGCAGTGGATGGACCAAGCCTTTTCGGTCATCAAGCGGTGGCGAAATTGCAGGTGATAAAATTGCAGATCCGGGCCAGAAATCGAGCAGAGGGACGAACGAGCAGCAGGGTCGCTGGAAAGGTACTGCCGTTGGTCAGAAATACCAATAAACCGAGCAAGTATAGGGGATACGAGGACCCCAAAATCCTCTTCGGGGGAAACTCAACAAGTATTGTACCTTTTGCTCAGCTAATACCAAGCTCAGTAGGCGTAATTAATAGTGGGACAAATAGCTTTTCTAATGTATTCAGGCCAGCATTAATGGCTGATTCTAGAAAAAGCAGTCTCTCTTTCTCAGCTCCAGGCAGACTGGCAATGATAATGCGAAAAGCCACTGCTGGAAGTATAAATAATTCCCTTGCTGTACCCAAGAGGTCAGGAGATATTAATTCTGACCGGGGCAGGGTAAATTTGGAAGCATCAAGCTCAGTAGGTGCAGTAAATAGCGGGACAAATAGCTTTCCTAATGTATTCAGGCCAACATTAATGGCCGATTCTGGAAAAAGCCGTCTCTCTTACTCAGCTCCAGGCAGGCTGGCAATGATAATGCGAAAAGCTTCTGCTGGAAGCATAAGTAATTCCCTTACTGTACCCAAGAGGTCAGGAGATATTAATTCTGACCGGGTCAGGGATAATTTGGTAGCGTTAAGCCCTGCCAACAGAAATAAAGGCATTAGAGATTTTAAGCTCGGGCTAATTATGAAAAATAAGCTCAAGAGTTATCGAGAAAAGCAGACTAAATCTGGATGGCTGCAGAAATGGTTTGTTAATAAGAAGCCTGGCTTGCTTAAGACCCCCAATCCCAGGGACAATTTTATTGAATTAGCATCTAATTGGGGATCCCTGAGAGCAGGCAGCAAATTGCCAATTTACCAGAGACTTAGCGTAAAAGAGCCAAAACAGCTATTAGTAAGCCCAATGAAAATTTTGCCGTTCACCCAATCCACTAGCTCAAGTCGGGAGGTTTCCCCGAATTGGCAGACGATTGGGCAATACATAACTAGGTCTGGTAAGCCCTCTGATCGCTCGCTTAACAGCTATATGGATCAGAGCAGGGTAAGCAGAATTAAGACCCGGGCTGTAATCTTTAATAAAAAAAGAAGTTCGCAGGCACCGTTGGACAGAAATATTACAGGAGCCAACAAAACGTTAATATCGGGCGATAAGACTCGACAGCCAGTTAATTATTCGGATCCCAATTTAATCCCATATCGGGGCATCAAAACAGTGGATGACAAAAGGATCCCATCTTATTCACTTCTGGCCTCCGGGCCGGATTTAAACCATCGTCGGGATACATCTTCGGCTGCCAGCAATTATTTGGATAGTGCTATTGATACTAAAGCGAAAGCCATTACTAAGGAGCTTAAGATGCAAATATCCGAGACCAGGAACCCTGAGATCAAGAATACTGAAATAAAGAGAATTGCCGACCGTGTATACCAGGAAATACAACAGCGGATGAAGTTGGAGCGGCAGCGCCGAGGCTTGTAAACCCAGAAGGAAGGGGGATTAAGCAGTGTCACTTAAGAAAGCCAGCATTGAAGTGGAAGGAAGCAGCAGTAAAAAAATTGAAGTGCTCTTTAATCCCAGTGAATATAGCATAGACAGTGAAAATAAATATGCTTTTCATACTGTGTCATCAGATCCAATTACCCAATTTATAAGTGGTAGTACCAGCCTTCTGTCCATGGAACTGTTTTTTGACACTTATGAAGCTGGGAGCGATGTGAGAAATCACACCAAGCAAGTTTCTGAATTGCTTGATATCGACAGTGATTTGCACGCACCACCAGTATGCAAGTTTATATGGGGATCACTTGTTTTCAGAGGTTATATGGAAAAGGTTTCGCAGCGCTTCACTATGTTTCTTGACTCGGGAATACCGGTGAGAGCCATTTTAAGCGTACAAATGCGTTCCTACCAAACTGTACAAGAAAAATTGCAGGCAATACCGCTCCAGTCTTCCGATCGTACCAAACAAAGGGTACTGAAGCAGGGTGAACAATTGTGGATGCTAGCAGCACGTGAATACGAAGATCCGGGACGATGGCGAGAGATTGCTATAGCCAATGATATAGATAACCCTAGATTAGTGCAGACCGGGAGCAAAGTAATCGTCCCTCCACTGGTGTAATATTATGGCAGACTATACCGTTCTTAATCAGCAGGGTTTAACCTTTGGAGGCTTATCAAAGCAATATGGTGACTTCTTTGTTCCCAGTTTCGAGGTGAAAGTTGGGGGCAGTAAAATTGGTGATGGCATTGATATGGTTATAGCTAGTGTCAGCGTTGATACCAGCCTGGAGAAAGCAGATACCTGTAGTTTTACTGTTACAAATGCCTTTGACATCGAGAGCAGAGAATTTAAGTGGTTAGACCAATACCTGACTATCGGGAAAGAAGTACAGATTGATATGGGCTATAAAGATAAACTAGGAACAGTGTTCCACGGCTATATCACATCAGTGCGCTATGAACTGAGCTCCTGGGATCAGACCAGTGTAGTAGTATCAGGGATGGATTACTCATTTAAATTGATGAAGGGAATAAAATCCAAGGTGTTTTCCAAAGTAAAAGATAGTGATGTAGCCAGCCAGGTAATATCAGGCGCTGGACTTACAGCCAAAGTAGATAGTACAACGATTGTGCATGATATGATTCAGCAGGTGGGAATCAGTGATTACCAGTTCCTCAGTTGGTTAGCAGACAGAAACGGCTATGAATTTTTTGTCAGTGGCAAGAATGTTCATTTCCGTAAGATGCACCAGAACAAGTCTCCATCAGTAACCCTAACCTGGGCACAAAACCTGATCAGCTTGTACAAGGAAGATGATCTGAATGATCAGGCGGGTGTAGTTAAAGTGAGAAGCTGGGATTATAAAACCAAGAAGGTTTTAACTGGTCAAGCCAGCGCGATAAGCAAGGTTGATTCAGGTCAGGATGGCAAGACTGTGTTGGGAAATGTGTTGGGGACGGTGGAGGATAATTATATGTCCGAAGCCAGGACTCAGGCCCAGGCTGATGCAGAGGCTACCGCCATTCAAAGCAGCAAGGCCATGAAACTGGTAAGCGGTGAAGCAATTTGTATAGGTATTCCCCAGATCAGGGCAGGTCAATATGTGCAGCTGGCAGGTCTGGGTTCAAAACTAAATAAGGTTTATTATGTAACATCGGCTCGACACAATATAGACGAATCGGGCTATACAACCACCTTAACCATAGGAGGGAACGTTGTTTGAATATAGTATACTCGCTCCAGGATTCCAACTCCAATCAAAGCCAGAAAATATACGGGGTAGCTGTAGGGGTAGTAACCAATATAAATGATCCAGAAAAAATAGGTCGGGTAAAGGTGAAGTTTCTTCTACGGGAGAGCGAGCAGGAAAGTGATTGGATTCGTATTGCCAGTCCTATGGCAGGACCGGAACGGGGATTCTATTTTCTACCCGAGGTAAATGATGAGGTGTTGCTTGCTTTTCACCAAGGTAATGTAGAAGAGCCTTTCATTATTGGAGCGTTATGGAATAGTCAGGATAAGCCGCCAGAGGCCAATCCTTATGCCGATGGTAAAGTTAATATTCGTAAAATAAAGACCAGTGGTGGGAATGAAATCATCTTTACCGATGAGAAGAGTAAAGAGAAAGTGGAGATTCATACGCCCAAGGGCAAAAAGATTCTTTTCGATGACGAGAACAAGAAGATAGAACTAAAGGACGATAATGGAAAAAATACTGTAACCATAGACACTTCGTCCAATAGTATTACTATACAGGCTGATAGCAAAGTTACTATTAAGGTTAAGTCATGCAACATTGAGGTTGATGGCAGTGGAGGAATAAGTATTAATGCTCCTACCAGTTCTCTGAAATTTAAAGCCAACCAGATAGAGATGGAAGCTAGCACTACGATGGATATCAAGGCCAACGCTACGATGAATGTCAAGGCGGGAGCTATGATGAAAATTGAAGGAGCTATGGTAAAGATAAATTAGCAAGGTAAGGAGGGTGATAGATGAGCAGTTTTTTAGGCCGGGGCTGGAAATTTCCGATTCAAGTTGATCCGGTAACCGGAAGAATAATGATGTCCGAGGGTGAAGACGACATAGCTGAGGCCATCCGTATCATCCTCATGACTTACCAGGGCGAAAGAGTTATGCGTCCTGGCTTTGGCGGCAGACTTAATGATTTTGTTTTTGGCCTTACTGACCCCACAACTCTAGGAGTGCTGGAGTCAGATCTGAGAAATGCCATAATGGTTTGGGAACCTCGAGTAGGTAAGGTGGAGGTTCAGGTACAAAGTGATAAATCCAACCCGGAGCAATTGTGGATTAATATAAATTATACAGTCAGGTCGACTAACAACCTGTTTAACCTTGTTTATCCCTTCTATATAAATGAAGGTACCAGTTAGAAAACCTGATAAGCTGACATATGGAGGAAGAATATGCTGCCACCTCTTGACCCACGTGATAACAGAGCTCTTATACAGCAAGTAAAAGACATGCTGCCCTTTTATACCCCGGAATGGCGGTTTTCTCCCGAGGACCCAGATGCGGGTACAGCTTTAATGCTGATTTTTGCTCGTATGTTTGATGGCACCATAAAAAGGTTGAATCAGGTTCCACGGAGAAACCTAGTAGCATTTCTTAATATGATGGATATTGGTCTCTTACCTGCTTGTCCGTCTTTTGCCTTTTTGACTTTTAACCTGAGCTCTATTGACGGCGAAGCAGTTCTAGTGCCAGCAGGAACCCAAGCCCTGGCTAGTGCAGCAGGAGGAGAACAAATCGTTTTTGAAACCGCAGCTAACCTCCTGGTTAGTCCTGCCATCCCGGTAGCCATCTATAACGCTAGCGGCCAGCATGATCGCATAGTGGAAATTCCGGCTGCTCTCTTAATAGATAACCCGGTTTATCCAAGTCAGGAGCTAGCCTTGCTGGATTGCTTTGGTGGTGAGAACTTGCAGGACCACTGTTTCTATCTGGGAGAACCTGACCTTTTTAATATCAATGGGAAAGCTATTTTGGAAGTGGAAATCAGCAATTCCAGACAGCAGTTTAAAGAACGTCTTGACTGCGAACTGCTGAGTAATCCTGAATATATAGAATGGTTATATCGAAAGGATGATAGCTGGCAAGCTTTTAGCGAAGTTGCAGTGCGGGGCAACCGTATTGAGTTGAAAAAGAAAGAATCAGGTTGGATAGATTATAGTGAAACGAATGGGGTTAGCAACCGCTGGCTGTGCTGTCGGGTAAAGCCCGGAAAAATTGGGGCCTTAAGGGATATAGCGTTTGATGCTGTGAAGATGAAGGCTCGTAACCTGGTTGAAAATAATGAACCGGGTCTGGCACCGGATATGATGTTTTATAATGACATTCCCCTTAACCCGAAAGATTGTTATCCGTTAGGTGAATTTTTTGGCCTTTATGATACATTTTATTTGGCCAGCCAGGAAGCTTTTTCAAAAAAGAAGGCTATCATAACAATTTCTTTTAAGCTAAAGCATGAACCGAAGATAATGAACAATGATAATACACCTGCCATCGACTGGAAGATGATAATGAAAAAATCTGATCTGGAGGAACCCGAACGGCCTAATCTGCTGATCATGAGAGTTGTCTGGGAATATTTTAACGGTAATGGCTGGATGAAGCTGTTTGATGGCTCCCAATATGAGGATATCTTCCTGCACGTATCAGAGCGAACCATTATCAAGTTCAAATGCCCGGATGATATAGAGGCCAGTATGACCCACGATCAGATGAATTACTGGATAAGGGCCAAGGTTGTAAGTATCCACAATATCTATGCTCCTAATGGAGTTTACCATGCACCCAGGCTGGAGAATTTAGAACTTAGTTATGAGTATGGTGATGATAGTCTGCTGCCGACATCCTTCTTCAGTTTAAACAACCTGGAATACCATGACCAGGGTAAAATAATCAAGCAAGAAGATTTTATGGCGCACCCTCTGCTTGACCTGGATTTATCTTACCCAGCTATGTATCTGGGATTCGAACAGCCTCTCCGTAAAGGTCCCCTGGGCTTGTTCTTCTCACTGCGGGAACAAAGCTATGATCCGGACGATGCCCCGACTCTGGAATGGGAGTATTCAACCCGGAATGCGTTGGGAGGAAAGTGGGGCAGACTGGATACGGTTGATCATACCAATAACCTTAGCGGCAGTGGGTTACTTGTTTTTGGCGCACCCCCTGACTTATCACGGATGACAATGTTCGGACGAGAACTCTACTGGGTCAGAGCAGTTAATTATGACGGCAAATTTGATCGAACTGAGAATCGTCCTGTTTTACCGGTAGCCAAGGGTCTGTTCATGAATACTACCCGGGTTATTCAGCAAGAAAGCGCATTTAGCGAGATGCTAGCCAATCCCACTGGAGAAGGCCATCTTTGTCATGATCTACCCCGTACTCCGATTGTCTCAGCAGAAATATGGGTGGAGGAGTCTAGCCAGCTTAATGAAGAGGAGAAGCAAGATTTACTGCGTGACAAGACTCTTAACCTGAGGGAAATGCGAGACGAATGGGGTAATATTCGTGAGCTCTGGATAAAATGGCAGCGGGTGGGGGATCTTGGCTTATCTGAAAGAGGTGACCGCCACTATACCATTGATACCTCTTCAGGAAGGGTTTGTTTTGGGGATAGCGTGCACGGAAGAATTCCGCCCCGCTCTAATATCAATAATATTGAAATAAACTACCGGATAGGCGGCGGCAGCAGTGGAAACGTCGGTGCTAAGGAAATTAACCGTTTGCGTAATTCCCTGCCCTTTATTAATGGGGTGTTTAATCCCGAGGCAGCCTGTGGAGGCTGCGATCGGGAGAGCTTCGATGAAGCCCTGCACCGGGGACCACAAACATTAAAGCATAATGGACGGGCAGTGACTGCCTCAGATTTTGAAACCATGGCGCGGGAAGTATCTAGAAATGTAGCCCGGGTAAAATGCCTGTCCAATACTAACTGGCGGGGTGAAAGAGAAAGCGGCTGCATTACTATGGTGGTTTTACCGCGTGGGGGGGTCCAGGCTTCGTTGACTTTTCCTGCTTTGAGGCAGGAGGTAGAAAGATATCTTTACCAGAGAACCAGCGGCAACCTCTTACATCCAGGCAAGATGCAGGTTATTGAGCCCTTGTATCTGGAGATATCAGTTATGGCAGTACTGGTTGCTGATAGTATAGATAATATGGCTTTGGTGGAAACAGAAGCTCTGGAAAAATTAAGGGAGTTTCTGCAGCCCGAGTTATACGATAGATATGAACAAGGATGGAATATAGGGGAATACCCGCATATATCAGTACTTTATACGTTATTAAAATCAATCAACGGGGTCAATTATATTGAGAGTGTCTCCATGATTGTACACAAGCTGGTTAATGAAGAGAGGATTGAGATAGATCCCAATCAGCTTGGAACCATATCTCATGGTTTCATTCTAAATGGCGGGCACCAGATTAAGGTGAAAGCCTAGTACCCTGTTAGCAGGGTACAGAACTAAGTTGTCAGGAGGTAGGCCCAATGTTGCCTTTACCGGAACTAGATGATCAGGATTTCCAGCAGATAGTAGACGACGCACGAAAAATGATACCCCAACTATTCCCCGGGTGGACTGATGAGAACTACCATGATCCGGGTATCACTTTAATCGAACTACTGGCTTGGTTAACTGAGATGCAGCAGTTTTACCTCAACCGGATTACTCGTAAGAATGAATTGAAGTTCCTCAATCTTATGGGTATAAAGCTGCGCAGCGCTCTCCCGGCCAGAACTGACGTTACCTTTAGCGCTGTGCCTAAAATGATGTCAATTCCTGCAGCTAGCAGACTGGCAGCAGGTGATCAGATATTTGAGACTACTGAACCACTTTATCTGCTCCCTGCCCAAATAGATAAAATTCTAGTTTATTCGGAGAAGGACTACCGGGAATTTACATCATTTAATGAAACTAGGGGTCTCTACTATTATGCTTTTGGCCGGGACGCTAGAAAGAATAACAAGTTACTGATAGGTCTGGATCAGAACTTACCTGCCGGAGTGGAGTTGTCCCTGGCCCTGCATCTTTATGAGGACTATCCTGTAAAGCCAGGACCAGCGGGGGAATACGAGGCTGAAATAATTCCGCCTGCCCGGGTTGCATGGAAATACTATGGTCGGGAAGGTGAAGAAAGCGTCTGGAGACCGCTTACAATCCTGCTCGATGAAAGCGCGCACTTTACTAAGAGCGGCAGTATCAAGTTTTTGCTGCCTGACGCGATGGAAGCAACCAGGATCAGCCCGGCTTTGGACCGCCAGAGATTTTGGATCGCCTGCTTCCTGGAAGATGACGTATATGAACTCCCTCCTCGTGTAGAAGACATCTGTCTGAATACTGTATCGGTAGTACAACAGTCTACTTTAAGTGAGATACACGATTTTTCCAGCAGCGGAGAAAGCAGCATGCAATTTAAGCTTGCCAGCAGTATTGCACTGTATGGATGCAATCAAGTTCAAATAAAGGATGAAAATGGAGACTGGATATTCTGGAAGGAAGTTGCAGATATTTCCATGTGTGAAGCAGGAGAAAGAAAATTCAGCCTTAAGCGAAACGAGGGCCAGGAGATAATTATTGAGTTCGGTGATGGACAGCGGGGGATGATACCTCCGCCCGGCAGCAACAATATCCGCTTAATATCGTTTCAGCCCAGTTTTAACGAACAACGCTGGTTGGGACCAAGTAATGGATTACCCGGACAGTCATTCGAATTACCCGTACATCCTCTCCTGGACCTGGAATTTCGGCTGCAGGTAGGGAAAAGATCTAATGCTGCTCAGGAAATGGTGTGGCAGGACTGGCAGGCAGTTGATGATTTTATCGCTTCTGGACCTTCTGACCGCCATTATGTGCTGGAGGAAGAGCCGGGGGTAATATACTTTGGCAACCATGAAAATGGAATCATCCCCGAGCGAGAGGAACAAGCCAACCTATTGCTTATAGGCTACCGAACCGGTGGTGGTATAAAGGGTAATGTCAAAGACTACGAGATAAACCGGATCCTTGAAGATGAGCCACTGCTAAAAACGCTGCAGGTAGCCAATCACAGATCCGCCTATGGTGGTAGTCCTAAAGAAACTATAATTGAGGCTCGCAAGCGATTGAAATCTGAACGCAGAAGACCCGAGCGCGCCGTTACTGCTGCCGATTATGAGGCATTGGCATTGCTTACTCCTGGACTCAGGGTAGCCCGGGTAAAAGCAGTTTCGCTCTACCGGCCGGGGATGAGAAATTATCCTGATAGGCAAGCCCAGGCGCAGGTAACGGTAGCCGTAATGCCATATAGTGAAGTCCTTACCCCGGTTCCCAGTCCTGGTTTTCGAGAAACAGTATATCGGCACCTTAATCGCCATCGCTTGCTCAGTACTGAAATACACGTAGTCTCGCCGGACTATGTAAGAATTAATGTATATGCAGCGGTTGTTGTTGCTCCGGGAACAGTCCGGGCGGAGGAAAGAATTACCCGAGAACTGGACCAATTTTTACAGCCCTTGGATCGCGATGATTTGAGTCGAGGCTGGCCTTTTGGACGTACAGTTTACCGGGGTGATATTTACGAAGTAATTAATCGGGTTCAAGGGGTGGAATATGTAAAGGACTTATGGATTAGCGCGGAAGGTAACAAGCTGCGCAGGGAGCTTAGCGGAGATGTTGAACTCCCCCCCTGTGGACTGGTTTACCCGGGTGATCATGAAATTGAGATAATCAACCGTCATGACCTGTGATGGTTTCCATATATGGAGAGGGGGTGAATAACTTATGTATAGTCAATTTAGCTTTTTGGCTCTAAATAAAGAATCCGACTGGGAGCGTGGCCGGGGGGAAAACCTTCTGTTAGCCGAGCAAGGAATTAGCCTGATGAAGGATCAAAAATATGCCTTATACCGTACTATCTTACAGACTGAGACAGGCATAGTGGAGCCAATAACGAATATAGGAAGCGGATCATTCGGCCTGGTATATTTGTTGGACCGACTTGGGAATCTCTGGACCTATGACTATATTAATTGCCAGACTACCCTGCTGTTAAAGGAGGGACATGGCTTATTCAGCGGTGAGGCTCTTCTGGCGGCAGCCAAAAACACCCTATTCCTGGTGGAATCTGACCCAGCTGCAATTATTGCTATATCAGCAGCTAACGGCCAGATTCTATGGACCAAGAGCGAGTTCTATGGTGGGTCTCCCCTGGCTGTAGTGGTCAGTGCCAGCGATCACCTATTGGTGGTAACGTGCAGTAATAGGTCCCTTTCTTACCAAGCGGATAAGGGTGATGACTTCGCTACAATTCAAATGGCAATACTGCAAGTTACTCCCGATGGTCAGATTAGGGTTCTTGCATCACCGCTATCTTTGGCTCTAGAGAAATCAGGGGAATGCCCGCAACGAGGCCGGGTAGAAATTGCATTGGGAATAGAAGAGCAGATATATGTACTAGATACCTGCAGCGGACAGCTCTGGAGGTTTGCTCCGGATGGTAGTTTGCTGGCTAATAACCGGCTTAGTTTATCGGCCCGGGCTGTCGGTTTGGGCGTAGATAACGAAGGATCTATCTATATTGCTGATGCTCAGCAAATCGATCAAGATACTGAAGATGACCGTTCTGTCTTAATGTTCTCCGCCTCTGAATGGGAGCCGATCGGTGGTGTCGCCTATCGGGGTGTGGTAGATAACTTATGGCTCGACCCTGACAATCGGATATTTGTCTGGAATCGAAGCAATTTGTCTCTCAGCATCCTGGAGAGGCAGGAAAACATTAGACTTGATTCTAATGGAACTCCCCGCGGTGTTTTCGTTTTTCCGGTACTGGACAGTATGGCTCTGGAAATGGAGTGGCACAGGTTTACACTGGATGCCGACATTCCCGATGATACGCAGATCAGGCTCAACTATTTTGCCAGCGACAGTAAAGAGCTGGTTATACAGGATCATTTAATCAATATGGAAGTGTACTTACAGGATAGGACTGCCTCATTAGCTGAAGGACTGGGTTATATGAACTTTCTATGGAAGAAGGAGCTGGTTAACCCCAGAGATGCTCTCCTGCAGGGAGCAAAGGGACGCTTCCTCTGGCTAAAAATAGAACTGGTCGGAAGTGAAACCAGGACCCCGCTCTTAAGGAGTGTTAGAATATATTTCCCCCGTATGTCACTGTTAAGTTACCTTCCAGCCGTATACCACGAGTCCGGGAGCAGCCGGGATTTTCTGGAACGCTTCTTATCCCTGCCAGGCACATTACTACAGGACATGGAAGAACAAATAGACCGCTTGGATAGAATATTTGATCCAGAAGTGGTGTCTGGGCCCTTTTTAAGCTGGTTGGCAGGTTGGTTAGGAATAAGTGCTGATGAGAACTGGAGTGAAGAACAGCTCCGGCGTCTGCTTATTAATGCTCCTTTCCTTTTTAGAAAAAGGGGTACCCGGGCAGGCATGGAAGACATCATTGAAATCTATACCGGAGAAAAACCCATAATAGTCGAGTATTTCCAGTATAAATACCTGCAGGAAACAATTGAGATAAAAAAAATTATGTCCCAGCTTTATGGTCAGGATCCGTACGGTTTTGCAGTAATGGTCAAACAGGAAATGGTACCGACAGCAGCACAGGTTGGTGCCCTGCAAAGAATTATTGATGAAGAAAAGCCGGCTTTTACGGATGCCAGACTAGTTATATTACAACCGTGGATTTATATGGATATGCATTCTTACCTGGGTATCAATACCTATCTGTCGGAATTATCTTTGCTTCGACTGGACAATAAATCTTCAGTGCCATTCAGTTCAGTAATCATTGATATGGAACGGGATAATCAGCTTGATACCCATAGCCGTATGGAACTCGATGCACATTTGCTATAGATGAGCAAAGCTTAGTGAAGACTGTTTACAGCGAAAGGGTAGGTGGTTGGCCAACGTTTTAAGGATACGGGCTCAGGGGGAATGTAATCTAGCTTTTGGGCCGTTTACTACATTACGAAGGAGGAGGGTAAAAAGTGAAAAATCCCAGGTATTATCCCCACGAGAGGAACCGCTATTTTTATGGCAAGTTACTTACGGTAAGAGATTTTGAATCTGAACAAAAATACTGTAATGATAAACGGCGTATGGGAAACCGTGTGCTGCATGGTGCTGGTGTTGTATGCGGACTGCAAGTGGTTGCTGTCGATGATAAGACCATCTCAGTAGAAACTGGAATGGCCATTGATTACTCAGGACGAGAAATAGTTGTAGCCTCGCCTGTGACCCAAAAATTATCGATGATAGATGGCTTTGGTAATAATGATTACGCCAAAAATATTTACCTATGTATTGAATATGATGAAAGAGGTAAAGAGCCGGTATATTCAGTAGCTAGTTCCTCGACCCGTGCGGAAGAGGTGGGAGAGCATAATCGAATGCAGGAAATTTATCATCTGTCTATTCGTGAAGATGCTCCAGATCCGGCTAATTTTGGTTTTTCCAGGCTTTTTGAGAATACAACCTTGCTTTACAGTGACGATCAATTGCGCGTCTGGCAAAGATGCCCGAACTATGTAAACCCCAATGATCTATTTGAGATTACATTGCTTGTCGAGAAAACCCTTCAGGTGCCGCGGGTTACAGTGGAATATGAACTTAGCGGCGGATACATATATGGGGCGGATGGTGAGCCAGGGGGCAAGATTTATTTCCAGGAGCCTGAGCATGAACGGGAGAGCAGCTATGAAGTGAGTTTCACCTTCCGGGCTGGAGCCACTGCCGGTATGGTAGACAATGTGCTTATGAAACAAGGCCGAATGAGAATTCAACTAGGCGAAAGAGTATTGGAACCTGAAGCCGATTGCAGCCAGGTATTGCAGATCGTAGCTGAACCGGTGAGAGAACGCATTTTGCAGGATTACCTTAATTTAAGCTTGGATCAGTATCTGGATAAGGAAGATCAGGCGATATATCTGGCTCGTATTAGTATTATGCAAATAGGTCCCAGTTTTATGATTGAGAAGGTAGAACAGCTTCCTTTTAAAGAGTATGCCTATAACCTATCCGATCTGTATAAACTTGGTGTTCTGGGTCAGGGTAGAGCCCAGGGACCTTATCTAACCAAGGCTTCGGCTTACTTCACGGAAGCAGAGGAAGAGCCACGGCTTGATGTCAGGTACCAGCCCGATAAAAATCAATTTGATTTTGATTTAGGGATTCCCCGACCCCGGGTAATTGCTGGGGCCGATAGTACCGGGGTGGTGGAGTTTGAACTGGAGGTGACACCCAGAGCTGCAAAAAGCTATTTTTCGGATGAAATAGATCATGGTCTCGGTACGGGGCTAGTTCATATAATAACTGGAGTGGAAGAGAGCACCGAAGAGGAGGTGCTGCGGTCACCTCAACATTGTGAGCAGATTTTTTTCGGTGACTATGATATTTTTCAGAAAAGTGAATATGAATCAATGGCACCGCGTATGGATATAGGAACGGTGCTATATCCGGAAAGGGGTAGTTTCCGCATAGGAATTCGCTGCCAAACCCCTAGTGTCACCAAGGTCAGAATCCGTTGGTGGGTATACAAGAAAGCCTGAAAGGTGGCTATAAGATGAGGTTTTTTATAAGAATTGCTACATGTACCATACTGATCATGTCCTTGTTGCTGTTACCTAAGCCATTGAGTGCCGTCAACGGGGTAAATGAGCAGCCGACTAAGGAGAATCAGCAAATAACAAGGAAATATCGTATAGCCTACTGTGAGACCGAGCCCTGGTTAAATTATGCTGGTACCTTGTATGGCTTGATCAAGGGTTTGGAAAGTGCGGGATGGGTCACTAATTCCAGTGGCTTGGTTTACCGGGAGGGGCAAATGGATACCGTGGCTATGTGGGAATGGCTTTCCAAACAGGAGATATCTCCTTACTTGGAGTTTGTCAAAGATGGCCACTATACCCTGAGTACCATGAGTGACACGGAAAAGCAAGCTATGCTTTCGCGCCTGGCTCAGCAAAAAGATATAGATCTGGTAATAGCCATGGGGACTTCGGCCGGAGTATTACTAGCCAATGACAAGCATTCAGTTCCGGTAATGGTTTTTTCTACCAGTAATGCAGTCCGTTCCGGGATTATAAAATCCGAACAGGATTCCGGCAGTAATCATATATGGGCTCACATGGATGCCAAGATATACAAACGGCAGATGAACGTCTTTTATGATCTCTTTCAATTCAAGCGTATGGGAATGGTCTATGAGAATTCATCTCAAGGTCGGATTTATGCTGCAGTAGATGATGCGGTTGACCTGTCCAAAGAGATGGGATTTGATGTTGTATCAATGCCGATAGTAGAGCCAGTAAACAAAGATGACAAAGAAAGATATTATCGTGATCTGCTGGCTATACACCGTCAATTGGCAGAAAAAGTAGATGCCATGTACTTGACTATGGCCCCTATCGATCCTGCTAGATTAACCGAATTACTGAAACCGTTTTATGATAAGAACATTCCGGTGTTTTCTCAACTGGGAACCGAAGAAGTCGTGGCAGGAGCTTTAATCAGCGTGGCTCGGGCAGATTTTAGCGGGGTAGGAAAGTTCGGTGCAGATAATATGATTAAGATTCTGCAGGGTAACTCACCCCAAAAACTACCCCAGGTTTTTGCAAACGTACCTCATATAGCTTTAAATATGGAGGTCGCCAGGAAGATAGGATACCAGCCACCATTCGAAATACTACTGGTAGCAGATGAAATTTACCAGTCGATCAAGTGAGCGGATATGGATCAGTTATGCTGGGGCGTTATGCTTATTGGATATAAAATTGTAGAAAAAGCGGGGGAGAAGAACCATGTCATTTAAAAAAGGAGCTTTACTGCTAGGTACAGTCATGATGTTACTTATCCTGGTTCTGGGGTTCACCGGCGCTTTGAACATATCATCGTTCAGGACCAGCTATACCGATTCACTGGTAGCCAGTTATGCAGTGGCAGGCAGTGACGGAGTTAGAAATATCGAATACGCTTTAAAATACGGCAAACCACTTGAAAATTTCAACGACATGGAAAAGATACTAACCGACATCAAGAGTATTTCGCCGGGAATTGAAAGTGTTCTGGTGGTCTCCCCGGAAGGGCAGGTACTTTATAACCATCAGGGCAAAGTAGATAGTGAATATTTATCTCCTGAAATACTGAAGAAGCTGCGTGTAGATAGTTTGGCGGAGAGTGATTATCGTTATGTTGCTTTTGAAGGGAAGTATCACATCTTTTTGCCCTTAGTTGACCGTAATGCCAAGTGGGTAGGAAGCTTGGATATGGTGTTTAATGATCAAGTAATTGAATCACGGGTATCCATACCCAAGGCGGAGAGCCTACAGTACCTGGATATAATTGTTGCCCTGGCTGCACTGCTCCTATTTATTTGTCATATTAAAATCGATTTTCTGGAGCCGGATGGTCAGCTGAAGAAAAAATTGTTTCTGGCAGTGGTATTATCGATATTGACGGTTGCGCAGATTGCTTATGCCGGGATAAATTATTATATGTACCGGAATGTGTACTATGAAATGGCCCGGGAAAACACAATGGTAACTGCTAATATTATTCAAAGGGATATTGATTCCGTAGTATCTCGGGGGGTCTCCTATAATGAGTTGTATGGGATCGAAAAATGGATGCAGAGTATTATCAAATCTGTTCCCCAAATTGATAGCATTACTATCAGTGATGACAATGGAAAAGCTGTCTACAGCACCGATCAGGGTATGCAGTTAGAGCAATCAAAAGACTCTGCTTACCTCTACAGCCTTCCATTAAAGACAGGGGGGGGGCAGAATAAGCTTACTGTCACAGCGGGTATAAATATAAGTCTGTCCCGGGAATACATTAAGCAGAAATCACTAGCTATTGCCCTGGATGCTCTAACAGTACTGATTATTGCCTTCTTCTTTATGGTAGAAATAACGCTCTTCCTGCTGGTGTATATCAAACAGGAAGTGAATCGCATGGCACGTGCACTCAGTTCTGAAGGTCAGCGCAAAAAGATCGGGTCTATTGATGCCGAGATGATTCGGCCACTGGCGTTTTTCTACTTTATTGCATCAAGTATGGCAGCTTCCTACATACCTCTGATAATGAAAGATCTTTATCAGCCTATGTGGGGATTACCGAAGGAAGTTGTGCTGGGTCTGCCTATTTCGGCCGAGTTATTATGTGCAGCCTTATCAATTATTATTACTGGTTACATAATCGAGCGGCGGGGATGGCGTTTCCCCTTTTTTAGCGGACTAATTTTCATGGGACTGGGGCTCTTGCTTTCAGGTCTGGCCTGGAACGGGGAAGTATTTATTCTGGCCCGGGCTTTAACCGGTATTGGTTATGGTTTCTCATGGATGGCTATGCGCTGGCTTAGTACCTCGCCTACCCAGCAAGAAGAGAAGACGCGAGGACTCTCTGCATATAATGCTGGAATCTATGCGGGATTTAACTGCGGTATAGCTATAGGTGCAATGATGGCGGATCGGATCGGTTTTTCCCAGGTGTTTTTTATAGCTTTAATGTCGTTACTTATAGTCGTAGCCTTTGCCTTTAGTTTCATTGGCAAGGTTGAATCGGAGCAGGAAGAAATTAAACCCAAGTTTATTGGGGGGAGGATATCAGCTTTCCTGCTTGATCCCGGAGTTATATTCTTCTTCTTTTTAATTACCATTCCCCTGGCAGTGTGCAGTATGTTTATGGATTATTTCTTTCCCTTGTTTGGGTCCAGTGTCGGCCTTTCAACTTCTGATATAGGCAGGGGATTCCTGATATATGGCCTTTGTATCGTATACCTGGGGCCGTGGTTGGGAGGATTTGTCGAGAAAAGGTTGAGCCCTTGGACTGCCTCTTTATTAGCTGCTTTTATGACTATCGGTGCTTTGGGCTTGTTTTCCTGGCGGGGTGGCACAGTTATGGCAATTCTAGCCATCCTGATTATGGGGTTGTCGGATAGCTTTGGCACAGTAGCTCAGAATAATTACTTCCTATCTCTCCCAGCTACCCAAAAAGTGGGTGAGAGTAAGGCATTGAGTTATTACAGCACGGTACGTCGACTGGGGCAGGTTTTAGGACCATTTATCTTTGGAGCCCTGGCAATACTGGGTGCGATGCGCAGCGTAGGCTTGATTTCCCTGGCTTGTTTGGCTCTTCTGCTTATGTTTGCCCTTCTGTCACGTACCTTTGTTAAAAGTGATACGGAGGTAAACCTGCCTGGATAGGCCTAATATACCAAGTGAGCTGGCTTGGGGAAGAGGTTTATTCAGGTCAGATGGGATAATAAGGCAGTTATCCTATCCTGATCTAGACAATATTATTTACCTGCAGGAACAAGTGGTAGAGGGGTTAAAGGATTCCTCTGCCTACTATCCGCTGACCAGAGATGAAGTGGCAATGCTGCTGGGCAAGCGGGGGCTAAGTCTGGGGGCTTATAATTCGGAAGAAGAGTTAATTGGATATGCAGCAGCCTACTTTCCCGGTAACGAAAATGACAATCTAGGATTGGATTTAGCACTATCTGGAAATGAACTTCTGCAGGTTGCCCACATTGAGACAGGTCTGGTTCACCCGTCCTTTAGAGGCCGAGGTTGGCAAGGCAGCTTGTATCAGGAATTAATTAAAGGCATTGTAAAACAGGATAAGTACCGCTACATATTATCTACTGTCGCCTGTAACAACTATCCTGCTTTACGTAATAGCCTCCGACTAAAGCTCTCTATATGCAGTCTGCGAGAAAAATATGGGAATAAACTGCGTTATGTATTGAGTTGTGATTTACAGAATCCTTTAAGGATTTGTCCGATTACAATTATAAAATGCCAGAATACAGATATTGAATTGCAGCAAAGGCTGCTCGGGCAGGGTTACTATGGCTTTGATGTGGAATATGAGACTGATAGGCTAGTAGTTTGTTATGGACTTAAGGACGTTTAAGGAAATGAGTAATGGGTTATGAACAAAACCAATCTTACTTGGGCCGAGATTGATCTGTCTGCTTTGCACCAGAATCTGGAGATGGTTCGTAAGCAGTTGATGGTTGGAACTAGAATTATGGCGGTTGTAAAAGCGAATGCCTATGGTCATGGAGCAGTGGAAGTTGGCCGGGCGTTGGCAGGTTATGGCGTTAATGCCTTAGCAGTAGCCACGGTAGCTGAGGCTAAGGAATTAAGGCAAAATCAAATAAATATTCCTATCCTGGTACTGGGAACAGTTGCCGACCAAAATTATGAGGACTTGTTTGAGCAAGGTCTGGTTCCTACCCTGAACAATCTTGAAATGGCTTTCTGTCTGAATAAATGTGGACTAAAGCGGGGTCAAAGAATAAAGACTCACCTGAGAATTGATACCGGGATGGGAAGTTACGGGTTATTGCCCGGTGAATGTTTAGAATTTGTCAACCAATTAGTGAAAATGGAATATCTGGAGCTGGATGGTATATATACCCATATAAACACCATATATGGAGGGAGAAAAGAAGATGCTATTAAGCAGGTGAGTAGTTTTGAGCATCTTATGACTCAACTTCGACAAAGGGGAGTACATATTCCTATGGTCCATGCCAGCAGCAGCCCGGCCGTACTCAAACTACCACAAGCTGAGTACGACATGGTGCGATTAGGAATAGTACTCTACGGGCTGCCCTGTGGGAACGAATATTTAGATGACAAAATTAAGGCTGTTATGCAAATAAAGACCAGAGTAGTTGCGATAAAAGAGGTAGGAAGCGATTTTGGAGTGGGTTATGGCTGCACTTTTACTACTAGCAGCCCTACTCGCATAGCGACCTTGTCTATAGGTTATGCGGATGCCAGTTTTCTGCATTTTCTCAAAGATGGGGAAGTACTTATTTGCAAAGAAAGAGCTCCCATAATCGGGAAGTCGTGCATGGATCACCTGATTGTAGATGTAACTCATATTAATGATGTTGCGGTGGGTGATGAAGCAGTGGTAATGGGGGAACAGGGTGATCAAAGGATAGGTGCTGAGGAGATTGCAATGCGATCTGGAATATGCATGGATAACTGCGACCTGGTTTGTCTGATTAGCTCTAGGGTGCAACGAGTATACAAAAAGTAAATAAGGGACAAAAGAACCGCCCCCTTGTCCCCCCAGACTATAACCTGTATTAGCTACCGACCTCAATCAGGTTGGGTAGCTTTTTAATTTGTAGGTCTAATTTCCAGGTAATTGATACTCTGGTCATCGTTAAAGAAAAACTTATAAACAAAGCCATCCCGGCGGCATTCCCAAATGTTATTGGGGGGCAGGCTTTCCTGGTTAACTTGATCTCCCAGAGCTTTTAGTATCTGAGAAGCCTTCATGTCGAGCTTTATTCCCAAAAGTTCCTGCTTGCCGGAAAGAGTAATAGCTCTTACTACTTGATTATCTTTCGGTCCAGGAGAAGACAGTTCAAAACTCATAGCCATATCTTTATAACTTATTGATCGAATTATCCCTATATCTGCCTTATTCTCGGATTTACCAACAAGCTCGTCGATCTTTTTCTCGGATAGATTCATAAAGCCCTCATAGTTAGGCTGGTTGTTTTTAAAGAAGCCATGGAATATAACTTCTTCATTGGAGTTATAAAGGGTGCCAAGGCCGTCAAAACTTCCCCCGTTAAAATTACCCTCATATTTTTTCTTGCCTTTCTCATCTAAAAGCAAACCTTGGCCTTTATAGGAGCCTAATTCAAAAGTACCGCTATATTTTACTTGGCCATTCGGATAAAACTCACTACCCTTTCCGGAATAAGTCCCGTTTTTAAATTCACCTTGGTAGATCATTTTCCCTTCATTATTGTACATCTCTCCCGGTCCTTCAGGATGACCGTCCAGGAAGGCTCCTTTGTAGAGGACCTTACCCGCTTCTGAAACCAGCTGACCTTGTCCGGCACCGGAGCCAGCCAAAAAATCTCCTTTATAGATTAACAGACCCGCGTCATTATACATCTCGCCTTTTCCATTCGTCAGTCCGGCTTTAAATTCACCCTGATAGGCCAGCTTACCCTTTTGATTATATAGCTTACCTTGGCCTTCATAGTACCCGCCGGCAAATGCACCTTCATATTTTAGTTCTTGGTCGGGCCAATACTCCACCCCTTGACCGGAGTATACTCCGCTGATAAACTGGCCAACGTAGACTAGCTGCTCATCTTCATTGTATAACTTACCCTGGCCTTCATACTGGTTGTTTAAAAAGTTCCCTTCATATTTTAATCCCTTATTAATATAGTACTCACGTCCCTGGCCGGTGTAACAGCCACTGACAAATTTTCCGACGTATATGTATTTGCCCTTCATATTAAATAATTTTCCCTGTCCATCATAGACACCGTTGGCGATACTGCCTTCATACTTTTTCTTACCATTTTCATAATACATGGTTCCATTTCCGTGCATAATGCTGTTTTTGCATTGTCCTTCATAAATAAGGCTGCCATTTTCATAGATTTTGCCGTAACCATCATAAACACCGCCTACCATATCACCTTCATAAATGAGCTGGTTTTTTTCGTCAAATAGCATAACCTTTCCGCTATATATAAGGGGAGTGCCGGAACTTATATGTATGATTTCATAACCCCTAATTTTGGCACTTACAATAGGAGTAAACTTGTAAACCCCATAGCTTAAAAGCGCTACCACAATCAATACTATTAGGATTAGCTTTTTGGAAATAAGCCGCTCGCCTATGCCAACATAATCTGCAACGGAAGCTTCTTTTTTGTTCCAGATATCTTTTACCATTAGGGTCAACTTCTGGATTATGGTCATAGGTAGTTTTTTAAATTGTTTTATCCAGTTTTTTAATATGGAAATCATTGGTTTTACTACCGGGCCAAATATTTTAAGAAAGAATTTTTCCATAAAGTATTCACTCCTAATCAACAGAACTTATTTATTATTATACAGGATTATACAAGATTAGCGATAAATAATAGAGATATTAGGTGAAAACGGATAATAATAAAAATTAGGGATTTTAATGGTATTTGTAAGCGAATCATATAAAAACAAGACATATATTGGGTAATCTGATAAAATAATTAATATGTAAAAACGACAAGATTCTATTGAAAGCTTATTCGAAAGTATTTTTAAAGATTATGCAATTAAATCAATCTATGTACAGGGGTGTAAAGATGAGAAAAAAACTAGTGATACCAATAATTATATTGAGTTCTATAGTGTTACTCTCTTTATTGCTTTTAACCTATAAAGAGCTATTATCTCAGTCCCCACTGAAAAAGGGCCTGCCTATTCAAAATCTCTCCGCTATAACTTCTGACTCAAATGGCAATCTTTATATGATAGTCGCAGCACGTAGAAATATTATAAAGATAGACAAAGATGGCATCTGCCAGTACACCATTGAACCTGCGGGCAGTGATAAGAATGAGATGTACTTATTTAGTGATGTGACAGTTGACAAGGAAGGCAATCTTTATGTCCGGCGTACCGACCTGGATAGTAAAGGAATGTATGTTGAAGCCGAAAGCGTACTATGTTATTCTGCTCAAGGCCAACTTATAAGGGTTCTTCACCGGGTTGATTATAGCGGAGATAACCGTCCCTTGAGGGCTGGGAACATCAAATCGCTGCAGTTAAAGGACGATCGCCTTTTTTTCCACTATGTGCAACCGGATCGGGATTACCTTTACAGTATTAGCCTCAAGGATTATTCAATCAACAAATATATTATTGCCTACCTGCCTTCTAACTCTTACCTGTCGGACATTACAGGTACAGTACCGGGAGAGATATATTACAGTACCCAGCGAGGAGAAATTTATGGGATAAGTGCCAATGGGGATTCAAAGCTGCTCTATCCCGCGGCAATTAGCATTAACCCCGGAGCTGGACAGACTTTAGATCGAACTTTCCCGCTTCAGTTAAAACTTCACCAGGACAAGTTATATTTTATTGATACCTTTGCCAATGAAATTCGTTGCTTGTCAACCAAGGAAGCGGACCCTGGAAAAACTGTTTTTTCTCAGGTTAACCTAGGTAGCAGCGGAAAATTATCGGTGCTTAAAGATATGGTGCTGGGGGCAGATGGCAGCCTGACAGTTGCGGTTCGTGACCGGATTTATAAATTAGATGCGAATGGTCAGTTGCTAAATATTGTAGAGCAGGCTTCCCAAGCATCAAAAACCATAGTTTTGCGATGGTTCGCATGGATATTGCCTTTGGTATTGCTGGGGCTGTTTCTATACCTAATTCGCTACATATATATAGAAATTATGCAGCGCCGGGTTTCTCTAGTAGTTAAACAGATTCTAGTATTTACTCCCATAATAATAATCGCCATGGTTTTTCTATCCTGGTTTATCTACCAGCAATTTGCAGACCGGGAGGAGAAAGAAGTCTACAGACAACTGGTGGTACTTACTCGAACTGGACTAAATAGATTTGACCCGGTACGGCTGGAACATATAAGCAGTCCCCGGGATTATATGAATGATGATTACCGTTATTTGCGTGAGCTTACGATTGAGTCTCAGATCCACCGGGGAAGCAATGGGGAAAGTCAACTGGATGAGGCTGGACTTTACAGCGCTATATATAAACTGGAAAATGACAAGCTTTATGCTATTGTTGACTATGATAATAGTGTTAATATGTACCGTCCCATATCTATAGCCGGTGAATTTAAACGGGTTTTGGACAGCCAGCAGATGGTTACTGACAAAGCTAATGATGAAAACGGAAGCTGGATGTTTGCTATGGCTCCAATTTTTGATTCTAATGCTAAGATCATTGGTATTTATGAATCAGGGGTGGATCGAAGCGGGTTCAACCAGGAAAGAATGGAACTATTTAAAGGTATAGCCAAGAACATTGGCTATATTACCCTGGGAATAATATGTATATTCATGCTGGTTACCTATTTTCAACTCCTATCTATCCGTAGGCTGCGGAGCAGTGTGGCAGAAATAGCACAGGGCAACTGGGAAACTGCAGCAGCTGTAGATAGTGGTGATGAAGTAGCCGACCTGGGAGCCAGTGTTAACGACATGGCTGCTAATATTTGGCACTATATTCAGGAAATAACGGACTTAAGTGAGGCCTATCATCGTTTTGTACCTCAACAATTCCTAAATTTATTGGGCAAGAAGAGTATTGTTGATGTAAAGCTAGGTGATCAGGTAAGACAGGATATGAGCATATTTTCTCTGAATATTCATTCTTTTTACCAGCTTTCCAAGACAATGCGGCCAGAAGATAATTTTAATTTTATAAAGTCCTATTTAAATTGGATGGGACCAGTTATTAGGGACAATAATGGTCTGATAGACAAATATACAGGGCCAGGATTCCTGGCACTTTTTCCCGACCAAGCCAACGAAGCAGTGCAGGCGGCTCTAGAATTGAGAACTAGGCTGGTCGAATATAATGAAGGCAGAGTCAGGGCAGGCTATTTACCCGTAGATATAGGAATCGGAATTCACAAAGGGCCGCTTATGCTCGGAATAATCGGTGAAGAGAGAAGAATGGCGGGAACAGTTATTTCTGATAATGTAAACGTGGCTTCCTTCCTTCAATTACTAACCGGCAAGCTTGCTTGCGCCATTATTATAACCGAGGAAATCCTTAAAGCAATGGAAAATGCTCATCTTTACCAATACCGAAGCCTGGGCAGGATACAGTCAGAGGGTCGAGATGAACCTTTGCTTTTATATGATGTATTTCAGGGAGAAGCTGAACATATTCGAATATTAAAATTAGAAAGCAAAGAACTATTTGAGGAGGGGATAGTACTCTTCCAGGATGGTTATTTCTACGATGCCCGCAGCAAGTTCATAGAGGTTATTAAACGCAACCGCCAAGACGAGATTGCCAGGATCTATTTTTACCTTTGTGAGGAGTACGATAAAAGTAGTCCGCCTGAGGGATGGAATGGGACTCTGTTAATGTAAACTCCTACAGTGAAAATGAGATAAAGGCAGTACGTTTAACACCTGATAATATTGAAAAATGGGAGGTTATAAACTATGGGATGCCTGGTGTGCAATGGAGCATTGTTGCAGTGTAGTTTTGGAGTGGCTCCCACCCCCCTGACAGTTTTGCCCAAAAATAAGGTTATGGCTACTATGCCTGCAGCTACTATTATGGATAATGTAGCATTTATGAATATAATTCCTTTTGGAATGTGTTCCTCAATGGCGAATCCAGCGGTTGCCTCGGCCACGGCTGCTGCCTGGGGTGTACTTACCCCCATGCCCTGTACCCCGATGACAGCTGCCCCCTGGGCTCCTGGGTGTCCCACGGTGTTAATTGCCAACTTTCCTGCTCTTAATGATAGCTCCAAGCTGATGTGCAGTTATGGGGGAGTGATTCAAATACTCTTTGGCGGACAAGTTCAAACCCAGGTACCATAGAATGGGTGACTATACTCATTCTATTTATTACGCAGAGCTATAAGCTGCCTGGAGATCTCACAACGTCAACCTCATAAGCCCTCCCAAATGTAAAAGGACATTTGCTTTGCTTAGGCAAGGTTTACAGCTTAGCCCACAATTAATCTATGAAATTATTCAGCCTGAGGGTATCCCATATTTTAATGGCCATATAAAGATTTACCCGGGTTTCCATTTTGGATAGATCAAGATTCAGCAGGTTTTCAATCTTATTTACCCGGTAGTAAAGGGTGTTAATGTGTATAAACAGACTATCTGCGGTGAACTTCCAGTTAAAGCTGTTATCCAGTAGCTGTCTCAGTGTAGATAACAGTTCGCCGTGGTTGCTCTTATCATTATCCATCATTTTACCCAGGGTTTTATAACAAAAGTTTTTTAGCAATTTACTGTCCTGGGAGAATATTAGTGAGGCTATGCCCAGTTCTGAAAACTGCTGGGCAAAATTCTTAGCTCCCATAAGCCGGGGTAGAGTCAAGGCAATACGAGCTTCATGGAAACTTTTTTTGATATCTGTCAATGGATATGCCTGTCCTACACCCTCAGATAATATTAGCTTAAATGAGCTTTCTATAGACTCCTTATGCTTGAGTATCCTGGGCCAGTCGGGATCTAACTCCAGACTATCCTTCATGTTGCGAACTGATATGATAGAAATAAGACAATTTGACCATGCCACGGGGATGAACTCAAACAGGTTTTTTTGCTGATAGTACCTGGAATAGGTACATATTGACTGCCAATCGATATCATGCCTGACTTCATCAACTTCTATTATGGCTACATAGTAAGTTGCCTGCACATTTAAATCAGCATCACTAAATTTTATGATATCCACAATATTTTCGTTGCTGGGGAAGAACAGATATTCACCTAGTTTACGTGCAAAGGTTTCTGTATTTTTGTCTAATTTAGTTAGATTGGAAAAATAACACTTTATCGCCAATTTGGCTTCAATTAGTATTGTGAGGGTTGAGGCCAGCATTTTCTTGGGGATATTTTTAACGATTATATATGCGGTTTTACCATTGCATTCAACCGGATATGAAAGATATTTTTCAGTTTCCTGGTAATAATAGTCGGGGCTGTTATTATGGGATGGAAGCTGAATAAAAACGTTATCAATCCCAGCAGAATTTATGGGCAGATTCGGATGGTGTATTAGGCCGTTGTGATCCACAATTATTATGGATCGCTTTATTGATTTTTCCAGGTATGAAGCCACATAGCCCAGTCCCTCTTCAAGTAGTCCATCAATTAATTGATATGCACTTCTCGCTGCAATTGACATAATACATCACCTCAACTCTAATTCTATTGCAACATACATGCCAACCAGAAATAGTTTGGGTTTCAAGGCGAGTATCTCAGTGTTTATTGCACATAAACGCTTAAAAAGAATTCTCAATATCGTACATAAGATAGCTGATATGTGACGCGAGTAGATATAAATGTGCTATTATGAGAATTAAATAATGAGTAAATACGAAATAAGACCAGTAAGGGGTGATAGAGTAACATGTGGTCTCTGGAGCAGATGCTAAGCCCTATTAGAGACAATATCATTAGTCAAAATCCGAATGATAATGAAATTATCCTGATGGAACGAATTAAAAAGCAAAAAGCGGATGTGCTTAATCATCGCATAAGTCCCGCCCAGGTAAATCTGGTTCGCCCTGAGATAGTTGCCTCGTGGATCAGGTCGCATAATTACGGCTTAGATCCTTTAAAGAATAACGATTGCCATATAATTGAAGAATGTGCTTTTGAAGAGTTGCTTCGTGAAAAAGACTTCTTTATAAAGGCTGCGGAGCCATATTTACATCAACTGCAGACTATGGATAGCAACTACTTGATTTTCTTAACTGATGAAAAGGGAATTATTCTTCGTGTAGTTACCGGAAACCAGACAGTTCTGGAGCAGGTTAAGGATAGGTTTCAACTAACGCCAGGTGCAGTATGGACAGAAGAATCGGTAGGAACCTGTTCGCATGTGCTGAGTCTCTTACTGGGAAGGCCCATTCAATTATGTGGACCAGAGCTTTACATGGAGACCTGCTCGTATGTGCTGGGACTTTTACTGGGGAGTAAAGATCAACTGACTATCCCGGAGTTTAACGCACTAAGCCTCAACCAGACCGCCTGCTCGTCGGCTCCGATTTTTGATACCTATGGTTATTTAGCAGGTAGTCTTACGATAATCAGTCCCTATTTGCACCATCAGAATGCACATTCATTGGGTTTAACGGTATCTACCGCCTGGGCTATTCAGAACCAGTATCAATTATCACTAAATAGCGAACTGCTAAGCGTTACTCTCGAAGCTGCTGATGACGCGGTGATAACTATCGATAGGAATGGAGTTATTACCAAGTCTAATATGATAGCGCAAAAGTTTTTGAAGTCTTTGGAGCAAGAACTTAGCGGTAAGCAGATGGAGAATGTTTTTGGCAATCAAACTCTTATAAAATCGGTACTGGAGACAGGACGCCCGATTTTCAATACGGAGATGAAAATTGAAGGCTGGAACCAAAGCCTCCACCTGCGTTCTGCCCAGCCAGTAAAAGACCCTTACGGTATGATTTTTGCTTGTGTATTAAATTTTAAGCAAAGTGACCGCCTAAGAAAGCTAGCCGGTCCGGTCAGAGGCTTGGAAACCAGATTTACCTTCGATACCATGATAGGTAATTCTGGTCTGATGCTTAAAGCAATTAATATGGCTAAAAAGTTTGCCGGGCTGGATGCCAATATAATCATTCAAGGTGAAAGCGGTACTGGCAAAGAGGTCTTGGCTCAGGCGATTCATAACGAAAGTAGACCCAATCAGCCTTTCATAGCAGTAAATTGTGCAGCCATTCCCAAAAGCTTAATCGAGAGTGAGCTCTTTGGTTATGAAGGTGGAGCCTTTACCGGGGCCGAACGGCAAGGCCGGGCTGGGAAAATTGAACTGGCCAATGGTGGAACCCTTTTCCTGGATGAAATTGGAGATATGCCACTGGAGCTACAACCGGTACTCCTGAGAGTACTGGAAGAGAAAACGATCATGCGGGTGGGCGGCAGCCGCTATATACCGGTTAATTTCAGGTTGCTTACGGTTAGTAATAAGAATCTGGCCGATCTAGTCGAAAATAAGCAATTTCGCGAGGATCTGTATTACCGATTAGCGGTGTTTACCATTCATATACCACCCTTGCGGGAAAGAGCTTCCGACGTTATAAGCCTGGCCAAATTATTTGTTAAGACAATAGCCCAGGATCAGAACGTTTCCGCCCCTATTTTGAGCGACGCGGCAATTTACTGCTTATTGCAGTACAGCTGGCCTGGCAATGTACGACAGTTGAAAAACGCCATGCTCTATGCTGTTACCATGGCAAGTGACGGGATTATAAGAGCTGAGGATCTCCCCGAGGAAATTAGCGGAGCAACTGTTACACTTAACCATGTTATTACTGGTTCCCGTTTAGAACCCCTTCCCGGAAACAAAAAAACCAGCCACGAGCTGTCTTTAAGAGAAATGGAAAAAATAACGATTATGCAGGCTTTGCTCCAAACCGGTCATAACATAAGTGAAACTGCCTCCTTATTAGGTATGAGCAGATCCACACTTTATAGAAAAATAAAGGGATATGAGATGCTGGACGAAATGAAGACCGGATTTTAACCCTTTAAGAGGGTAAAAGAGCCTGAACGTTCAGGCTCTCAACTCTTTGGCGAGGGAATTTATTCTATGGGGGAATGGGCTTAGCGTATTTAGTAAAGCTTAGGCCTTTTTACCAGCGGCATTTTGCCCGGCCAATCGGCCAAAAGTTGCCGTGCGACCTAGAGCCAGGCCACCGATCATTTCAGGATAGTTTAATGCAAAGAAGGAACCGCTATCGTTCCCGGCTGCATATAGTCCTGAAATAACATTCAAATCAGTATCCAAAACCTGTAGTTGAGTGTTGATCCTTAAGCCGTTGAGATTACAGATCAGCATCCCGGCAAGATTGGCGGCATAAAAAGGTGCATGCTCCAGAGTCGATAGTCGGGAAGCCAGCTTGCCAAAATCTGAATCTTTTCCCTGCTTGCTTAGTTGGTTATATCTTGCTGCAGTAGCCTTGAAAGCTTCGACAGGTACCTTCATCTGCTGTGCTAGACCTTCAATAGTATCGGCTGTTTTTACTAATCCCATTTTAGTTAATTTATCAATCTCCTTTTGCTGTAATTCCAAGCCGCCTCTGGGAGGAGCCCCTGGGTCAGGCAGTATTCTTGAGCAGATGGTGGTATGGAATCGCGTGACATCTTCTTTCCAATTGTTGTCCCAGACCTCCCACCATACCTTGCCGGGTTCCATTAAGGCTGCATCCCAGGCATAATCGTAGGGCAAGTCTTCATTAACAAAGCGTTCACCACGCTGATTTATTCTCAGGAATGGTTGACTACCTAACTGTAGATAACCGCCCTCCCAGGGTGGACCGATTTTTTTACCCTCTATAACCAAGCCGCGATCGAAAACCATCATAGCATGGATTGGATCCATAGCCGCGCCAGCCCATAGAGCCGCCTTTATACCATCACCGGTATTGGTCAAAGGACATACACTCACACTGGTAGCCAATGCTTCGGGGCATAGTTCCTCTACCATTTTAGCGTCCCTGGCATAACCTCCTGTACACAGGATGACTCCCTTATTGGCCTTAAAGCGGATGTATTCACCTTTGGAATTCTGGGCGATGGCACCGGTTACCGGACCCGTTTTCTCCCTGATCAGTTGAACCAGGGGAGTCTCGTAGATGATTTCTACTCCCAGATCTTGAGCTTTTTTCACCAAAATAGGAAGGTAATATACAGAGCCAATTGCTCCCGTAGGGAAACTAGTTACTTCCTTACCGGGTGCTACTGCCACGTGGGCAACAGGATAACTTTTGTAGAAACCCTCTTTAACATCGGTCTCCAGCATCATCTTGAGCCCACCAGCTTCCACAATGGGGACAAACCAATCCATAACATCACCACTCTTATCGGCCCAAAGATTAATCAGCCGCTGGTCAACCAGATGTCCTCCATAACGACATATTTCTGCCACTAATTCATCCCGGTCAATTTTTACTCCCATTTTTTTCTGCAGACTGCTGTTGACAGCAGCCATCCAGGCTGGGCCAGCCGCTCCTGTTGACCCTTTTTCCAGCAGGATTGTCTTTGCTCCTGCCTCGGCAGCTGCTATCGCGGCAAACATTCCGCCGGTTCCACCACCAACTACTACTACATCTGCGGTTACAGTACTTTTAATACTATTTTCTGGAATCGGTGCAGGCGCTGCCTTATAGCTGGCCTTGTCGGATACACCTGATTGCACGTTGCTGCCATTAGGATTAGCTTCATCCGCCCCACAACCGGCCAACAGGCTAACTGAGGCGACACCCACAGCACTGATGGCAGTGCCTTTAATAAAGTGTCTTCGATTGATACCTTTTATCTCTTTTTCTTCGTTACTCATACCCAACCTCCTTAAATTAATAATCTATTCTGATATTGCATTCATGCACCAAGCCCTTGTTAATGGATATCTGCGTTGAGTCGAAAAATCCTTGAGTATAGGTCCTGATAGATGTTTTACTACTGTCCAGCAAACAGTTTATAGGATGTTTGAACACTAGCAGAATATCACCTCGCTATAGAACAAGTCACTGTTGCTTTTCATGAAAAAAACTGTAGGAATCTCCATAGGCACTACAGTTATAGGCTTGTATAATGCATAAACACCGATTTTAATAACTGGCAATGCAAATATGAGATCTACAAAATGGACAGGAGGAGGTCAATATGGAAGATAGTGACAGGGAGCCCAGAGGTTTTCGAGCCAGGTTTCTTAATGAAAAGGTAATTTTAATTGTTGTATTAGTGGTGGTGGTAGTTGGAGCTGGAGGGGGTATGTTTATGGTGAAGGCCAGTGACAAACCTGCTTTCTGCACCAGTTGTCATATTATGAAGCCCTATTATGAGTCCTGGCATGACAGTAATCTTCTGGCCAACAAACACGCCGATGCCGATGTGAAGTGCCACGATTGTCATGAAGCTTCAGTTTCAACCCAGGCTGAGGAAGGGATTAAGTATGTTAGTGGGAATTATAAAACTCCTTTGGAAAAACGTGCTTTTTCCAAGGAACTATGTCTGGACTGTCATGATGATTTTGAAAGTATTAAGGCCAAAACCGAATTCGAAGAATCCAATCCCCATAATTCGCATAATGGCAAGCAGGAATGTAATTTGTGCCATAGCATGCACCAGGAATCTAAGGTTATGTGTGCCCAGTGCCATTTATTTGATTGGAGTCAGGAACTGGATGCTAGCTGGGCTAAATAGGGAGCGGATATTATGATAGGGACAAGCCAATGGACAATTATGAAGAAGATATATCATTTCATGGCAGCAATGCAAACCGGTTTAGTCCTATTGGGCCTGGTCGGGCTGGCTGCAGCCCTGGGCAGTGCGTTCCTTCCCGATACATTTTTTCAGAAGACAGCTTTTAAAATACTGCTTCTATTGCTGATGCTTAATCTGACAGGGTGTACCTTGAAACAACTGAGGCGGCTTAATAAAGTTTTTTCTAACGGTGTCCTGAGCAGGCCGCGCTTGCTCAGACAGTTCGGTCTTGGCTTGCTGCATCTGGGTATGGTGCTTATTATTGGCGGTGGAGCCGTATATACGTATTTCGGGCAGAGTGATGAAATCCATATGGTGAAGGATAAAAGCGTAGATATTACCCAGGTCATGAACGTAAAAAATAGCTTTTCCCTGCATTTGGATGATTTTAATATCCAGTTTAACGAAGATGGTTCTACCTCACAGTATTATTCCTATCTAACTGTGTTTAAGAATGGTATAGCCGAGAAGAAAGCTGCTATCAGTGTAAACCATCCTTTGAGCTATGGTGGAGTCAAAGTTTACCAGATGAGTTTTGGATATTTGGTTAAAGTGAAGCAGAGTAATGCCGAGGGACAGCAGACCGAGAGCTTGTGCAGGGAAGGCGACTTATTGAAGATTCCGGCAACCCAACGAGTGTTAAAGGTGTATCGTTATCTTCCCAATTTTGACCCTAAGCAGGGGATGAACTCAAAGACCATGCGACCTGATAACCCCCACATAGTATTTTTGGTATACGAAAATGAGCGCTTCCTGGGAGTGAGTGCAGCAAAACTGGGTGAAAGAGTTATGTTGGATGCTGACAATTATGTGATCTTTACTGACGTCGAGCCTTATACAGCTCTTAAGCTTAAATCAGATCCAGGACTGCCTATGGTATTGGGTGGGGGTCTAATGTTAAGCCTGGGTGTAACGCTGGCATTGCTGTCTGCACCTGCGAAAAGGAAATCGATCAGGCCGGGTAGTCTGAACCTTAATGATTAAGCGGGGGGTGACATAGATGATTGCACTGATTAAAATAACTATTTACCTTGTATGCGCAGCTTATGCACTGGCAGCCGGGCTATATTTCGCGGGAGCCAGTGCCGGAAAACAGAAGGTCTTAAAAGCAGCTTTTATCCTTACCACAATGGGTTGCTTTTTAAACCTGCTGCTATTAATCCTGCGCGGCATCATGACGGGTCGGCTTCCTTTAAACAATGGCAGCGAATTTTTACTCAGTTTTATCTGGATAAGCGTTGTTTTATACCTCATCCTGGATATCCGCCAGCAGCTTAAAGGAGCGGGCGGATTGGTAATGCTGACAGCAGCCCTGCTTATTCTCGCGGTGCTAATATTGATGAAAGGGCAGTTTACCGAGATAAGTCCGCTAATGCCAGCCTTAAAGAGTCCCTGGTTATCTGTTCATGTTTTAACAGCTGCTATAGCCTATGCTAGTTTTACCCTGGCAGCCAGCTTGGCGGTAATGCAGTTTTTTCAGCCTGTTCCAAGCATACGGGATGACAGTATATACCGTATCGTTGCGACTGGCTTTGCCCTACTGTCTTTATCCATAGTATTTGGAGCTATCTGGGCCGAGCAGGCCTGGGGCAGCTACTGGACCTGGGATCCCAAGGAAACCTGGGCACTTATCACATGGATTATTTATGCGCTATATTTACATCTTTATCAAAAGCGGGCCTGGCAAGGTAAATATGCTCGCCTGATGGTAATAATGGGATATTTACTGGTCTTGTTCACCTTTTTTGGAGTCAATTTTCTCCTGCCCGGCTTGCATAGTTATGCAAAAGTATTGTTGAATACTGTGCTAGCAGCATAAATCTAAAAAGCTGTCTTTAGTCCTGTTTCCTCTCCTTCCGTAAATCCTTCAACCGCGTCCCTGGTTCGTGGTAGCGCCGATAGAACGGGATGATGAGATCGTAACCTTATAAACAACTACCAAAACACCAAACTGGCTGGGTGTAAAGAGATCAAGCTGAGAGATGCAGGTGTACGGATTATCTTTAAAATAACCAACCATATAGTTAAAATACTACAGGTTGACTATATCTTAACTGTTGAACAGAGCGATAATGATCAGGTCTTTAAAATTGCGAATGAGCGTTATAAAGAATATTAGAAAGATCCGACGGAGGCTCTTGAAAAAGGGAAGGGCCGACTAAAATAACACGTCAATTCCTTTTATAAGCCGGTCATTGCGCCGGCTTTTTTATGAATGTAATGAACAAGCACTACTTTTTGTAACGCTGACGAAGAACTCTTACTGCCTCCAATTATCATATACATAACATATTATTTATTTTTGAACAAAAGAAGGATAAAGCCCATTAAATGGAGAAATATGAATCAAATATATTTATTTATGAGGAGGAATTTAAATATATCACTATTGAAAGGGAGGGGAATAAATGGATTTCAATTATACTGAAGAACAGCTAATGTTGAAGGACTCGGTAAGGAAGTTTTCGGAGAAAGAGATTGATCCTCTGGTCAAATGGATGGAAACCGAAAAGAGGACACCCCGGGATTTGATCAAAAAGATTAAAGATCTGGGCTGGTGCGGTATCCAATACCCTGAAAAATACGGCGGTTCGGGAAACAGTTATGTTGAATATGCTATTATGCAGATTGAGATGTCCAGGGTATATTGCTCAACTGCCTGTACCATCTCGGTCAACGGCATGCTGGGGGCAAATATTATGAAATTCGCCACAGAAGAGCAGAAGATGAAATTCCTTCCAGAGCATCTTAATGGCGATGGAATTGGGAGTTTCGCCTTTACTGAGCCATCAACCGGTTCCGATCCGGGCGCGCTGCGCACAACCTGTGTCCGCGACGGGGATGAATGGGTTATCAATGGAGAAAAGAATTTTATCACCAACGCATCCATGCCGGGGCTTATGGGTATATTCTGCAAGGATGCCGAAATGGGTCCTGGCAAGTGCACGAACATACTCATTCCCAAGGGCATCAAGGGATACTCCACCCCGAGGATTTATGACAAAATGGGCATGCACGGACTGGAAGTCTGCGATGTGGTGTTGGACAACGTTCGGGTGCCCTATGAAAATACCACCGGCGGTGAGGCCATGCGAGGCAAGGGCTTCCAGGTACTGCTCGGTTCAACCCAAATCGGCAAACTATCGGTCTGCGCCCAGGCTGTGGGTATGGCTCAGGCGGCCCTGGATGCAGCGGTCAAGTACTCCAAGGAGCGGGTGCAGCGCGGCAAGCCCATCTCCAATTTCCAGACCATCCAGTCGTTGATCGGCGATATGGCCACCGACGTGATGGTAGGCCATCAGATAGTCCTGGCAACCGCATTTAAGGCATCCGAAGGCAAAGAACTGGCAGCCGATGCGGCAAGGACCAGACTTTTCACTTCCGAGGCCGTTCACCGGGTGGCCAGCAAAGCCATGCAGGTCATGGGGGCTTACAGTTATACAACCGAGTTCCCCATTGAGCGCATCTTCCGCGATGCCAAGCTGACTGAGATTTATGAAGGCGTAAATGAAATTCAGCGCCTCATTGCTGCAACTGACCTGCTGCGCTAAGAATTATAATTAACGCTATAATAGACCTTGCGAATTTGTTGACAACAAATATCGCAAGGTTTTTTATATGCAGATTTTAACCATAGACCATTCAAGAGGCTTCTGGGCTATAGTCAAATTAGTACGACGATGGATACTTACAGCCATGTTCTAGACAGGGTGAAAGCTGTGACTGCGGTAAAAATGAACAACATAATGGGAGGGGAATTATAGTTGCCCCGTTCTGATGAATGATAGGAATGGGATGTGATATAATGGGCACGATAAATCCTATTTATTACAAAATAGTTGTTGGTTCGGGGGACGCTTGTTTGAACGAGAATTTGCTAACGATAATATTGGCGCTTACGGTGCCATTCATAGGCATATACATTGGAATCAAAACAAAAAACATGGGTAGAGATGAAAAATACAACAGGCATCGCGAAATAGAACCTGTAATCAATAATCTGCCTGAGAGGAAGGGGGAGGTTTTGACCAAATGTACTTATTGCCATAAAAATGCAACTGAAAAGATTCCAGCAGAAATAGATATTGATTCAAAAGAGCAGTATTTTTGTTCAGGTACATGTAAACAAGAAATAATAGAATATATTAACGAGGTAAAGAAAGGCAAAGGACTATTTCTCGGACTAATATTGGGATCCATTTTAATAATGGTTCTTGCCAACGGAATAATAATTGCTTTGAAGTTTGATCCGCAGTATATGCTATTCGTAACATTTACGGCATTATGTGTTATAGGTATTGCTATCATTAAATACCCTTTCACAACCCCTCAAACCGTTCAATGGCTTGGTATAAAAAAGGCTAAAATACTTGCAAAGAGTTTGGGGTTAGCTACTATAGTTTGTGGGTTTGTGGCCTTAACGTTAGGCTATTTAAATTACAGATAATGTCCATAAGCGTTTTAAAGAATGCACGGTAAACTATAAAAAAAATGGAGCAAATGCTTGAAAATAAACCAACCATTCAAGAGGTGGTCAACTTAGTATGACGATGGATATTTACAGTCATGTTGCAGACATGATGAAAGCTGTGTGCGGTAAAATGAATTAAATTGGCACAGGTTGACAACCAAAGTATTTGTATGCCAAAATGTTATTGTTAAAATATATAAAATAATGTAATTTTTAATCATTATTATATGAAAAATATACAATTTTAGGGAAACGCCAATGTAAAAGATATATTACTATATCTTTTACTAAATAATATAATATGTCTCCGATTCCTTTTGCCTAAAGCTTGTTGTTATGGTAATTGGAACGTTAGGGTATAATTGGAAACGATTACGCCTCCTCTATTTGGAAAGGAGATGTTGCAACAACTTATAATAATGTTGTTGTTTCTTCATAACCTCCTTTATGGGAGGTTTTTTATTTGCCCGTTAACAGATTTTTATATTAAGCTGTTTGATCTGCCTTATCGGTAACTGGAGTGGTATATCAGGGGAAAATAGTTAGATAAAACATATTTTTTGCTTTTGGGAGGTTGATATATGGTACATATTCGTTATTGATTTGAGTTGTTTCAATTATTTTATATTTTAGGGAAAAGGGGTTAAAAAAATGAAAAAGTCGCACTTATCTTTATTACTTGTAGTGGTATTAATTTTAAGCTTATCTTTAAGTGGTTGTGCTAAACAGGTATCAGCCCCGGTAGAGAGTACGATAACAGTTACAGATCAACTGGGAAGAACGGTTATAGTGCCGAAAAATGTAACCAAAGTCACCGGCACACACCATTTCGCAGGTCAAGTCCTCTGTGCCTTGGGCCAGCAGGATAAGCTTGTCGATCAGGCGGTTTATGGGAAATTAGGAAAGGCTTTGGCAGCTGTTGATGCCAGTTTCGCCAGCAAACCACTTCTTTCACAAGAGCATGGTTTTAACTATGAACAAATGATAATACTGCACCCCCAAGTTGTCTTTTTATATGCGTCCTCTGACAAGGCGCAGATCGATCCGCTTGAGAGCGCTGGGATACGGGTGGTAGCGGTAAAAGGGGAAACTATTGAAGAAAGCTTTGAAGCAATAAAACTAATTGCTAAAGTAATGAATTGTGAAGAAAAGGGTACTGTTTACATTGCAGAATGCCAAAGGCTTTTAAAACTGGTTAACGATAGAATTGGGAATGTTCCACAGCAGGAAAGACCGCGCGTAATGTTTGCCGGTCCTAAGAGCGTCTATACCGTGGCCAGCGGCGAGATGCTGGATACAACATTGCTGGAATTAGGCGGGGCTGTGAGTGTCTCTAAAGATGTCAAAGGGTATTGGACGGAAGTATCTCCGGAACAAGTTGCCACTTGGAATCCTGATATCATAATCCTGGGTTCTTCACTTGATACTTACGGCGAGGATAAAATCTATAAAAATGCTCATTTCCAAACAGTAAAGGCAATAAAAGATAAAAAAGTATATAGTATGCCAGCTAATATCGGATGGTGGGATTTTCCTGCTCCTAACTGTGTTTTGGGAGCGGTATGGATGGCTAAGACCTTTTACCCGGATAAGTTTGCCGACATTGATTTGACGAAAATGGCAGATGATTTCTATACCAAATTTTTGGGCCATTCTTTCACGGAAATGGGCGGCAAGCTCTAATAAGGTGATTGTAGGTTGAGAGATCGAGGAAATAGTATTCGGAGTGAAAACTGTGAAAAAAAAGATTTGGTTTATCTTAGCAGCGCTTTTTATAATTTCCCTCATAGTTGCCTTAAGTATGGGACGCTATGCCATGAGTATTTCTGATATTTGCAGTATTCTTTTGGACAGCATTGGTATAACGGGGGTATTACCCCCTCCCACAGGGGAGTCATCCATGGTCTTTTGGAACATCCGCGTACCGAGGGTCATTATGGCCTTTGTTGTTGGAAGTGGTATTTCTGTGGCCGGTGTAGTATTCCAGGCTTTATTCCGAAATCCCCTGGCGAGTCCGGATATCCTCGGGGTATCAGGGGGGGCAGCTTTTGGAGCGGCTCTAAGCATTGTATTTCTATCGGAATCTACCTTTGGGATTCAGGGATTTGCTTTTAGCTTTGGAATTCTGGCTGTCATAATTACTTATTTTCTAGCTGAGCGCAGCCTGGATAAATCCACATCCGTTCTGGTAATCTCAGGAATTGTTGTCTGGGCCCTATTTCAGGCGGGTTTATCTATCCTCCAATATATTTCAGATCCTTTTGACCAATTGGCTAAAATAATATTCTGGACTATGGGTAGTTTTCAGGTCAGTTCCTGGGCAAAGGTTCAGATTACCCTACCGATTATAATTTTTGGGACTGTCATCCTCACCGTTTTCAGCTGGCGGTTAAATATTATGACACAGGATGAAAAGCAAATTCTTTCCCTGGGTGTTGACGTCAAGAAGTGGCGGATACTCTATATCGGTATTGCTACCTTGATTGTGGCTTCTGCCGTTTCCACCGTTGGTGAAATCAAATGGATCGGTCTTATTATGCCGCATATATCGCGTTATTTAGTGGGGACTGAGCATAAAAGACTGGTCCCGGTTTCTGCGTTTTTAGGGGGAAGCTTTATGTTGCTGATGGATACCCTGGCACGAACAGCTACGACATCTGAAATTCCAATAAGTATTATTACTTCCTTTTTTGGTGCTCCGTTTTTGGGGTATTTGGTATTAAGCAGAAGAGGCGGTGTATCTGAGAGTGATTGAGATAGGTGACCTTTCTGCAGGCTACGGAAAGAAGCCTGTCTTAAAAGATATAAATATCCGGGTGAGCGAGGGAAGAATCTGTGCTTTATTAGGTCATAACGGTTCCGGAAAAACAACCCTGATGAACTGTATCAATGCTCTTCTCAGACCCACCAAGGGCCGGATCACAGTTATGGGGAAAGAGATTAGCAGATTAGACCGGGTTCGAATTGCTCAACTCATCAGCATTGTACCCCAAAGCAGCTATTCCGCTTTTGCTTTTCCAGTTCTTGATATGATTTTAATGGGAAGTGCAGCCAGGCTAAAAGCATGGGCTTCTCCGGGTCAAAAAGAAAAGCAAAAAGCCTATAGGGTGATGGAAGAGGTTGGAATTAGTGATCTTGCCACTGCTCTGTACTCTGAACTTTCAGGAGGACAACAGCAAATGGTTTTATTAACCAGAGCTCTTTATCAGGATACTCCGCTGATGCTTCTGGACGAACCAAATTCACACCTGGATTTTTGTAACCAGCACCGTATGATGGAAATTATTAAAGAGGTTGTCAAGATGCGTGGGGTAACTGCTCTGGTAACCTTGCATGATCCCAACCTCGCTCTTTATTACTGTGATGAAATTATTATGCTTAAAAATGGGCGTGTAGTGGAACATGGATCGTCAGATAATGTTATGACTAACGACAATTTAAGAGAAGCACTGGGAGAGAATATAAGCATAGAGGGGACAGTGGCAGGTTTGCCGGTGGTAGTTCCACGTAATCTTTGCAATTGCCTTCCTGAAATGCAGATAAAAGAAAAGGGGGTTGCAAAGAGTGCGGTGTAATTACTGTGAATGGCGTTGTGAGTTAAACGATGGCAAGCTCGGTATATGTAAAATGTATTACGAGGTAAATGGCAAAATAATGGAGTTTTTCCCCAATAGATGGTGTACCTGTGGAATTTCTAAAGTGGAATCTCTTCCTTTCTATCATGCCTATCCAGGCAGTAAGAGTATGGTCATTGGCACCAGTGGTTGTAATTTTGACTGCCGCTACTGTGCTAATTCCTATATCGCCAAGGAAGATCCGGTAAAGCAGCAGGAAGGCATGTTTGAATTTACTCCGGAAGAACTTGTGAAAATGGCCCAAAAACAGAGGTGTCATAATATTGTTTTTAACGTTAATGAGCCTACAGTTTCGTTGCCGTCATTGATTGAAGTCAGTAAAGTTGCCAAAAGAATCGGGATGCCAATGGGATGTTTAACTAATGCTTATATGACGGAAGAGGCTACGGAGATCATATCCTCTATATTCTCTTTTATTAACATTAGTCTGAAAGGCATGTCACCGGAGTTTTACCGCGAATATATCGGGATAAAAAATGGAGACCCTATCTTTCGCAATATTTGCAATTTGGCCGCAACCAACCATATTGAAGTTACGGTTCCAGTGATCCAAACCATAAATGATCACGAACTCGATGATATGGCAGTATTACTTGCAGGTATCGACAGGGATATTCCTTTTCACGTTTTTCGACTGCTTCCCGAGTACAAAATGAAAGATTGCGAGTATCCGAGTATAGAACGCATTAATGAATCCTTGCATTTAGTTAGAGAGAAACTTAATTATGTTTATTTTCACAATTTTGTAGGTTCAGATTGGGTAAATACGATCTGTCCAGATTGTGGTGCAGATGTAATTGAGAGGTTAAGCCTTGGCTGCGGAGGAGACAGGCTTTCTAAATTTTCTTGTTTGGAGAATAAATGTCAGGTATGTGGCAGGGAAATTAAAATTCACGGAAGAAGAATTAATTGGAACCCACAGGAGGTGTCTTTATGAGTTTGGGAATAATCGACGCCCGAGAATGGCAAAGGGTTTTTGATCTAAAAACTGGTAACAAATATGAAACAAATCATCCAACTATTGAGATGGTCAAAGGGATAATTGCCAAGCATCCTTTCCCTGGGGATGTAGAGATGGCAACAAATGCCTGGGTAACGGATACAGCCCTAGAACTGATAGATAAGTATGAACCACAATTTGCTTTTATAAGTTACGGGCTGCCTTACTTTACCTTTCGTTTCCACGATACAGCACCTGAAGAACGACAAAAAATTATTAATTCAGTTTTTCAGGAGATTGAGCGATTTGTTCTTAGTTCAGGATTTACTCCGGTTATTGTTGGTTCGGGCGGATTAGTTCCTATAAAAGAGTATATTGATTTGAGTCATTTGGATGGGCTTGCTGTAGCCAGCAATTGGTCAGCAACCTATGCGGGTCTACATGATCCCAGTGTCAAGGATCTAAAGTATATAGAAAGCCTGCCCCAAGTGGAAAGAATAGTTGATAAACATGAGCTTTTAAATCTTTTTGAGGGTAAAGTCGAGGATGCTTTCCGGTTACCGGATTACTTTGTTGTAGCTAAAGAAGGATATACTTATAAAGCACCCGGCACTACGCTAAGAAAACCGGTGAATATTCCCGGGCATAACTATTTCATTCCGGTAGCAACTGATTTGGGTCAGGTTTCCAACATTTTGAAAATCCGGGGATTGATTGAAAAGAACCTTCCTCAAAAAAAGATTGCCCTGATAGTTGTCGAGGGAGTTGGAGAGGAAGACTTTCCATTGCCCTATAGGCGCTGCACCAATTCCGTAGGCTGGTACTTCTATGAGCAGGGAGAATTACAGTTTTTTGCGTTCTATATGGGTAAACATAACTTTTTGTCTTATCCCCAAGGCTATCGTTATTATGAAGATGATAACGAAAACAAGTCATATCCGTTTTCCGGTTATTTTAGAGATATTCCTACGGACACTATTGGTGCGCAAATGGGGCTTAAAAGAATAGCTGTAGGCAGCAGGAGCATGTTTCCGCATACTACAACCGGTGCGGATATTTGTATTGAGTGCTTTGCCAGGAATCTTTCCAATCAAGGTTGTATGGCTGTTATCAATAAGGTTTAGTTACAGATAGACAATAATAGAAGGGAGGGATATATTTATGTGCGAATGCAAAAAAGACAGTACTTGCAAGCTTCCGGAAAAGCCAATCGAATGCAGTCCTGAACAAATTGAAGAATGTCATGGCCAAGAAAAAGAGCAAAAGTGTTCCTGCCAGAAAGACGAGGATTAATAATTCCGATTCCTTTTGCCTAAAGCATACTGTTATGGTAATTGGAAGGTTGGGGTATAACTGGAAACGGTTATGCCTCTGTATTTGGAAAGGAGATTTTACAACAACCATAGTAGTGTTGTTGTTTCTTCATATCCTCCTTTTTTAGGAGGTTTTTTTATTCTAGAGATTTTGCTGGTTCGATAAAGGATTCTGTCTATGATCACTTCTCCACATACCTTCCATTTGACTGTCTAAATCTTATTATAAAGAAAACCCGGCTTGCGCCTCAACATTAATTGCGAACGAGAGAGAGCATCAGCAATATTAGCCGTGCCGTTTATGGCATATCGGGCTTCCCCGTAGGGGGTAGTACCCGCAACCTTAATAGGTGACCATCGGGAAGATCGGTAGTACCCGAAGGGTGAAGGGTGAGCCTCTGGTGACAACGCAAGCCGTGGTTGCACTTATACTATCCACCTAAAAAGTTATACTTTCCGATAGTACAAGGAAATCATAACAGAGGTTTTGAAAATAATACACAATATGGAATTAAATACGTTAAAATAAATAAAGATTTATCATGAATGGTAAAATTAAGCGGAAAATAATGAACAACAAAAACCGATATAAATGAACTTAGAGCTTTTTCAACACTCTTTTGAAGGGGGATATCACTTTTAATGTCAAGTGCAGACAAGACGTTGCAGAACCTGGAGAAAGTATGGCAGATAACTAATCTTTTTCATAGTGCCCGCAATATTCAGGAAACACTGGATGCTGCTCTATCACAGGTTATGGCGGTTATAAATGCCGAATCGGGTACGCTTTGGCTTCTTGATGAGAATAAGGAGTATTTATCCCCATTCCTGGCCCGGGGGCCTAAAGTACAGTCATTATTAGATATGAAGCTGAAAAATGGCGAGGGTATGGCTGGCTGGGTAGTGGAGAACCGGCTGCCGCAGATAGTATATGATGCTGCATCTGACCAGCGCTGGTCATCACGGTTTGATCAACGCACTGGCTATGTTACCCGCAGTATACTCTGTGTCCCCATGCTAACGGCTAACACGATCATTGGCTGTATACAATTGATAAACAAAAAGGACGGCTTGCTATTTGATGACAACGATCTGCGATTATGCCAGGATTTAGCTTCGTTGGCAGCAATGGCATTGGAAAGCCAGGGGCTCTTAATTAAGGAATCCCCTAAGAAAAAGGTGCTCAATCTACTGGAGGAAGTCAGTAAAAACTATACCATGGGTGAGGTGACAGTGGAAGCATTAAAGGCCACCTCACTGGAAGTGTATGAGGGAGAACTACTGGTCATTCTTGGCCCCAGCGGTTCGGGCAAGAGTACTTTATTAAACCTGCTGGGAGGCATGGACCAACCTACATCAGGACGCATATTTTTTGAGGATAAAGAATTAAGCCATGCCAGTGAAAAAGAAATGACTCTTTACCGGCGTTATGAAGTGGGCTTTGTTTTCCAGTTTTATAACCTCATTCCTGACCTGACTGCCGGGGAAAATGTTGCTCTGGCAGCGGAACTGGTAAGTGATCCTTTAAGTGTGGATGAAGTACTGGAAGAGGTAGGACTGAGTCAACGCCTGGATCACTTCCCAGCTCAGATGAGCGGGGGTGAGCAGCAGCGGGTTTCTATCGCCCGAGCCCTGGTCAAAAAGCCCAGTATCCTGCTATGTGACGAACCCACAGGAGCTTTAGATGATAATACCGGCAAAGTTATTTTGCGCTTGCTGGAGAAAGTGGTTCGACAGGGAAAGAGCACCGTAGTAATAGTAACCCATAATAGTGCCATTGGTGCTATGGCTGACCGGATATTCAAGATGAGAAGCGGTAACCTGGTCGAAGTAGTGAGGAATCCCCATCCTGTACCTGCTGAACGGATAGAGTGGTAGGTTTTATTTCAGAGGTTTGATAAAGATATGATCATAAAGTGTAAAACAACCGCTCACCAAAAGACTCAAATAAAAAACGATAAAGCGCCACAATAACACATATGCAATGATGATACTATCAGGGAAGAACATGCCAAAAAGAAAATAAATGGCCCCTTCGGATGCTCCTGCATTGCCCGGAGTAGGAACAAAACTGACCGCCATGTACAACAGGGCCTGAACTGCCATGATTTCAATATAAGAATATTCATGGAGATTAAACCCCAGATATAAAAAGTAGCCTATGCTGAAGTAGAGAGTAATCTGAATGAATGTTAGCATACTTGCCTTGAAAATCACTTCTTTATTCTGACCCAGCTCATTAATATGGAGTGCCAGATTATGAGCATAATTGCTCACTTTGGTATGATCCATATTCCTGAATCCGATTCTTCTTAATATTACGCTGATAAAGACTACCACCCGGTTTACTGTATCTGCATTACGGGTGACCAGGTACATAAACAAAATGGTTAATAAATGCAGTACAATTCCTATTAATGCATACCAAATGGCATAATGTGCATTATCTGCGATAGTGTGGAAAGTGATGATTAATAAAAGTATCGAATAAAGGGTAATGGTGATTTGATATATAACATACTTGCCTATTATCAGGGAAGTAGATTGAGCAGTACTGAAGCTGCCTTTAAGGGTCATCGCCAGGATCATGGCGGGTTGACTTCCTGCTGACAGGGGAGTGACCAGATTAAAATATTGACCAATCATGGCATAGCGAATCGATGTTGACAAAGATGTCTTTACCTTGACAATCCTGGCCAGCTCTTTTATCAACAATCCGTCAATAAGCAAAACCCCAGTCATACAGCCTATGCCCAGGAGCACCCAGATAATATTAGTATTCATTATTATTACAGGAAGCTTGGCTGTTTGACCATCTTTAAGCATTAGCCACAAGGTTATGCCGACAATAACCAATAGAATAATTAAGTCGCGAAGAATTTTTCTCATCGTTTATCAGGCCCTAATTCTTGAGGGTTCAGGAGTTGCAGAATACGTTGACCAATAGTTTCTGGCTTAATCTTCTGACGGTATTGTATTATATTCGATTTAATTTCCTGGTATAGGGATTTATTGTGGGTTAATTGATATGTCTGGTCTTTAAGCTCTTTTTCAGTGTTAGCCTCCATACCCAGACCGTTATCAATTATAAAACGGCAATTTTCCATTTCCTGACCCAGTTCAGCTTTATATAAAATCATGGGTAATTGCGCAGCAATGGCCTCGGAAACCGTTATACCTCCGGCTTTGGTTATCAACAAGTCAGCCCTTTTCATCAAGGGTGCTACATCATCCGTGAAATTTAATATATGAATATTATCACCCAAATTCCTTTTAATAAGCTTATCGTAAAGCCCGATATTATTAGCGGTGAACACCAAGACTTTAGCTTTATTCATGGTATTAAACCACCTGTAGATTGCAGATGTCTCGGGCAAATATCCATTACCGCCACCCATTAGAAGAATTACAAAATGATCATTGCTGATATTGTATTTAAACAATATTTCGTTATCCGCAGCTTCGAGCAAGAAGGCTTTTCTAACCGGAATTCCGGTTGCTTCAACCTGGTTATCAGGTATTCCCAGATTAATAATAGTATTCTTTAGGTTTTTATTGGCGGTTAAATAAAGATCAGTCGCCGGATGAATCCATTCAGGCTTGACCAGGAAATCAGTGATACAGGTTACTGCTTTAATATCCATCGCATAGCTTTCTTTTAATAAGGATACATAATAAGCACTCAGGGGAAAGGTGGAAATAATTATCCGTGGAGGACTGGGAAAAGTATATCTATGCATCCGGTCAATTATATGCGATCTTATTATTCTGCCCGTTAGAACATCGTCCCCGTCTTGTTTACGGTGATAGACGTGATTGTATATTGCGGGATAGGCACTTGAAGACAGATGATCTATACCATATATCATCCGCGAAAATGGCGACAAAAAAGCATCGACAAAATCAACTATTTCAATTTTCAGGCCAGCATTCTCCATATTTAATAATTCTTTGATGGCATAAGCTGCCGATAAATGACCATTACCGAACCTGGCAGTGAAAATTAAAATATCACAATTTAGATTCATAGGTAACACCTCTTTTCGCCAGGTTTTCCTAAATAAAACCTTCTGCCAAGCTTTAAATAAGCATACCATATTTAATCATAAATGGTTTATCTGTACCAAAAAGATCCAGCCATATAGCGAAACAAAGGCTCTTCAGCGCCAATGATACTGCGGTTTAGTTGTGAGCGCCGCTATTTTATATCCAGGTGGCTAAATATTAAACCTGCAATTAACCTAGTTTTGACATTATAAGAAGTATTTCGGGAAATAATAGAGGATTTGTTTATGCTTAATTGAAATATATAAAAGTGCTCGTTTTACATAAACGTTTACAAATTTCGGTATGGCTGAAAGGATAGAGTGGTAATGACTGCTTTGCAACATAAACTATTGCGCACCATCAGAACCACGTTGGGACAATTTCTGGCTCTAGTTCTGATTGTTGTGGGTGGAGTAAGCGCCTACTACGGCATGAATACAGCGGTTACCAAGCTGGTAGAAGCACAGCAAAGCTATTATCGCGAAACACGCTTTGCTGATTATTATTTCTACGTAGAACGTGCACCGGCGGGAATAGTTACCCAAATCCAGGATATACCCGATGTCCTGGTTGCTAGCGGAAGGATACAAAAGGATATTAAAGTAGTTCGGGCCGAAGGAGTATATGATACAGGCCGGTTAACCAGTTATGATCCCCAAAGCGAAATAAACCGTCTATTTTTAACCTCGGGACGATATTTTGATGCCAATTCATCGGCTGCAAATATTGAGGTGCTGGTAGACAACCAGTATGCTCAGGCGTGGCATCTGAATTGTGGTGACTCATTGGATGTAATTATTGATGGGCGCAAGCTTTCCCTAAAAATTGTCGGTATGGCGGGCAACCCTGAATTTATGCTCAAAATAAAAAATCCGCTGGAGTTCCCGGATCTTAACAGTATGGTCATTATCCTGATGCCAGAGCAACAAATCAGGCAAATTATGGGGATGCCCGGTGAAATTAACCAGGTATTGGTGAAAATGTCACCGAGCGCGAATGAGACTGAAATCAAAGCAAGCATTACTAAACTATTACAACCTTACGGTCTGACTGCCAGTTACCCGCGCCGTGACCAGGCCAGCTACAAATATGTACAAAGCCAGGTTGATACCCTGGTTTTGGCTGCGAAACTTATGCCCCCCGGTTTTTTTGTTGTTGCTATGATGATGCAATTTGTATTACTGAGACGATTAATCAAGTCCCAGCGCTTGCAGATAGGCGTTATGAAGGCACTGGGTTACGAGAACTATGCCATAAGGATAATGTTTACTGAGTATTCTCTGGCCATAACTACGGTTGGAATTGTATTGGGGTATCTGGCCGGAAGCACATTGGCAGGTACGATCGCCGGGTTGTTTGGACAGTTACTGGGCTTGCCAATTAGTTATGGCGGAACGAATTGGCCGGTATTATTAAACGTTATATTTATAACTACTGCTGTAGGACTGGCATCAGGTATCCTGGCTTCCTGGGAGATAATAAGGATCAACCCGGCGGAAGCTTTCCATGCGGAAATACCCGCTGCCAATAAAAAGGCCATTATAGAACAATGGTCATACCTTTGGGAAAATACCAATAGCTCCTGGAAAATGAGTCTGCGTTCCATGTCTCGCAATCGGGCACGCTTTGTGGCCACAATTATGGGTATTGCTGTGACCGCAGGTTTAATCGTGGTGTCGATATCCTTTACGGATTCGCGTGATTATCTGTTAACCCGCTATTTTAGCCAAGAAAACACCTATGATTGTATTGCCCGTTTTGAACAGCCAGTTAAAAACAGCAGCCTTTATAGCTGGGCTGGGTGGAATGAAATCAAAGCCATCGAACCTGCCCTGGAGTTGGCTGTAGTTATAAAACGCCCAGATAATCAGGGTTTATCTGGCAAACAAAAAGATGAGACGCTGGTCGGAATGAATAGCAACCAGGATCTGCGTGCGGTATTTGATGAAGAGGGGCAGCGGTTCCACATTCCACCGGAGGGTATATTGATCAGTTCACAGGTAGCCAAATCATTGGGCCTTAAAGTAGGCGATCAGGTCATCGTGGAAACGAAGCCGGGTCTCGGGCCAATACGTTCAGTCAGCCTGCTGGTTAGAGGGATTAACCTGCAAAATATAGGGGCGACATCTTTAGTAAGCCTGGAACAGGCCAATCGTATTCTGGGGGCAGAAGGACTTATTAATGCAGCTATGATCATATCATCGAATCCCGATTTAAAAAAACTTGAAAAACGATTGATTGAAGTTCCCGGAGTTGATTCGGTAATGCGTGGGGATAAGCAAAAGATTAATGCGATTCGCCTAATGAACGGCATGAACTATTTTACTGTAAGTATGATTATTTTTTCAATTTTTATGGGAGCCGCTATCGTTTACAATAATTCTATAATGGCTTTTAATGAACGCCGCCGGGAGTTGGCTTCGTTAAAAGTAATCGGGTGGAGCAACCAGGATATTGCCAGCTTATTGTTTAATGAAATACTTTTGGCAACCCTGCTGGGGGTTATTATTGGCCTGCCGACAGGAAAATATATCGGTGGTCTTTACCTCCAGGCTATAAGTTCCGAGACTTTCAACTGGCCGGTAGTCGTTTATCCGTCAACCTATATCATATCTTTGCTGGTTACGGCTGGATTCGCTCTGGCAGGGCATATGCTGGCTTTGCGGCGTGTCAAAGAGCTGGATGTGGTAGAAGTCCTTAAAGACAGAGATTAATTCTAACCAAAATTTCACCAAGAAGGGAGGGGAGGTTTACATGTTGGGGCCATGTAAACTCAGACCGTCAAAAGAAGCGAATAGCTCCTTTTGCTCGCTCTGGTAGCGGCAAGCTAGGTTTTACATTTTTGTAGCATGTAAACTGTAATTGTGAAGAAGAAATTTATCTGGGTTGTGGTGGTTTTGCTAATCTTAGGCGGCGGGGGGCTTTTCTACTATAACTATGGTGAAAAAGTAGAGGTGGTTGCTGCAGGTCAGGAGACGATCTCTGAAACCATAGAAGAAAGCGGATACACGAGGGCCGGTGAGAGCTATGAACTGCAGGCTCCTTCCAGTGGACGTGTATTGGAAATCAAGGTATCCAATGGTCAGCCAATCAAGGCTAATGAGCTAATATTACAAATGCAGGATTTGAGCCTGGAAGCTAGCCTGGCAGAAGTAAATCAAAGTGCAGCGGAGGGCGAAGCTGCCATCAAGGAAGCTCAGATAAATCTTGATACAGCTTATCTGGACCTGAATGAAGCCCGGAAAAATTTGACCAGACAAAGCAGTTTATTTGAAGCTAAAGCGATCAGTCAGACTGAATATGATAACTCTGTCACTGCGGTTAAGAAATATGAGCAATCCGCCTACCTGTTGCAGACCAGGATAGAGAGCGGCAAAAAACAGCTGGCTGCTTATCAAAATGAGCAGAACAGCCTTAAGCAGAAAGTTGATGAACTGGCGGTTAAAAGCCCTATAGACGGCAATATATTGAATCTTCCGATAAAGAAAGGACAGTTAATGGCGTCTGGAAACACACTGGCGGTAATAGGCACTCCGAACAGATTGGAGGCCTATGCGGAGATACTCAGTAACGAAGTAGTTAAAGTGAAAACCGGACAGACTGCCAGCATCAGCTTCGCGGGCACTCAGGGACAAACGCTTCATGGCCGGGTTACAGAAAAATATCCTCAAGCCCAGGAGAAGCTATCTGCTTTAAATGTACTGGAACGCCGGGTACCAGTCATTATAACCCTCGATGAAAATGGTCCCCTGCAGCCCGGATATGAGGTGAAAGTGACGATTAATTGTGCTACCCATGAGAACACCCTGGTTATACCAAGGGAGGCTCTTATTAGCGGGTCAGGCGGAGAAGATCAAGTGAGGATCGTACATTCCGGGCGGGTAGAAACACGTTCGGTCACGACTGGTATAAAAAACCAGTTAAAGGTTGAAATACTAAAGGGACTGGCGCTCGGCGAGCTGGTTATTCGGGACGGCAGCTTGCATATGGATGATAACAGCAGGGTTAAGGTGATTAGATAGATATTTATTAGCTTAATCCCATAATATTCCAAGGGATGTGACGTTGTGAAACGCAGGGTTCTTATCGTATACGATACATTCGGTTTGGGTCACCTCCGTATGGCCAATATTTTAAAAGAGATTTTACTTGATGAAGATGTTGAAGTAATTTTAGGTGCAGGTTCCAATATGCGCGGAGAGTCGGATGTTAAATTTTTTGTTGATATGTGGAATTATTTTCTCAGGAAAAACTGGATTCGGATGGCAGACTTTGCTGTGAATTTGCTGGCCCACCTGATTTTTATTCCTTTAGGTGAAGTATTAAATACCCGGGAATTCTTGAACCAGTTGGATAATATTAAACCGGATATTATTGTATGCACCGCGGATGCTTTTAGCCGGCAATTGGGGAACTATGCCAGCCGAAATCATATCCCCTTTTTTATTTTTATTACTGATATCGCCATTTTCTATGATCTGGTTCATCCTTACGCAATGCATATTTGTTATTTTGAAGAAACGGCCAGAGCCGTTAGAACTTATGATTTTAATCAGCCCTATTTTAACGGAATAATCGATGGGGATAGCCCTCCGGCTGCTAGACTGAGCTTTTTATTTAGAACCTGTGGCGGATTTCTTTTGAAAGGTATCCGCAAATCGATGTACCGTAACGTCTTAGATTCTTTACCGCAATTGAACCACGCTAAATGTTTATGCATTGGTGCATTGGCCGAAAAGAAACATTTTGCCAGCCATGATGTGTCAGCTCTTAAAGCTAAATACCAGGTAAGAACTGAAGCAGAGACTGTGCTACTGGCCAGCGGCAGTCTGGGAGGAAACCTTCTTCAAGATGTTATTGACCATTTGGATAATCATTGTACCCGACCCTTAAACCTGCTGGTAATGTGTGGTCATGACGCAGATTTATACCGGAAGGTAAGCAAATCAAGCAATCGAAATCCCCGGCTTAATGTCATGCCTTTTGCCTATACCAGCGATTTTGATGAGTTTATGGTAATGGCTGATTGTGTAATTATCAGGCCTTCCGCTGGGATATTTATGGAGAGTCTGATTAAAAAGAAACCGGTTATAAGCTTTAAATTGGCCACGACCAATGACCGGGGAACGCTGGCTATTATTAATAAATATCAGCTTGGAAAGGTATGTGCGGATTATCAGGATGTAACCCCATGTTTAAACATGGTACTCGACAACAAGGAAGTCTATATTGAGAATATTGAAAAACTGCTGTCATCATATCCTCTTGATTGGGAAGAAAAGATTGCTATTTTAAAAGAATTAATATTAAGGGATGGTCAAAGAGTAAACAAGGCATTATACGCCGAAGATTTTTCGCTTCAGACAATGCGTCACCCTTCGGGTACTACTGGTGCTCCCACCCTTCGGGTACCACCGGTGCTCCCTGGCGGTCGCCAATAATGCTGCTAACGGTCGCCAATAATGTTGCAAAGCGCAGCCATACTGGAACATCCTGATTAATAACATGTTTTTTGGTAAATATTCTACCCTTGGTATTTGTCCTTTCCACATCCAATTGCTTATTGACAGGAAGGAACGTTGCTCTTGATAGAAATAACAGAAGTACAGAATAAAATAGAGCGGCAGGAATTTGTCGACCTGGCATATAGCATTTACAAAAATGACGATAACTGGGTTCCACCTTTGCGCTTTAATTTGCTAGGTATACTAAAGAGTTTAAGCAAGCCCCTGAGCGCTAATGACCCAAGCACCCTTTTTTTAGCCCGGGAGGGTGGTAAACTTCTCGGGCGTATTTGCGTGGGTATCGATCCGGCACTCAATGAAGCCATGGGTACCCGGGAAGGATATATCAGTCTCTTTGAATGTGTGGATTCCTATGCAGTAGCTGAATGTCTTTTTGACAGGGCTGCTGAGTGGCTGCGGGAAAGAGGGATGGGCATGATGAAAGGTCCTATTTCCCCTACCAATGATGATAATGACCGTGCATTACTGGTGGAAGGCTTTGACGGGCCACCCTACCTAATGAATCCATACAATCCTCCCTACTATCCCATTTTCTTTGATAAATACGGTTTTGCAAAGGATGCTGATTTCTATGCTTTTCATATCGATTTAAAACTATATCCTATAGATTTATACCAGGAAACGATTAGCCGGGCTATGAAGAGATTTTCGGTTCACATTGACCGAGTCAGCTTCTTTAAGCTTGACCGCGATATTGCAGATATAAAAACGATTATGGACCAGGCATGGCCTGAAGATTGGGCGGACATGTTACCTCCTTCCCAGGAGGAACTGCTGCAGATGAGCAGAAAATTAAGATGGGTAACAGCCATGGATGGTATGCTGATTGCCCGCTCAGGTGACCGACCGGTAGGTTTTGTGATTTCTATGCCTGATTATAATCAGGCCATTAAACCCATGCAGGGCAGACTATGGCCCTGGGGGATATTTAAATTCTTATGGTATCAAAGAAAAATAAAAGCAGGACGAATCATGGTTTTGTTTGTTATTCCGGAATTTCGCAGAAAAGTAGTCGCAGAAGCCCTTTTTTACAAACTGATTACCACTGGGAAAAAACTCCGCTATATAGAAGCTGAAGCATCAATCATAGGCGAAGAAAACCGGGTCATGATGCAAACAGTGCAAGCTATAGGAGGCAAAAAATACCGTGCTTACCGCACTTACAAAAAGGAGCTGTAGGAGAGATCAAACAGGTGCGTGAAAATCACCTGCACCGTTGAGGAGAGGTCTAAATGAACATAAGAGAATCGATTGAGGCATTACACGAGGATTTATCATTCCACAATATATTTGCAATAATGAGTGGGAACAAAACCAATATAGCGGCGGAGTACCTTGATAACTGGCAAATAAAACAAATTACTTATGCTGATTATGAAAAAATGGTCAAATTGGCTGCTTACCAAATAACTCAAATAATTGGCGGAGAATACACGGAAGGTTTTGTAGGCTTGAAACTCGATAACTGCCCGCAATGGCCGGTTGTATTCTGGGGTATTCTGATGGCCGGATATAAACCTGTACTGTTGGATTTTCGTCTGAATGAACCAATGACCAACTATTTGTTGGCTGAGTCCGGGGCAGTCGCTATTATTTGCGGGAGAAAGGAAAGACTTGCCAGCAGCATCATGAAAATCAATGCTGAGCAGCTATGGGAAACAGATTTTGATATACCTGTTGGCTGGGAATTTACATGGGCTGATGAAATGGCATTGTGTACCTCAGGAACGACTACAACGGCGAGGGTCTTTGCCTATAACGGGTATGCCATGAGCCATAGTATTCTCAATTTCTATGAAGCCTGTAAAGCAAATCCCAAAATCATGCCTGAAAGCGAAGCCAGAATACTGTCATTTGTGCCCTACCATCATATTTATGGCTTGCTTGCATCCTATTTACCTTCTGCATTTGTCGGCAAAACCATGGTTTATTTAAAAGATCGTGCGCCTAGTACCATTCTGCAGGCCTGCCATATTCATAAGGTAACGCATATTTATGGTATTCCGCTTTTATGGAATAATATCGCTGCTTCCATCCTGAAGGAAGTAGCACAATCCTCTAAATCTAAACAGTTCCTGTTTAAAACCATGTGTGATTTTAGCCTGAAATTGCAAAGGCTTTTCCCGAAATCGGCTGAAAAAATGATCAGGACTTTGTTTGCCGGTTTGCATAAAAAACTGCTGGACCAGGAAATCATTCTATTGGTATGTGGCGGCGGAGCTGTTTTACCACAAAGCTTAAAGGTATTGAATGCGATTGGTTACAATATTTTATGTGGTTATGGGATGACCGAAGTGGGTATTCCTTCTTTTGAAGTAAGGTGTGACATTGAGAAAAGATTAAATGCTAGTCTGGGACAGCCTTTAGGCGTATGTGAATACAAAATTGTACCTTTAAATGAATCAGATGATCCCGATACAGGTGAATTGTACGTAAAAGGAGCTTCGCTGCATACCGCCCAAATCATAAAAGGGGTTTATTATCCTGCTTTAATTGATAAAGATGGTTGGTTTGCCACGGGTGATATTGCAGTTATTAATGAAGGTACGATGTGGATGAAGGGCAGGTTAAAGGAGGTTATTATTAACGAATCAGGGGAAAACGTTTACCCTGATGAATTGGAGGAACTATTCAGCAACCTGGAAGTGGTGGAGCAGTTATGCGTACTCGGTTTAAAAAACAGTGGACCATACGAAGATATTACCCTGATTCTATACAGCAGTAATGATGATAAGCAGGAATTGCAAAAGCAAATGATTCAGGAAATTTATAAAATCAATAAACGCTTGCCGGTTTTTAAACGATTAAACAGGGTGTTACTTTCAGCTCTTCCTCTGCCAATCACAAATAATATGAAAGTACAGAGGATTAAGCTTAAAGAACAGATTGAGGGAAATGAATGGCCTTATAAGACGCTGGACATAAATCATTTTGAAGAAAACAATGAAAATTCAATAATGAAAAATGATGATTTGTACAAAACCGAAGATTTGGCTGTAAACGACTTTGCATCTATAAAACTAGCGGTCAGAAATTGTTTTGCCGGTGTTCTAAGAATTCCTCCAGATATGATCAATGATGATTCTCATTTTATTGACGACCTTGGCGGGGATAGCCTGTCAAGTCTGGAATTGCTACTGAAACTGGAGGAAGAATACGAAATATCTATACCTGACGATGAGTATTACCAGTGCAATAATGTGAATGAGTTGAGTTTGCTGGTATATGGCATTATCCAGGGTGCTGACTATCCTGATGCAGAATAATAGAATAGCGGCAGTACTACATGGCTCTTTTCTACAGGACTTTTTAAAAAAAGAGCTATTATAACATGTTCATGGGAATTTGATAAAAGCCAACCGTTAATTACTTGCAAGTTATCTTGTTTAAATTTTCCTATTACTTGACCTATAATATCCTTAGTTGTACAATAAATTGTACGGAGGTGATCTTTTGTGATGGCTGTAAATTATTCCACTTTGCGTGGAAACTTAAAAAAATATTGCGACGCTACTAATCAAGATCTTGAAACTATAATAGTTACCAGAAAAAGCGGTGGCAATGTTGTGCTAATTTCTGAAAGTGAATACAATAATCTAATGGAAAATCTTAACATTAGAAGTAATCCTGAATACTACAATAAGCTATTGCAGTCGATTGAAGAATTGAAATCAGGCAAGACTATTCATGCGGAGCTTGCTAATGAATAAATTTTTCACAAATACGGCTTGGAAAGAGTATCAATATTGGCAAAACGAAAATCGACAAATCTTAAAACGTATAAATGACTTAATTAAAGACATTGAACGTAATGGCAATATGGGCATTGGTAAACCGGAACCACTAAAACATGAATTATCTGGGTATTGGAGTAGAAGAATCAACAATGAGCACAGATTGATATACTCTATTGAAGGAAAAAATATTAATATTATCTCTTGTCTTAGTCACTATTAAGATACCTATTTAGTACTATTAATATACTATGAAGTACCCGATTTTACTCCTATCTGGTTAAGAGATGTAAAAGGAGAGCATGAAATCAGAGACATTCTTGTTTATACAATGGCATACTTCTAGATAATTTAAACCTCTGTAATCTAGTAATACATGTGTTTATATATCTGGTTATCACCCGGCCAATGGCTGGGCTTTTTTGTCTATTTGTAACACGAATGGAGGAAGTATTAATATTATGCGTTAGGAAGAGCAACAGATATTATGACTGTCAAGGAGGCAGGACTTCACATCAAATCCGGGTGGGAAAACTGTCCAAAAAACTGTCATTCAACAAAAAAAGCACTTACAGTGCTTTAGAAGTGCCATTATATATGGTACGCCCGAGAGGAATCGAACCTCCGCACCCGGCTCCGGAGGCCGGTGCTCTATCCACTGAGCTACGGGCGCATATCGCTTTATGATTATAGCAGAATATGTATAGCAGGTCAAAGTATTACTCCGCGTTAGCTGTAGGTTTTGTTCTGAACTGGGCCAGCAGGCATAAGAGCAGAGTCCCCAGGCAAATAATTGCTGCTGCCAAATAAACGGTGTGGCTGGCCTCTATATAGGCTAATGAGTAAACGAGAGTCGTTTGCTTTTTATGCAGTATCCAGGTGAAAATACTCACTGAAGATGCAATCCCCAGGGAATAGGAAAGATTGCGGTTGGTTGAAAGAAAGCCGCCTCCATAACCGGCTTTATCTCGGGGTATGGCACCCAGTATCGAACTGGAATTAGGGGAACCGAACATGCCCATGCCTATACCCAGCAAAGACAGGCCTGCGCATATTTTCATAATGGCCATATTGGTGTCCAGACTTGCTAAAACCAGGAAGGAAGCGCTAAGAAATGAAAAAGCCAGGCAAATAATTCGGCTGGATCCCACTTTATCTGAAAGATAACCCGACAGTGGAGCAACCACCGCCATGCTGACCGGAGTAATGGTCATTAATAAACCGGAATGAGCCGGAGAAATCTGGAGTATAGTTTCCATATAGAAGGGTAGGAGAAAGAATACTGAGGTCTGGGTAATATAGACCGCTACGCCCATCAAGTTACCGTATACAAAAGTTTTAATCTTAAAGAGTTCAAAGTCTAGCAAGGGATGAACAGCATTCTTCTCCCACAGGTAGAAAATGATCATAAGTATGCCTGATGCCAGCAGTAGTCCTATATTTACACCCTGGCCGTTAGAAAGGGAGATTATCAGAGTGGTAACAGCCAAGGCCATCAGAACAATTCCGCGGATGTCGTAGTTGTTACTTTTTGGATTAAGATCTTGGGTAGGTAGGTATTTATAGCCCAAATAGAATCCTAACAAGCCAATGGGAACATTTATCATGAAAATCACCGGCCACTGGAATTTTGCCAGGAGTATTCCTCCTAAGCTTGGTCCCATCATATTACCCATAGCCACCACTGTACCGGTTAATCCTAGAGCTTTGCCACGTTCACCGGAAGGAAATATATTAGAGACTATGCCGATGCCGGTAGCCATCATCATACTCGCTCCCAAACCCTGGAATGTACGTGCGGCAATTAGAACCAATAATGAACTAGAGAGGCTGCAAGCTACTGAGCCTAATGTGAAAGTTAGAAAGCCATAAGTATAAATCTTGTTGCTGCCTACTTTATCCCCCAGCCTGCCAAAGAATATTAATGAAGAAGTAATAACTAACAGATAGGCTGTGATCACCCACTGGACTTCTTCCATATTGACATGGATATCATGGGCTATACTAGGATTTGCAATATTCAATATGCTGCCATCGAGGGTAGAAATAAATATGCCGATGGAGACAATTAAGAATGCCTGCCACTTTAATTCAATTTTCAAAAACCTTATCCTCCCCCGACAAGACCTAAAACTATTGCATATATTCTATATTATAATTTAAAGTGCGTATTATAATCAGTATTTAATAATTATATTTATATACAGGAAAGCCATCCTGCTGTAATTGCATACAGGATGGCTGAGGATGAATAAGTAGGTGGAAAATTAACTGCTTAACCGCCCATGACGCGGGTAATTACGTCACCCAGGAAGCGGACTGCGTTTTCGGCCAAATCCAGCGAGATCGTTTCTGTTCCGACTTCAAATAATAGGGCGGTAGGATACAGATCTTGGTTATATGATCCTTTACCCATAAATATTCCCCGGATGAGTCCCGGATACAGACTGTCAGCTTCGGCCTTGATTTTCTGAGCATATTTTAAATTGGTTTTCATATTCGGGTTGGAACGACCCATAACGATCATGACTCGTGAGCTATCGACCCCATTAATGGCTGTAATGTAGGCACTTGCAGGGGCTGAGTCCCGATGGATATCGAAGGCTGCATCAGGCTTTTCTTTCAATAGCTGAGTAACTGTTTTACGGGAGCGGTGATATGCATTTATATCATGTGGATCATGAGCGTTAGTACTATGGGTTACGCTAACTCCGGATTTCTGCAAGGAATCAGTTAGAATATTACCCACTGCAAATACATCCCCAGCCCCTGGTTGGCTAGCAGCACCTGATGTGGGAACATACGATTCATCAGTATGAGTATGGTAAATAACTACATGTGTGCCTGGGGCAGCCTGTGCAGGAATACTTTTTTTATAATAAGGAAGATTCATAGTGCTAACACCCAAGGTATTATTATCGGGGTCTTCCTTTTTTGCAACAATATCGGCTACTGCATTCTTGCCATCCACTTTCAATACAATATACTGGACATTTTGTTCATCAATGTACTGGTCATCGACCTGTACGGGTAATCCTGTCTCCAGTATAGTGTTCCCCAGGGTATCCTTTACCACATAATAAGAATTGGTCTGTTCGCTTCCATCAGACCGCAGATCATATGGTTTAGGGAGGGAAGGAGCGTTCATGGTATTTAAAATATAGGCACCTATCATAATTGTTATGAGAATGGAAAAAAACAACCAGATATATCGCCTGTTGATAGTTTCCATAAATAAATCCGCCTTTCCTTAACATTATTAAATATTCTGCGAAAAAGGCGGATTAATTATACTCGAAAATCAAGCTCAATTTTTCGAAAATTAAGTCTACAGGTTGGTATCCCAGCTGTCCAGGTAATTAATCTGTTCAGATGTTAATTCATCAATCTCAATACCGTCGGCCTGTAATTTCATATAAGCTACTTTTTTATCGATTTCTTCAGGCACATTATAAACATGGTTCCCCAATGTTTCATGGTTTTGTATTACATACAGCAGCGATAGAGCTTGCAGAGAAAAACTTAAATCCATAACTTCGGCAGGGTGTCCATCCCCGGCGGCCAGGTTGACCAAGCGTCCCTCAGCCAGTAAATATAATCTGCGCCCATCCTCCATTACAAATTCTTCGATGTTATTCTTAACAGTTCGGGTGCTTACTGCTAGGGCGTTCAAATCAGGCTTAGATATTTCTACATCAAAATGACCGGCATTGGCCATAATCGCATTATCATTCATAACTTGCATATGTTCTTTCCTGATTACATTAACGTTGCCGGTCACAGTAATAAAAACGTCTCCGAATTTAGCAGCTTCGTTCATGGACATTACCCGGAAACCGTCCATTATAGCCTCGTTAGCCTTGATGGGGTCAATTTCAGTAATAATGACCTTGGCTCCCATACCTTTAGCGCGCAGCGATACCCCTTTGCCGCACCAGCCATATCCTACTACCACCACTGTTTTGCCGGCAACTACCAGATTGGTAGTACGGTTTATACCATCCCATACGGATTGACCGGTTCCATAACGATTATCAAAAAGATATTTCATATAGGCGTCATTGACTGCTATCATTGGGAATAATAGAGCGTTGTCGCTATCCATGGAACGGAGCCTTACGATTCCGGTGGTTGTTTCTTCACAGCCGCCAATGATCTTTGCTGCTTGCTCTTTTCTGTTCTTCAAGAGCGAAGTTACCATATCCGCACCATCGTCTATAATGGCATCAGGGAGGCAGTCCAGAGCTTTTTCTAAGAAATCATGATATTGTTCAGCACTCTCGCCATGAATGGCAAATACGGTAATTCCAGAGTCAACCAGGGCAGCTACCACATCATCCTGGGTGGAAAGGGGATTACTGGCACAGGCAATTACTTCTGCACCAGCTGCCTTCAAGGTTTGCAAGAGATAGCCGGTTTTGGCTTCCAGATGCAGGCAGCATACGATAGTTTTCCCCTTCAGAGGTTGATTTTTTTCGAAGTCTTCTTTTAAGAGGTTTAAAACTGGCATATGGTTTTTAACCCATTCCAGTTTATTATGTCCTGATGGAGCGAGGGCCAGGTCTTTTATAATAGAGACACGTGAACTGGTATTGCCGACGGACTGGATCATTATAATTCCTCCCAATAAATCTAGTATTATCAATAAGGGGCTGTCAAGGAATAAATAAGGCAGAATTTATTTCTTGATAATCCCTAATATTATAAACTAAGAAGTAAAAGCGGTAAAGGTCGCCATTACGATTGTTTTGCTTATTAATATGGCATACAATATAATTGTCATGCCATGATATGGTCATATACATGGGCCGTTGGCAATTTCAGGGAGGTTATGGATTGAGATTTTGGTTAAGTATTATCTTAATATTATTAGTTGACCAGCTTAGCAAGTTCTGGATAGCCAGCACCATGTTTGTTGGTGATAGCAGGAAAGTTTTTGATGGTATTTTGAGTTTGACTTATGTTCATAACCGGGGGGCGGCTTTTAGTATTTTGCAGGGCCGCTACTGGTTCTTTATTATCATGGCCCTGGTTGTCTCTCTAGTGCTGATTTATTATAATCTCAAGTATTCTCCGGCACCGTGGCTGCAGTACTCGATGGGGCTTATAGTAGGAGGCTCTATTGGCAATGTGATTGACCGCTGGTTTTATGGAGCCGTGAGAGATTTCCTAAGTATCGGCTGGTGGCCGGTTTTCAATGTAGCTGATATGGCTATCGTATCCGGAGGGGCTCTGGTGATGCTGTACATATTGTTAAATGATACTGCCCGGGAACTAAAGTCGTAAATGATCGCATATTTCATGTGAATTTGAAAGGAGAAATTGTGGAAGAGAATAGAAATGTTTTCAAGTCAATAGATGAATACATCTTGCAGTTTTCTCCTGAGGTTCAGGAAATACTTCAAGCACTAAGAAGCGTCATAAAAGAGTCGGCACCAGACGCAGAAGAAAAAATGAGCTGGCGAATGCCAACTTTTGCTTTGCACGGAAATCTGGTACATTTTGCTGCCCATAAAAGGCATATTGGATTTTATCCTGGCCCCAGCGGAATTGATGCATTTAAGCATAAGTTATCGGAGTATAAAGGATCAAAAGGAGCCGTACAATTTCCTATAGAAAAACCGTTGCCATATGAATTGATAAGTGAGATTGTTAAATTCAGAGTTGCTGAGAATATAACGAAAGCGGAAAGCAAACCCCAAAAGAGAAAAAAATAGCCTATCATTACAAGCAGGTCACCCAGAGGCTATTTAATGATGCACAGCCTCTGGTTTTAAGACCAACTTATCCCTTCGCGGGATTTTTATTGCGTTTTTTGTTACTTTTACTTTTTGTATCCTTTGGCTCCTCAATTATTTCAACATATTCGCGGTTTACCATCTGTAACTCTTTGGCAAGAGCTTTCTCATCTGGGTTGGTTCTATCATTCATATTTGTACCTCCCTTCAATATTTCATTAGTATTCTGTTTCATAAACGAATTAATATACCATATTTTTGTTTATCCTAGGCCGCTAAGCGATCAATGATTAAGATATGTTACCATTGATAAAGAAAACGAAACGGGAGGATACCTTGCATTTTTCATCAATGGCTTATCTTCATCGGAAACCAAAAAACTTTTTTAACGATGTTCGGCAATTAAAAGGGAAATAATGCTTAGATTTATATTGACTGTTCAAAGGCCACTAAGCGTCTGCGGGGAAGAATCCGCTCCACCTTTGATATTACTGCACGGTTCCAGCTCTAACTCAGCTATGTGGATAGGAGATGATTAGCTTTTCAGGAAGAATCGGGGCTTTCCTGGCAGGCAAAAATTAGACTTATCTACAGCCCCTCATAGATAAATGTAAATACAATTTGACATTTGTAGGATTCGGACTTATGATAGGAATGTAAAAAGAATTTTACATTAGGGGGGTATCATTATCATGAAAAAGGCTGATGAAATGGAGATGTATATTACTCTAAAGAGTGTCAAAATTGCATGGCTATTCACTGTCATTTACTTAATAATTTGGTCAACATATGAAACCATTAAGACGGCCCAACTAGGCTTGCCAATCCTCTTGCTTATCTCTCAAAACATAGTCTTCTACGCCTGTCTATTGTTTTTCAGGCACAGAATTTCAGGCGAATATGAAGAATAAGATTAGAGAGCTCAGAAAAGAGCTTGGATTCAGGCAAGAAGATTTAGCTGATAAGTTGGGAGTTACCAGGCAAACCATTAACGCCATCGAAAACAATAAATACAACCCAACCTTGGAATTAGCCATGAAGCTCGCCAAACTTCTTACTGTAAGCGTAGAAGAGTTATTCCTAATTGAATAGTGATATCAATCTAGGTGAAAACAAAGCTGTGTACCGAGGTTAACGAGTATGGTGGTAATGTTATTTTGCAAGCAGCTAGCTATCTTCACACAGGGAAGCCATTCCCATCACAATTCAAGATAGTGATAACAACAATCCGCAAGGGGGAGACCTTATGGAAATAAAGGAACCTCATGAGACCTTACTCTACATTGCTTATAATCTAGCCAACCAGAATCAAATCATTACGATGAGTGCTATTTGCCAGTCTCTGAAATTGATGTTAAGAGAAGACTGTGATCTGGAAAATGAATTAACCTGGTTGATTGAGAATGGATTCTTACTAATGAACAGCCAAAGGGAGTTTTCACTTAGCGAAATAGGGAAAAAAGAAGCCTTGCAAATTAACAAAATGAGAGCCCGAAAAGACTTCAACCGATTAATAAATAACGCTGTGAATAGCACAGCCTTTCTTGATTATTGTGAAGAAATATACGGCTATCGGTTATACCTTTTTAATATGATGGATAAACAGCAGCTTGATTATTTATTCAATACTGTTACCGTTTCCCATAGAGATACTGTTTTAGACCTGGGTTGTGGCAGCGGATGTATTCTCGATGGTCTGGTTAAAAAATATGACTGTCAGGGAATCGGAATTGACCAGTTGAATGAATCAACCGTGAAAAAATGCAGTCCTGGGATTTCCTATATCGACGGAGACCTCGACAGTCTGTTGGATTATCATGTGACACCAACCCTGACCCTGGCAGTTGATAGTCTCTATTTCAGCAATGATTTAGACAGACTAATAAGGCTGTTGAAGGGCATCGAAAACGAAAACAACTGCTTGTATTTGTATTACTCCCAATATATTTTCGATGAAACCAAAAAGGAGGAAATGCTTCTAGAGAGCGACCATACCCGACTGGCAGATAGTCTTCTCAAGAATGAGATGCCGTACCGGGTTGTTGACTATAGTGCCAATGAACATGCCCTATATGAAAACGCCTTAAAAGTCCTGCCGAAATATAAGGCCGCCTTGGCAGGCGAGGGAAATAGCGAGTTGTATGAGTCAAAACTGAGGGAATACCGAAGCGGAAAAGAAATGTATGACAAAGGCCTGGCCAGCCGTTATCTATATATTGTTAAATATGGGGCTGTTTAATGCGGTCCCATGATACTTGGAAGAGATAAATTTCATTTCACAGATCAAAGACTTTGCCGTCTTCCGCATAATTACAATCAATATTATTAAGTTTTGCCAGCATATCCTCACTCATATGAGTAATGACCAAGTTTTTGGTCTTTAGTACGCTGTAATTGGTTTTAATAGTTTGATAATCGAGGTGGTATTTGACCTTTTTATCAAAGAAGTAGGATTCCATTATAAGTAAATCCGCTTCGGCAGCCAATGGAATCAGGTTTTCCGTCCATTCCGTATCTCCAGAATAAGCTATGGTTTTCCCTCCGCAAGCTATTCGTAAGGCTAGATGGGGGTCTCCTGTCGGATGAATAACCGAAAAAGGCATTACAATAATTCCATTACATTGCCAGGGTGTTCCAGCTTGCATTTCTATTATTTCCAGAGAAAACTTCGTTTTCATCCCTGAGGAGCCCGGAAATGTTGCTTCCATAAGTTCCGAGAGCCTTTTATTAATGCCTGGTGGTCCGGCTATAATTAAAGGATTTGTGCGTTTGAGGTTTAACTGAGAGTCAACGATAAAGTAGGGAATGCCACCGAAATGATCTCCGTGCAAATTTGTGATCAGGATAATCCCAATATCGTTGGGATCAATCATATACTTCCGCAGGGCAATCATTGAGGAAGCACCACAGTCCAATAAAAATTGCTGGTTATTTGCTCCTGCCAGGATGCAGCTCTGTAAACGTCCTCCACTGCCGAAGGCATCACCGCTGCCCAGGAATTTTACTTTTATGCCGCTCACTTTAAAACCTCCTTGCCTATGTTACTGATACTCGAATTCTCTTAGCCAGCCAGTATAAGACGGGCAATGACGATAGGTTGAACTAAATCTGGCCTCGTAAACTCAGGGTAAACTTTATGTCTGATTGTATTATAATGTAACATGGGAAAAGTAGTGTGGTTAGAGCCAATATTTTTTTAATATTTTAGTGTCATTTTGGCTTCGAATTTTATGAGGTAAACTTCACCAAGGAGGAAAATTACCTTTAACCGGTGAGTTAGCAGAGAGCTTACGAGTCTTCCGTAATTAATTCTATAAAATCTCAACATATCCGTGGGTGCCATCTACACGTATTTTTTGGCCGTCTGTAATTTTGTGAGTGGCGTTATCGACTCCTACAACTGCTGGGATTCCATATTCTCTGGCAACTACTGCACCATGGGTCATTAGACCACCGACCTCCGTCACCAGACCGGCCGCTAACGGGAATAACATTGTCCAAGCCGGGTCAGTATATGGTGCCACCAGGATATCTCCCTTCTCCATTTTAGCATCTTCCAGCTTTAGGATGACCCGGGCTCGGCCTTCCACCGTTCCTGATGACACTGGACTCCCTGCCAGTGCGCCTGGCGGCACGTTTGCCCCCGGCTTGACTAAAATGATTTCACCCTCGCTGGTAAAGGCACGAGGAGGGGTTAGTTTCTCATCACGTTGGAATTTTTCTTTTCGCGATGTAATAATATTCCGGTCTACCTTTTGAGTTTCGATCATTTCTTTGATTTCTGGCAGAGAAAACCAAAAAACATCCTCTCGATGCTCTAAGATTCCATTTGCGACCAGGTTATCGGCCTCCTCCAAAATTGCATGTTTGATAATGTCTAGATTCTGCACAATTAAGAATTTAGGATGTTCTCTAAGCCCTATCAGTGAGCGATGAACCTTTATTAATCGTTTCATCCGTTTGACCCTGAATAATCCTCCCGGTGTGTTCCGGAGACGTTCCAAAAGCCTTTCAATAGCATGTTCAGCTTCCACTCTGCCTGCCAGGAAATCAAGCCGGTGCTGCCCTGGTTTGACACTTCCAATGTGACCTAAAATGGCGGGGACCAACTGGGTTGGAACCTCACGCCAACGCGGTCTGGTCACATCGATTTCACCCGTTCCCCGCATACCATATCGTTCCAGAAAATTTAATAATACAGGTAAAACTTCTTCTCCGCCGGCTACTGCTCTCAGTCCCTCAATAAACGTGGCGTTGCTGGCATGCTTCAGGTATTCGATTACTGCCGGATATTCCCGCATCACATCGGCCGCATCACCTAATGCTAACCCCATTTCTGTCGTCACATTACCCGGTGGGGATTTACTGATGCCTGCCAACTCGGCTGCATCTCCCAGCCACTTTATAGATGAACTCTCAATAAGTTTGTAAGTAAGGATGGCAGGTCCAAAGAGTGGTGCCACCTTCGATAATACGGTGGGCAGTAAAGTGGACAGTATTTCCTGACTATGCAGTATTATATCTGTGCCAACTGAGCCCATCATTCTCTTCCTGCTGGTCTGAAACTGATCAGCTATATAGTTGTTCATATCCTCAATAGCCTGGTCATTATCACGGTACAAAACATTTCTAAGAACTGCAAATGCAGTAGGTAAGAACTTGTTAACCAGTGCTAGGTTTAGTTTCTTACCCGGCTCGATACTGGCCAGATAATCCTCCCTTCCCACAAAGCTCTGCACAGTTCGGGCCATCATTTCATCGACATTTAGTAATATTTCAGGTATCCGTTTCCTCAATTGCGGATACTCCAGCACTTTAGTCAAATCTAAATACAATCTTCCGCCGGCTTCCAGCAGAAGATCGCTTTCCGCCAGTGGCGAAGCTTTGCCGATCGGAATTAGAGTCCTAAGTACCGATATCCCCAGAGGCTTCATGGCTTCAGTCATCATCTGCACATGACCAAAGGATACAAAAAGGTGCAGCTTATCATCATTCACGGCAGGAATGGGATAGAGGGTTGTAATCGGCCGGCTTTGTACAATAAATATTTCGTCTTCAACCAGACACCACTCAATGTCCTGCGGGCTTTTAAAGTGCTCTTCTATGCTTCGTCCTATTCCGGCTAGCTTAACTGCTTGTTCATCCGACAAAGCCGGGGTTGTTTGTCTATCTCCGGTAATCTCAACTTTTTCTGTGCCACCCTCAGGCTGGGCGTAGATAGCAATCTCTTTCCTGGCAATTTGCTTTTTATATATCTTATCTGCTCGTACCTGGTATAAATCCGCTGAAACAATACCTGATACCAGCGCTTCCCCTATGCCATAACTGGCGTCAATGGATATGATCTTCCGATTACCGGTCACCGGATCAGCTGTAAACATGATTCCTGATACATCGGGGAAAACCATGTGCTGCACCACGACTGATAAAAACACCGAGCGGTGGTCAAATCCGTTCTGGGCGCGGTAGACAATGGCCCGATCAGTGAACAGAGAAGCCCAGCATTTCTGTACAGCCTGGAGTATTTGATCTGCACCTTTCATGTTCAAATAGGTATCCTGCTGTCCAGCAAAAGAAGCCGTCGGCAGATCCTCAGCGGTAGCGCTGGAACGGACTGCATAGGCCAACTCTTCCCCCGACTTTTTCCAGCTGTCGATGATGGCTGTTTTAATGTCTTCCGGCATGGTAATAGATTCTAAATGGTGCCGTATAATTTTACCCAGCTTACTGATTTCATTCAACTGATCAGGTTTTAACCGGTCAAGCTGCGTAATCAGTTCTTCCATCTCGCTGCTGGCTTTAAGAAAAGTACGGTAGGCTTCTGTTGTAATACAAAACCCTGAAGGAACTGGGAAACCGGCTTTGGCCAGTTCTCCTAAGTTAGCTCCTTTACCGCCAACGTAAGGCAAATGAGTTTTATTAATTTCATCAAAATAGAGCACATATTTATTGATATTAAGCCACCTCCTGAGCATTATTATTTGCTATTCCAGTGGATTTTAGCAAGGACGAGTCTGTCTGACATGATATCCCATCACATAGGATGTCTTAAGAGATCTCAGAATTGGACAAAATCCCAGAGGACTTCTAATCATAGTTGGAATAGCCCATTCCAGACAGCTTATAGCCGGTTTGAACAATATTGGTCTATACCTTAGACTATAACAGTACTACCTACTAAACTGCTTCATCAGACGATCGAAGCGATTGACCGTTCTTTGACAACAACAGTTTAGAGAGGAGTTTATAAATGTTAGGTAAAAAGATTATTGTTCCAATTTTCATACTATCATTATTTTTTACGGGTTTGTTATTATCTAGAAGTGATGCTGCTATGGCGGCCTCCAACCTTTCCATGGGTTCAAGCGGAGCTGAGGTAGTACAATTACAGGAAACCTTGAATACTAAGGGATACTGGTGTGGAGCAGCCGATGGAATCTTTGGTCTCCAAACCTACCAAGGTGTAACCAGGTTCCAAAAAAATGCTTCACTGGCTGCAGATGGTATAGTAGGACTTAAAACCAGAGAGGCTCTGGGCTTATCAAGCAACACAGCTTCAAATCCGGGTACAGCCGTATCCAGAGGTGACGCTGCAGCTTCCCGGGGTGCAAATATTATAAACATGGTAGCAACCGGGTATGATTCTTCATGGGAATCCAACTACCCATTCTATGGACAACCATCTTACATCGGTCTTCCATTGGCAAGAGGAATTGTGGCTGTAGATCCGAATGTTATTCCTATGGGCACCAGACTCTATGTTGAAGGTTATGGAGATGCAATAGCCGCTGATCAGGGTGGGGCAATCAAAGGTAATAGGATTGATCTCTACTTTGACAGTCGCCAGGAGGCAATGAATTGGGGAATGAGAACAGTTAAAGTTACAATTCTATAAGTAGTCAGTAAGTAGTGCAAGAAGCGTCGCAATTATTTGCGGCGTTTTTTTTATACTGGTCATTTAATTTAAAAATACCTTGACAATTAATTACATTCTTAATACAATGACTATAAAGTCAATGAGTATGGAGTCAACATAATGAAAAGCACCCAACGACAATTGCAGAAGGAACAAACACGCAGAAAAATACTTGAGGTTGCATTTATGGAATTTGGATCTCGTGGCATTATGTCAACGCGCATGGCCGATATTGCCGAGGCAGCCGGTGTTTCTCACGGTACCGTATTTGCTCATTTTGAGAGTCAGGAAGCCCTGATAAGTGCAGTGATTGAAGAATTCGGCCAGAAGATGACGCTGCGCACTCATGAGTTGGCCAGTAACTGCAGGGAAGTTAGAGAATTGTTGGCCGCACATTTGACCAGTATCATGGAATTTGAAGCCTTCTATACCAGATTGGTGGTTGAAGCCCGGCTTCTGCCTCCGGTAGCTCGGGATACCTTTATCATGATACAGTCGGCGGTATCCTTTCATATCAGCCAAGCTGCCCAACGGGAGATGGATACGGGCACTATCTATACCATGCCGGTTCATCTTTTATTCAACACCTGGATTGCACTTATTAATTATTATTTAAGTAATAGTGATTGGTTCGCCCCGGATGGTTCTGTGATGAAACACCATGGTGAAATGCTGTTGGAACATTTCATGAGTTTAATAAAAGGCGACTATGATAGAAAATAAACGGAAGAGGGTATTAAGCAACTAGAAAAGCTAGGAGTCAACATTTAAGAAAGGAGGTAAGTGTTTATGAAGATTTGTATTGCCTGTGGAATGCCCATGAATAACCCGTCTGATTTTGCTATGAGCGATGAAAGCAAGGATTATTGCCTATATTGCTGTAATCCTGACGGCTCAATGCATTCATACGAGGAAACGCTCGATGGGATAACTGCTTATATTATTGACACGCAGGGATTGGATGACAGAACAGCCCGTTCAGCGGCTCAAAACATGATGGCTAAACTGCCAGCTTGGAAAGATCGAATTAGTCTGGCCGAATAGATGCTTGTAAGCACGAAACTTTATCAACTAAGAAGCCATACCAACCGTGATGGACGGAATGGGATGGCTTTTCTTATGCTATTTCAGGAGGCATTACGCCAGTTTTTACAAATAATCAGCACATATACTCCTCTTATCGAACCCCTTTCCATGGATAAAGCCTTTCTTGACCTCATCGGGTGTACCGGTATTTTTGGGTTCTTGACAACTGCCTAGATTGAAATATTAAACAAAACAACATAAACTAATGGCAAGGTGTGTTAAAGGCACTTACTTGTATAACATGAAGCAAATGACATATAATGGAAGAGATTGAAAGCGAAGGATATAAGTGATAGCAGAAGACTCCGAGGGGAGGATTAGAAATGCGAATTGAGATTGATCAAGAGAAACTCAAGCAAATTGTACAGCGTTATAAGCTGCGCCTCTTAGTATACTATGGTAGTTATGCTCGGCAGGAAGATTATCAAGCAGAACGCAGTGATATTGACATCGCCTTTATTGCTCGATGCCCATTGAGTCCTCAGCAAATATACGATTTAATGACTGATCTAATTCTTTTACATAGAAAAAGTGATCTCCATCTGGTAAACCTGCAGACCGCATCCGGCCTGCTAAAAGAAGCCATTGCAAAGGATGGGGAGTTACTTTATGAAGATGAAAAAGGCTATTTTGAAGGTCTTTGTCCTTATCTCTATAAATGTTACTACGAAACAAAGAAATTCAGGCAGATTCAACACGAACTCTTTCAAAAAAAATTATCGGAGGAATTAAGCAATGTCTGACAAAGATAGAATTTGCGCTAAATTAGATAAACTTTACACTTACTATGAAGAACTAAAAAATTTCTCGACCATTTCCCTGGAAGAGTATAAACGTAGTTCAATAAATAAGCGGGCAATTGAAAGAACGATGCAGTTAATTGTGGAATGCGCTACGGACATCAATAACATGCTGCTGAGGATGAATAGGTCCAAGGGAGCATCTGACTATTTTAATTCTTTTATTGATATTGCAGAATTAAATGTTATCCCGGTGGAATTTGCCCTGCAAATAGCTCCTTCCACTGGATTGAGAAATATTTTAGTGCATGAATACGAAGAGATTGATGATACAATTGTATATCGTTCAATTGACATGTGTTTGAAACACTATTTGAAATACATGGATCTTATTAATAAACATTTAGGTTGTTGAATTATCCGTTTATCAACTAAGAAGCCATACCAACCGTGATGAACGGAATGGGATGGCTTTTCTTATGCTATTTAGCAGCTTGAAGAATAACCGATGCCTGGATATATAGTATAATTAAGCAAATATCAGGGTTACCTGGAAGTCATTGAAATGG
>CAYWFX010000008.1:0-6183 GCA_964457945.1 uncultured Syntrophomonas sp.
CGGATTTCCCCGTCCTGCTGTGTACCGGTCGCGTAATGCAGCACTATAATGTTACCACCCAATATTCTGCTGGTATTGCCAGTGTTTGGGATCGGGAAATGACCGAGGTCAATCCCCAGGAAGCTCAAAAACTAGGCGTTGCTACGGGCAGCCGGATGAGGGTTACCTCCCGTCGGGGTTCAGTTCTAACCACCGCTTGGGTAACTGAGCGGGTACAGCCTGGGGTCATCTGGATGTCCCATCATCATAGTGCTACGCCTACCAATGAACTCACCAGTCCTTTTGTATGTGATATTGCCGGCACAGGTGAGTACAAGGTTTGTGCGGTCAAGATTGAAAAGGTCCAGGAGGTGAATCAATAATGGCCGACTACAAGAACATCATCAATGCCTATAAAGATCTACCTGGCGGACTAATTGAAGCATATCATGCTATTCAAAAAGAATATAGCTATATACCGGAAGACGCAGTAGTTGCAGCCGCCCAGGCCTTTGATATATCCAAAGCTCAAGCTTATGGGGTAGCGACCTTCTATTCCTACTTAAAAGTAGGAAAACGGGGCAAAAGCGTAATACGCATTTGTGAAAGCGCTCCGTGTCATGTAGCCGGCGCTGATAAAGTAGTGGCTGCTCTTGAAAAGGAATTGGGTATTAAGATGGGTGAGACTACTCAGGATGGCAAGTTTACCCTGGAGTTTACCGAGTGTGTTGGACAGTGTCAGGCAACCCCAGTTATCACCATCAACAGTAAGCCGTATGGTGATGTGACTGCAGAGAGTATTACTGGCATATTATCAGGATATAAATAAGAACGAAAGGAGGGAACATGATGGCCGAGGAGATGCGCATAGTTTTGCGCAACTATGGAAAAATTGATCCGCTTAAAATCGATGACTATATAAACGCTGGTGGTTATAAATCACTCGCCAAAGCCCGCAGTATTAGCCAGAAAGAAGTCATAGATGAAGTAAAAAATTCAGGCCTGCGGGGACGCGGCGGAGCTGGCTTTAATGCCGGTATGAAATGGAGTTTCAGTTATGGCACCGCAGCCGACCAGAAATATGTGGTCTGCAATGCCGATGAAGGCGAACCAGGTACCTATAAGGATCGTATCATAATGGAAAACGACCCCCATGCAGTCCTGGAAGGAATGGCTATATGTGGTTATGCTATCGGAGCAACCAAAGGATATATTTACTGTCGTGGAGAATATCCCTATGTAGTTGATATTTTGAATGAAGCCATTGCCCAGGCCAAAGCCAAGGGGGTATTAGGTGATTTTGACATCGAGGTACGGATGGGTGCAGGTGCTTATGTATGCGGCGAAGAAACTGCACTACTGGAATCGATTGAAGGCAGCCGGGGAGAACCTCGCTTTAAACCACCCTTCCCAGGAGTAGCTGGCTTGTGGGGAAAACCAACCGTAGTAAATAATGTGGAGACCTTTGCCAATATTACAGCTATTATTGAAAAAGGAGCTGATTGGTTCAAAGGTATCGGAGCCAGTAATTATCCCGGAACCAAAGTATTTACCTTAACCGGCGATGCAGTAAACAAGACCGTTTTTGAACTACCTACCAACGCAACCATTCGTGACGTGGTCTTTGGAATGGGCGGCGGAGTTGCCGGCGGCAAGAAGTTCAAGGCAGTGCAGATCGGCGGAACCTCAGGTGGATTCATCCCCGAATCAATGCTGGATACTCCAGTAGACTTTGATTCCATGAATGCCATTGGAGCTACACTAGGATCGGGAGCAGTTTTCGTAATGGACGAGACTGTCGATCTGGTAGATGTCGTTGAAAGAATCACTAAGTTCTTTGAGCATGAATCTTGTGGCAAATGTACCCCCTGCCGGGAAGGCACCAAGAGAATGCACGAGATTTTGAAGAAGATCAATAGTGGTAAGGGAACTGCTCAGGATATCGCCCTGTCAGAAAGACTGGGTCAGGTTATGACCAGAGCCTGTCTGTGTGGTTTAGGCCAGGCAGCACCCGGACCGGTATTGACTACCCTGAAGAACTTCAGACCGGATTATAATGCCAAATTAGGGTAGTAGTTGTTGAATTAAAAATAGTAAGCATACTAAGAGCAGGCTCGTTGGGAGTAATTCCAACCGGGCCTGCTTTTTGTCTCTGCAGATGTCGGGTTCTGCCTTTCTCTTATGAAACTACTTAGCCCTAGCCTAAAAAAGTTGTTTTTTATCAAATGAAAGTGGATAGACTAAAATAAAAAGGAGCGGATAGATATGGAGAAGAAGGATTTTGAGAGTATTATGGATATGGCCATTGATGCCGAGGTTGAAGCGTATGAATTTTACCGCGATGCTGCAGCAAAATTTTCGGATCAAGGCATGAAAAAACTGTTTAAGGAATTTGCTGCAGAAGAACAGGGGCACAAGAAGGCCTTGGAAAGTATTAAAGTAAAAGAGATTCAGGACTTCAGCTTTTTTGGAGGAGCGGACTACAAGGTAGCAGAGACTGTAGAATTGCCCAGGCTGTCAATAACGATGAAACCTGTTGATGCCATTGCCTTAGCGATGAAGAAAGAGGAGGAGGCAATGGAAATATATGCCGGATTGGCTTTAGCTACAAAGGATCCAGAAAAGCAAAAACTTTTTGAAGAACTGGCCAAGATGGAAGAAGGGCATAAATTCCAAATGGAAGGAATGTATACCAATACTGCTTTCCCAGAAGTATGGTAAATAATGTATTTTTAGTCGAATACCAGGTAGGTATTTAATAAAAGAGGCTGTGGGTAATCCTGAACCTCAGCCTCTTTTATGTCCGGACCAGTAGTTCCACTGACCCCACGGTCTTCAACAGCAAACTATACTTTGTTTTTCTGAACATTTACCATTTTCTATGCCCACCACAATGTCTCCCAAAAAACTGGCATCTTCCTCATCGTGAGTAACCAGTATGAAGGGTATTTGCCATTCTTCATGCAGTCTTTTTAGCTCTTGTCGTAAGCTCACTTTATTGTTCTTGTCCAGAGCACTAAAGGGCTCATCAAGTAAAAGTAATTTTGGCTGTACTACCAGAGCCCTAGCCAGAGCTACCCGTTGCTTCTCGCCGCCTGATAACCGCCCAGGGAAGCGATCTATCAAGTGTTTTACTCCACAGGAATCCAAAACCTGAATTGGTTCAATGTTGGAATGGCGTGTCTCTGATCTTTGACTTTTAAGGCCATAATACACATTTTCTTTTACTGTCATATGGGGGAATAGGGCATAATCCTGAAATAGATATGCAATGCTTCTATTGCGAGCAGCTACATTAGTTTTATCAGCTGATGAATATAGAACTCGATTATTTAGCTCTATATAGCCTTCCGAAGGACTTAGCAATCCGGCTAAACAATGCAGGATAGTGGTTTTGCCGGCACCTGATGCGCCCCATAAAACCAGGATTTGATTTTCCAACTCCAAGTTAATATCAAGGTTGAAATTCCATAGTTTCTTACTTATCTGAGCTTTTAACACATTGCACCATCCTAAGGGGCTATTCCTTGACAGCCCTGAATAATTTAATGTACTTGTTTCTTGGCCCAGCGGTTGACCCAAAAAATTACGACAAAACTAAAAACCGTAATGATAGCTACCAGAGTTCTGGCGGTAAGGTCATCTCCTGATTCTACGGCAAAGTAAATGGCCAGGGGTATGGTCTGGGTCTGCCCGGGTATGTTACCGGCGACCATAAGCGTAGCGCCGAATTCCCCCAGAGCTCTGGCGAAAGCAAGCACCAGACCGGCGGTAATGCCAGGCCAGGCCAGGGGGAGAGTAATGGTGAAGAAGATTCGTGTCTCATTAGCCCCCAGGGTTCGTGCGGCCTTTTCAAAATTGAGGTCGACACTAAGAAAGGCCGCTTTGCTAGACTGATACATCAAGGGGAAGGCTACCACGGTTGAGGCCATAACAACTGCCCACCAGGTAAAGATTATGGATATCCCCATACTGTCCAGGTATTGTCCCATGAACCCATTTTTACCAATCATTATTAACAAACCATAGCCAATTACCGATGGGGGTAAAACCAGGGGTAAGGTAATGAGAGCTTCCAATATATCTTTGCCATAGAAATCCTGACGGGCCATAAAACGAGCCAAGGGTAAACCTAAACAGGCAACTATAAATACTACAATAAAGGCCACCCGAAGCGAAAGAATTACCGGAAACCAATCTTTTACGTGTAATAACATTTTGCTGCTAAACTACTTGGTTAGTGATTTAAAGCCATATTTAATAAAGACCTGCTGCGCTTCATTAGTGAGCAAAAATGCCTCAAATTCTCCCGCTTCTTTCGGGTGTTTGCTGCTAGCAATTACTGCCATAGGATACACAATTGGTTTGCTGGAATCAGCTGGAGCGGCGGCTACGATTTTGCCCTCTTTCATTTTGGTGGTATCAGAGCGATAAACCAGGCCGGCATCCACATTACCGGTTTCCACCCAAGTCAAAACCTCGCGCACATCTTTGCCCATAACCAGCTTGGATTGAATCTTATCCCAAAGCTTCATGGTGGTCAGAGTATCCTTAGCATATTGTCCAGCCGGTACCGTTTCCGGGGTGCCAATACTAATTTTACCTACCGACTTATCAGTAAGGCCTTCAAAACTGGTTAAGGTGCTGCCTTTTTTGGCGATTAAAACCAGTTCGTTGCCTAAGAGATTCTTGAGGGAAGTATCGCTTATTAACTTTTTTTGAGCCAGGGCGTCAGTTTGGGCTTTGCCAGCTGAAATAAAAAGGTCTACCGGAGCTCCTTCTTCAATCTGTTTTTGCAAAGTTCCGGAAGCAGCAAAATTATAGGTAATCTTAATATCAGGGTGTTTGCTGGTATAGATGGTTTGTAGTTCCTGGCCGGCATCCTGCAGGCTGGCTGCCGCTGCAATCATCAGGTTGACAGGTTCTGGTTGGGGCGCTGGTGGCTGGGTTGCTTGTTTACTGCCGCTACAACCGGTTAGGGTCGCTATTGAGAAAAGCATAAGGCCAAATAGAATTAAAAATTTTTTCATAACGTAATTCCTCCCCAAAAATTTAAATTATATCTGGATATTGCCAACTGTCCCCCTTTAACTATTTAATAATTCACCTCTAAGGGGAAGTTCTCCCTTAGAGGTGTGCTCTTACATTAAGGTTGCACGATGAAAAATCTTCTCAGGCATCATATGACTCATTTTTTCTGTGAAAAAGCCATAGTTAAACAAATATTTTGCCAAAATATTTTTTGCATAGGTAGACATAAATAGAAAAGACTAAGTTAAATGTCTATTAATATATATGAAAAGCATTGTAATAATATAAAACATAACAAAAACAGATATAACGTTATTATGTAAATATACTAGACTATGATAAAATGGGAGTCAAGAAGTTTTGGAGGTAATTCCAGTGCAAGAAGAAAATTCGCTAACCCCAGAGGAAGTGGCAGTAATATTAAAAATTGCCAAGAATACAGTTTATGAGCTGATCAAACGAGGCGAGCTTCCGGCCTATCGTATTGGCAGAAAACTTCGGGTTGACCCGAAAGATGTAGATATTTTCAGGAAGCAGGGCAAAAGTTTTGAGTTTTTTCAGAAAGATAACCCGGTTCAACGCTTAGAACTTAGGCAACAGGTTCCGGCGTCTGCGGCGCAGGAATCAGATTTCCATTCACAGAGTCTAATCATCTGCGGACATGATTTAATCCTTGATATTCTAGCCCGTCACCTGGAATCCAGTTTTAATGGGTTGCATACCTTTCGCTATCATGTGGGGAGCTTTACTGGCCTGTCTACACTTTATCAAGGAAAGGCCGATATGGTCGGCATTCACCTCTGGGATGGTGATACAGGAGAGTACAATATATCCTATGTGCGCCACCTGCTGCCAAGTATTCCAACGGTAATCGTTCATTTGGCTATTCGCATGCAAGGGCTCTATGTAATTCGGGGAAATCCAAAAAACATTAAGGATTGGAAAGATTTGGTGCGACCTGATATACGTTTTATAAACCGGGAAAAAGGCTGCGGTACCAGGGTTCTACTGGATGAACAACTACGCCGTTTGAAGCTGAATAGTCAAGCCATTAATGGTTATGAGCGGGAGGAGCATTCCCATTTAGCCGTAGCCAGTGCAGTTGTTCGAGGAGAAGCTGATGTGGCTCTAGGCAATGAAAAGGCATCGCTGCAAGTGCGCGGAGTTGATTTT